>DASVNI010000067.1:0-4515 GCA_036383935.1 Gemmatimonadaceae bacterium | reverse complement strand
GTGTACGGGCTGAACTCCACGAAGCCGAGCTCCCGCGCCACGGCGTATCCGCGCACGCACCCGCGACTGAGTCCTCCCGAATAGGTGAGCGAGTGCTTGATCGACTCCACGCCCCACCCTTCCTGGTAGAGCATGCGATTGTTGACGACGCTGCGGATCGTCAGCTCGCTGTTCTCCTCGATCGGGTAGTCCTTGAGGTTCTCGTCACCGCCGTCGCCGTCCACGAGCAGCCGCCACTCGGGGTACCGCGCCCTGATCTCGCTGAGAAGCTGCAGGTTCACCGCCGCGCACTCGACGTCGAGCGGCTTGTAGTCCTCGATCACCGAGACGGCACGCAGCGGGTCGAGCGCGCTCGATGGCACGTCGATCGTCTCGCCGAGCATCTCCAGGTTCGTGCGCCGCAGGAAGTCGCGCGCCTGCCGTGCGTCGTCGCCGTCGCCGTCCACCGAGAGGGTGAACGCCTTCAGTCGCGCCGGCGATTGCCCTTCGTTCAGCAGCAGCGCATTCAGGCACATGAGCACCGCGCCGCTGTCGATTCCGCCGGAGAAGGGCACGCCGATCGGCGCGGCCGGATCCTGCACGGCGAGCCAGCGGCGCAGCTCGGAGTACACCGCCTCGATGTACCGGCGGCCGATCTCGTCGAGGTCCGCCGGCAGCGTACCACGCGGCGGATCGAAAAACCGCCGGTGCACGGGATTCGGATCGGGACAGCCCACCAGCCGGAGCATCGTCACGTGGTGCGCCGGCACCATCCGCGTGTAGCTCGGGTGGAACTGCCCTCCCCAACCCCGCCTGGCCAATTCGGCTGCAATCTCATCGATCCGTTCGGCCACGATCAGCGCCGGTCCGTCCACCGCCTTCGCCAGGAAGTACCGCAGTGGCCGGTCGAGGCTCCGCGCCAGCAGGACGCGCTGCCCGTCCTGCGCTACCAGCGCGAACGATCCGTCCAGGTCGAGTACTCCGGAGACGTCATCCGCCAGCAGGCGGCGGCGCCCTTCGTCGGGGCTGGCCGACCAGAGCCGCTGGGAGTCATCCGGGATGAGGTTGATGACGCGCGAGATCGGGAGCTGTTTGTCCATGCGCGAAAATATAGGCCCCGTCGAGAGGAGCAGCCATCGCGCACCGGTGTATCATTCAGGGCCCGCCTTCCGCACTCAGCACTGCGCAACCCCACATGAAGCAGCTGCTCACTCCGTCCCGGCGCCTCGCAGCGCTCATCCCGCTTGTGTGGGCAGTCGCCTGCGGCGAGCACGAGCGTCCCGTCTTCAAGCTCCTCGACCCGAGCGAGACCGGCGTCACCTTCGCCAACACCATCAAGGCGGACGATTCGCTGAACGTCCAGACCGACGTCTACATCTACAATGGCGCCGGCGTCGCGGTCGGCGACGTCGATGGTGACGGCCTCCCCGACATCTACTTCGCGGGCAACAAGGTCTCCAGCCGCCTGTACCACAACAAAGGGCAGATGAAGTTCGAGGACGTCACCGAGAAGGCGGGCGTCTCGACTCACACATGGGCCACTGGCGTCTCCATGGTGGACATCAACGGCGACGGTGCCCTCGACATCTACGTCTCCGTCTCCGGCCCGGAGTGGTCCACGCCCGCCCAGCGTGCCAACCTGCTCTTCGTCAACGATGGGAAGGGCCACTTCAGCGAGGAGGCCGCGAAGTACGGCATCGCCGACTCCGGCTTCACGACCCACGCCGCCTTCCTCGACTACGACCGCGACGGCTGCCTCGATCTCTTCGTCCTCAACAACTCGCCCAGCGATTTCACCCGCGGCGACGTCGCCAGCCTCCCTTTCGGCGTCCCCGGCCAGACGCCGAACAGCATCAACGAGCTCTATCACAACGACTGCCACGGCCACTTCACCAACGTGTCCGAGCAGGCGGGCATCCTGCGCAAGCCGGGCTACGGGCTCGGCGTCGTCGTCTCCGACATCAATGGCGACGGCTGGCCGGACATCTACGTCTCGAACGACGTCATCACCAACGACGTCGTCTACGTGAACAACGGCAACGGCACCTTCACCGACAAGCGCAGGGAGTGGTTCCGGCATGCCAGCTTCGCCGGCATGGGCATCGACATCGCCGACTTCAACAACGACGGCTGGCCCGATGTCATGCAGGTCGACATGATGCCGAATACGCTCGCCCGCCGGAAGCGCACGATGGGTTACCAGACCTTCGCCAGCATGGCGGGCTCGCGCAGTCGCGGCTACGCGGATGACTACTCCGCCAACTCGCTCCAGCTCAGCAACGGGGTCACGCCCAAGGGAGATCTCGTCTTCAGCGAGATCGCGCGCATCGCCGGCGTCGAGCATACCGACTGGAGCTGGAGCGCCCTGTTCGCCGACTTCGACAACGACGGCCGCAAGGACCTGTTCATCGGGAACGGCTATCCGAAGGGAGTGAACGATCTCGACTACATGACCACCGCGTCGCGCGCGCTGGTCCCGGGCGCGTCCGCCGGCTCGCGGCGCGCCGGCATGGAGATCCTCAACCACCTGCCGGCCTACGCGGAGCCGAACTACATCTTCCGCAACGAGGGGGGTATCCGCTTCGCCGACAAGACGCGCGCCTGGGGGATGGAGCGACCGAGCTTCTCCTACGGCGCGGCATACGCCGATCTCGATGGCGACGGGCGCCTCGACCTCGTCGTGAACAACATCGACGCCCCCGCGTTCATCTACGCCAACGTCGAGCCCACCGACGACGACGCCCACCACTGGCTCCACGTCGATCTCCACGGCGATGCGCCGAACGACCGCGGCCTCGGCACGTCGCTCGTCGCCACGGCGGGCGGTCAGAAGCAGTATCTCTACTACACGCCCTACCGCGGCTTCATGTCCAGCATGGACAATGGCGCCCACTTCGGCCTCGGGAAGGCCAAGCGCGTCGACAGCCTGCAGATCGTCTGGCCGGACGGGCGCTACCAGCTCCTCACCAACCTCGAGGCCGACCGGCGCGTCGTCGTGAAGCAGTCCGACGCCCGCGAGAAGCATCAGGGCGACCTGCGGCCGCCGCCGGCGGCAGATCCAACGTTCGTCCCCCGCGATTCCACGAGCGGCCTGACGTACGTCCATCAGGCGTCCACCCTCGGCGACTTCGGCGTTCAGGCGCTGATTCCCTACATGCTGTCACGACAGGGCCCAGCGCTCGCCGTGCGTGACGTGAACGGCGACGGGTTCGACGACGTGTTCGTCGGCGGTGGCGTTGGCTCACCCGGTCGGCTGTTCCTTCAGGGCAAGGATGGCCGGTTCGCCCCGGCTCCCGCACAGCCCTGGGACGCGGACAGGTCCATGGAGGACTGGGGCGCACTGTTCTTCGATGCCAACGGCGACGGCCGCCCCGATCTCTACGTCGCCAGCGGCGGCTATCAGCTCGTCGCGAGCTCACCCTTCCTTCAGGATCGCCTCTACATCAACCAGGGCGACGGACGATTCGTCCGCGACTCGCTGGCGCTGCCGAAGACTCCCACCGTCACCTCCACGGTGCGCGCCGGCGACTTCAATGGCGACGGCAAGCTCGATCTCTTCGTCGGCGGGCGCCTCAACCCTCGGCAGTGGCCCCTGCCGACCCGCAGCTTCATCCTCCGCAACGACGGCGGCCGCTTCACCGACGTGACCGAGTCGGTCGCGCCGGAATTGGTGAAGCCCGGCGGCATGATCACCGACGCCCAGTGGGTGGACTTCGACGGCGACGGGAAGCTCGACCTCGTCACCGTCGGCGAATGGGAGACGATCCGCTTCTTCCACAACGATGGCACGAAGCTGCGCGAGGTCACGACCTCCACGACGCTGCCGTCGATGCGCGGATGGTGGTCCAGCCTCGCCGTCGGTGACTTCGACGGCGACGGCCGCCCCGACCTCGTCGCCGGCAACCTCGGGCTGAACCACGGCTACGTGACGGGGAAGGACACCCTGTTCGGCGTCTACGCCGGCGACTTCCAGAACAACCTCGGCACCGACGTCGTGCTGACGCAGCGCATCGGCAAGACCGAGTGGCCCCTCGCCGGCATGGTGCCCCTCGGCCGCGAGATGTACCTGCTCGGGCTCAAGTTTCCGACCTATGGCGCCTTCTCCGAGGCGACGATCCCGCAGCTCCTCACTCCGTCGCAGCTTCAGAAGGCCACGCACTACGAGGCGGATACCTTCGCCAGCGTCATGCTGCACAACGACGGCGGCGGCAAGTTCACCGCGACGCCGCTCCCCGACATGGCGCAGATATCGCCAGTCCGTGGCATCGTCGTCCACGACGTCGACGGCGACGGCCACCTCGATCTGATCGTCGCCGGCAACCAGTACGACACCGAGCCGAACACGCCTCGCTTCGACGCCGGCAACGGACTCTGGCTGCGCGGCGACGGGCAGGGGCACTTCACACCCGTCTCGTCGCGGCAGAGCGGCCTCCTCGCAACGCGAGACGTCGCGGGCATCGCTCTCGCCAGCGCCCCCACCGGCAGCACGCTGATCGTCGCCAACACCGGCCCGGCCCACCACCGCGTCCTCACACT
>DASVNI010000066.1:0-7952 GCA_036383935.1 Gemmatimonadaceae bacterium | reverse complement strand
TCGTTTCCAACTCAACAACTCACCAACTCACCAACTCACCAACTCACCAACTCACCAACTCACACCACTACCCCAAATCGGTGCACTCCGCCACAATCCAGCGCGATGCCACCAATCCCGCCGCCGCGCGCAGACGGATTCACGACGACCACTCCGGTTCCCCTCTACTGGGCCGAGTGGGGCCCAGCCGACGCGCCACCCCTGCTCCTCCTGCACGGCGGGCCCGCCGCGAGCCACGAGTACCTGCTCCCGCAGATGCTCGCCCTCGCCGAAGATCATCGCGTCGTCACCTACGACCAGCGCGGGGGCGGCCGCTCCCGCCACGACGACGACCGCGCCGTCATCGGGTGGCGTGATCAGGTAGCCGACGTCGGCCGCGTGGCCACCGAGCTCCACGTCGAGCCACTCACCATCGTCGGCTATTCGTGGGGCGGGCTGCTCGCGATGCTGTACGCCGTCGAGGCTGCGGCTGGACGCGTCTCCCCCGCGCCGGTGCGCCTCGCCCTGATCGATCCGGCGCCGATCACGCGGTCGGCCCGCCAGGCGTTCGAGCAGGAGCTCGCCCGACGCCAGGCGAGCCCCGAGGTCGCTGCCCTGCGCGCCGAGCTTCAGGCGTCGGGACTCCGCGAACGCGACCCCGACGCATACCGGCACCGCGCCTTCGAAGTCAGCGTCGCCGGCTACTTCGCCGACCCGACGCGCGCGAGCGACCTCACCCCCTTCCGCGTCACCGGCCGCGTGCAGCAGTCGATCTGGCAGTCGCTCGACGACTACGACCTCACGCACTCGCTGGAAAGCGTGCACCTGCCGACACTGGTGGTACACGGGCGCCAAGACCCGATCCCGCTCGCGTCGTCCGAGGCCGCCGCGCGTGCCCTCGGCACGACGTGCATCGTCATTGAGGCGAGCGGACACGTCCCTTACGTCGAACAACCGGAGCAGCTCTTCACCCTGCTTCGTGATTTCCTGCGCGACACCGGATCCACCCCACCCGCTCAGTGATGCCCTCCGTGCGTGACGAGAACGTCCAGCCCCACATCGCCACCCTCGAGTACGACGGCCGTCGCTTCAACGTGACCTGCAAGGTCATGTTCGACGGCATCGAATACGTCGGCCATCTCTGGTTCGCCGACGAGGCGTGGGACGACACTGGGGTTCCCGACCGCGGCTCCCTGCCCGGCCGCACGCGCGAGGAGACGCTCACGCTCGCCCGACGCCTGACGCCGCAGGAGCTGATGCTCCGCTACCGGCGCGCCCTCGCCGAGAAGCGCCGCTTCACCGGACTGCGCAAGGCGACAGAGGACATCCTCGAGAAGATCCGCTACCTGAACCAGGTCGCCATCTCCATGCGCGCCGGCCTGCTCGACTCCGACGGCGCCGCCGCCGAGATCGAGCTCACGGAGCGGCAGCTCCACGAGATCGTCGAGAAGCTCAAGGTCTTCGCCGGCATCGAGGGATAGCACCGGCGTCCGAGCCGTGCCGATTATCTTTCGGCATGGATCCCCGCACCGCCGCGCACGTGCTCGGACAGATCGCCGCGCACCTCGAGCTGGGCGGCGAGAGCACCTTCAAGGTGCGCGCGTACGAGCAGGCGGCTACGGCGCTGCTCGCGCTCGACACCGACGACCTCTCGCCGCTCTACCGCAGCGGCGAGCTGGCGAAGCTGCCGGGAATCGGTCCCGCGACCCTCTCCGTCGTACGCGATCTGATCGAGACGGGCGAGTCGCGATATCTCGAGCAGTTGCGTGCCGCAACGCCCCCCGGGCTCCTCGAGCTGCTGCGCGTCCCGGGACTCGGCACCGCCAAGATCCACAAGCTGCACGAGGCACTGGGCATCGACTCGATCGAATCGCTCGAGGAGGCGGCGCGCGACGGCCGCGTCGCGACGCTCCCGCGCTACGGGCCCAAGACCGCGGCGAAGATCCTCCGTGGGATCGAATTCCTCCGCGCCACCGGCAAGCGGCAGCTCTACCCTGCCGCCCTCGCCGAGGGCGCGCGCCTGCTCGCGATGGTGCGCGCGCATCCCGCCGTGCTGACGGCCGAGATCGCGGGCTCGCTCCGCCGCCGTGTCGAGACTGCGCGCGACGTGGACCTCGTCGCCGCGTGCCGCGAGCGTCCGGCGGAGGTCGCCGCATCGTTCGCCAATGCGCCCGGCGTGCGCAGTGCGCGCGGCGTCGGGCACGCCTCGGTCACCATCAGCTACGTCGACGGCACCTGCCTCGACCTGTACTGCGTGGACGCGACCGACTTCGCCGTCGCGCTCTGGCGCGCCACCGGATCGACCGAGCACGTCGAACAGGTGCTCGCACTGCTCGGCGAGCGTGGCTTCGCGCTCGAGGGCGATCACTTCGTCGACGAGCGCGACGCGCTCGTGCCCATCACCGACGAAGCGACCCTCTATGCCCATGCTGGTCTGCCGTTCATTCCGCCGGAGCTGCGTGAGGGCCGCGGCGAGCTCGCGATCGCGGCCCGCGGATCCATTCCGGCGCTCGTCGAGACGTCCGACCTCCGCGGCGTCCTGCACTGCCACTCCACCTGGTCCGACGGCAAGGCGACCATCGCCGAGATGGCCGACGCGGCGCGCGAGCGCGGGTGGAGCTACATCGGCATCACGGATCATTCGGAGAGTGCGTTCTACGCCGGCGGCCTGTCGCGCGACCGCGTGGCGGCGCAGCACGACGAGATCGACGCGCTCAACGCCGCGCGCACCGACGTTCGGATCCTCAAGGGCGTCGAGTGCGACATCCTCGCCGACGGTTCGCTCGACTACGGCGACGCGCTGCTCGATCGATTCGACTTCGTCGTCGGCTCGGTGCACTCGCGATTCTCGATGGATCGCGCGACGATGACGGCACGCGTGCTCCGCGCCTTCGACGATCCGCGCCTCACGATCCTCGGCCACCCGACTGGACGGCTCCTTCTCTCGCGCGAGCCGTACCCGATCGATCTGGACGCCGTCATCGACAAGGCGGGAGAAGTGGGCGTCGCCATCGAGCTCAACGCCGATCCCCATCGGCTCGACCTCGACTGGCGTCACATCCCGTACGCGCGCGAGCGCGGCGTGCCGATCGAGATCGGCCCCGATGCACATTCACCAAGAGGACTCGATCACGTGAACACCGGCGTTGGCATCGCACGGAAGGGTGGCCTCACCGCGGGCGACGTGCTCAACACCCGCTCCGCCGACGACGTGCTCGCCTTCGCACGTGCGCGGCGCGCACGGGGAGGGCGCTAGCATGGCGCGTCGAACCAGTACCACGAAGAGCGCCGCAGCGCGGAAGTCCGCGCAGCGGAAGCCTGCGACGAAGGGGCTTCCCGCCACGGAGCGTCCCGCGAAGGAGCTTCCTTCCACGAAGCGGCCGGCGAAGAAGCTGCCGGCGAGAAAGCTCCCCGCGAAAAAGCTTCCAGCGAAGAAGTCACCTGCGAAACGGGCCCCGGCAAGGAAGCTCCCTGCGAAGAGAACACCGGCAAAGAGCTCGGCCGCACGTCCGAGCGGCGCGGCGCTGAACGCGCACGCGTCGCTCGTCCTCGACCGACTGCTCGAGCGCTATCCCGACGCGCACTGCGCGCTCGACTTCCACGATGCGTTCGAGCTGCTCTGCGCCACGATCCTCAGCGCGCAGTGCACCGACAAGCGCGTCAACATGGTCACCCCTTCTCTCTTCGCCCGCTATCCGAACGCGCGCGCCCTCGCCGCCGCGCGTCAGGAAGACGTCGAAGAGATCATCAAGAGCACGGGCTTCTTTCGCAACAAAGCGAAGAGCCTCGTCGGCATGGCCACCGCGCTCGTCGACCACCACGGCGGTGAGGTGCCTGCCGACATGGACGCACTCGTGGTCCTCCCCGGCGTGGGACGCAAGACGGCCAATGTCATCCTCGGCAACGCCTTCGGCCGCAACGACGGCATCGTCGTCGACACGCACGTCACCCGCCTGAGCAATCGCCTCGGCTTCACCACCGACAGCGACGCGGTGAAGATCGAGCAGGCGCTGCTCCCGCTCTTCCCGCAGGAGCGGTGGACGATCCTCTCCCACCTCCTCATCGATCACGGCCGCCAGGTGTGCGACGCCAGGAAGCCACGATGCGGAGAGTGCGTGCTCGAGGATGTGTGCCCGAGCAGAGTGAGTGCGTGAGGCTGGGGTCAGAGTCGCAGACTCTGACCCCTTGAAACGCAGGCGCGTCCCGAGGCCCGCAACCAACTCACTGTATTCTCAATACCGCCAACCCGATCGGCGACGCCGACGTCAACGGCGTCGAGCCCGCCGCGCGCAGATCCAGCAGCTGCGTCCCGCCCGCGTCGAGGCGCACGAGCGCCGCTCCGCCCCCCTTCAGCCCGCGGCTCGACACCGCGAACGAACCGCCCGCGTCCTGACGCCATGCGAGCGGCACGGGCGGCTGTGATCCGGACTCCGTGAGCCCGAGCAGCACGTCGGGCAGGTTCCAGCTCGGCTCCACGTAAGGGCCCGTCACGTTCGGCAGGTCGTCCGCCGCAACCATCAGCGAGAACTGCGCGAGCAGTTGCGGGAACGTCTTCCCCGTCGCCGCCTCCACATTCGCCGCGCCTGTGAGCGTGCTCGCCTGCACGATCGATCGCAGGAACGCCCCTTCGTTCGTGCCGCCGTAGGTGTCCGTCAGCCAGCGCGCGAACAGCCATCCGCTGCCGTAGATATCGCTGTCCTCCGCGCCACTCAGGACCGACTTGCTCTGAAACGACCGGAGATAGTTCGAGAGAAAGGTGAAGTGGTTCGTCATCACGAGCGCGCCGGCACACCCCGCCGTCGTCGGAAGCGCCTCGCACGACAGCGACGGCGTGTAGCCCGCGTCGCCACGCCATCCGTTGCCGTGCAGCGCGCGGCCGAGCAGCTCGCTCGCGATCTGCGCCGTCCCTTCCTCCAGCCAGGTCTGCTCGAACACCGTGGCGCCGCGCGAGAGACGCTCGGCGTACGAGATGATGTGCTTCGCTTCGTGGATCATCGTCGCCGGCATCTGACGGAGCCATTCGGTCCGTCCATTCAGCGACGTGCTCGTCGACGACGTGTCCGTTACCGTCCGCGCGTAGAAGATCTCCCCCTCGTTGCTCCCGGCGACGGACGGATCCGTCTGCCCAGGATACAGGTCGCACGAGGTGACGAAGCCGAGCAGGTTGGCGGACTGTGAATTCACACGAGGCGTGAACAGGATCACGATGTGGCCGTTCCCGTCCGTCTTCGAGTCGTACGCCAGCGGATCGCCGAAGTTGAGCAACAGCGGATAGGACACGCGCTCGAACTGATCGGCCAGCGCGACGAGGTCGCTGTCGAGCGTGCCGGCGAGCGGTCCCGCCACGTCCTCGAGCACTACCGCGTGCGCGCCGATGTACACCACGCGCGCCGTGATGCTCGTCGTGCCCGCCGCCGTGCAATTCGCGTAGTGATAGTTGAGCGTCGTCGTCGATCCGACGGTGAGCGGCAACGGCACGCTGCTCGACCGGGAGAAGGACGGCCCGCGCACCGGCCGACGCGGCGCGCCGAGCCGCTCCAGCAGCGCGCGGTCGTCGTCGAGCCGACTCAGGTGCTCACTGTGCGACGTCGACGCGCCGGTTGGCGCGCCGATCGGGATCGGGATCGGTGCTACAGCTGCCGCCGGCTGAGACACCGGTATGCGCGACGCCAGACTGCCCCCCGCCACGCCCCGAAGATCGAACCGCGCCGTGATCGTCGGCGAGGTCGCCCCGTTGAACACCGTTATGAGGTAGCTCCCTCCCGCCGGCAGCTCGTTGCAGGCGATCGACCCGCTCGCGTCCGTGACGAAGCTCTCCCCCACCGCGAGGGCGCGCGGTGTCGCGACCACGAGCGGATGGCTCACCGTCGCCATCCCTCCCACGGTCGCCACCGTGACGGGCGCGTTCTGCGCGCTCTGACAGGGAAGACCGGTCGGCGGCACCACGAACGTCAGCGACGTCGGCGTCGCCGCCACCACCGCCGCCGCCACGCTCGCGATGGTCACCGCGTTCGATGCCGGTGCGAGGAAGCCGCTCCCGGTGATCGTCGCCGTGGTCCCCGGCGAGAGCGACGCCGGCGAGATCGACGCGATCGTCGGCGCGACCGAACCCTCCGGCGCGACGACGACGACCGACAGCGTTCCGGAGACTCCACCGCTCGTCGCCGTGATCGTCGTCGTGCCCGGGCTCGAGGCCACGAGCTGCCCCACTCCGTTCACCGTCGCCACCAGTGGCGCCGACGAGCTGAAGGTGATCGGGCGCCCGGACAGAACGGTGCCGTCGCCGGCCTTCAGGACGACCTCGAGCGGTGTCGTCGTGCCGGCCACCACCGGCGACGTAGCGAGCGGCGTGATCGCGACGGCGACGACAGGGGGAAGGATGACCGTCACCTGCGTCCCCGCCGATTTCCCGTCCACTGTTACCGTGATGATCGCGTTGCCCGGCGCGACGCCTTTGACGACCCCGTTCGCGACCGTCGCGGCCGCCGGATTGGAGGTCGTCCACGTCGGCGTCTTCGCGGTGATCGCCGCCCCCGACGCATCGCGGATGTCGGCGACGAGGGTGAGCGACGCACCCACCTGCAGCGCTCCGCCGGGATCCGACAGGGTGAGCGTCGCCACCACCGGACCCGCCGGCCCGGTCGCACGGCCGCCTTCTCCCCCGCACGCGAGGGCCAGCGCCAGAAGGACCGCGGATAGGACGACGCGCATCGAGCCAGCCAGGGGTGAAAGTTGCGACGACCCAAGCACGCGCCGCGCACGAGAGGTGATCGTGCGCGGCGCGGTCACCAGTGGACCCCGCGCCACCGGTAGCACGCCACACCCCGCCCCGAGTATCTTTGCCCCTCACCCCGTGGAGACGCCAGTTGAAGACAGCCACCTTCGAGACCAATCGCGGAACGATCACCGCGGAGCTCTACGACAAGGACGCCCCCAAGACGGTCGAGAACTTCGAGAAGCTCGCCAACTCCGGATTCTACAACGGCGTGAAGTTCCATCGGGTCATCCCCGACTTCGTCGTGCAGGGCGGCGACCCCTACTCGCGCGACCTGCCTGAAGGCGACCCGCGCATCGGGTCCGGCGGCCCTGGCTGGCGGATCAAGTGCGAGACGGCCGGCAACCCCCGGAAGCACGAAGTCGGCGCCCTCTCGATGGCACACGCTGGAAAGGATACCGGAGGCAGCCAGTTCTTCATGGTGCTCTCCGAGGACAACACCCGTCATCTGAACGGAGTGCACACCGTGTTCGGCAAGATCACCGGAGGCCTGGACGTGATGAAGCAGATCAAGAAGAACGACGTCATGAACAAGGTGAGCGTCGTATGAGCGCCCCCGAATCCGGTGACAAGTCGGCCGGCTTCAGCGGCCTGATCCTCGGCGGCATCACGCTGTTCGTGATCCTGTTCGGCATCGTCCGCATGACCAACGCCATGTACGCCGGCGAGCATGCTACCGAGAAGTCGGCGGCTGAAGCCACGAAGTAGCTGAACGGCCACTCCCAGTGGTCTGAACTGCCACTCCCAGTGGTCTGAACTGCCACTCCCAGTAGTGAGTACTGAGTACCTGGTACTGAGACTGGCACAACGTCCCCCAGAAGGCCTCGTAAGTCGCTCTATCAGACGAGCAGACGGCCGTACTTCGTACCAGGTACTGGTACTGAGTACGGCCGTTCGCCTGTGGGGTCAGAGCCCGGGGTCAGAGCCCGGGGTCAGAGCCCTTTCGCGCCAAGGGGTCAGACACCTTCGGTATCTGACCCCAGGATCTAATTCGAGATCTCGCCTCACATTCCGGGAGGCAGTATGCCAGTCTCGGTACCTGGTACCGAGTACTACCTACTGGGTGTGGCCGTTATCCGCCCCACGTACCTCTCCGGCGCCACCAGAAACTCTCTCACCAACCGGACACTCTCGAGATTCTCGTACGAAACCACCGAAACCGGCACCTCGTCGAACGACACGATCGTCGCTCCGGGGT
>DASVNI010000065.1:0-7371 GCA_036383935.1 Gemmatimonadaceae bacterium | reverse complement strand
CGCATCGGCACCCACCGCACCTCGGCGCCGCAGAGCAGCGGCGCGCGGGCGAACACCGGATAGTAGATCTCCGGCACGAGCACGACGTCGCGCGGTCCGCACAGGGCGAAGATCAGCTGGGCGATCCCCTCCTTGGCGCCGCTGAGGGCGAGCGCCTCCGTCTCCGGCTCGATCGTCGCGCCGAAGCGGGCATGCATGTAGTCCGTGATCGCCTCGAAGTAGCCCTGCGTCGCCCGGAACGGCGGATACGCCCCCGACGTCGGCTCCTCGCCGGCAACGGCCATGGCCCGAATGATTCCCGGCGCGACCGGGAGGTTCGGGCTGCCGATACCAAGATCGACGAGAGTCGCCCCACGAGCTCGCGCCTCGGCCTTGAGTCGGTCGAGTTCGGCGAAGACGTAGGGCGGCAGGTTACGGAGCGAGTCGGTCTGCGTCGGGGGCACGGTAGGCTATCGTCTGGTCGGTCGGTGCGGCCTGGTCATCGGCAAAGCAAGTTAGCGACCCTGGGGCGTCTGAGAGCAGGGCCGTCCTTGGGCCAACTCCCATTATGGAAGACGACCCCGCGAGGCCGGCGCCACGTCAGGCGCACGGTCCACCTCGCTCCCTTGCCAGTCGCTGCCGCACCGCTCAAGGTTCGGTCTGGATCATCTGGAGAGTTTCCGCATGCGTTTCACCTTCGCCATCGCCTCCCTCGCCCTCGCCGGTCTCGCGGCGTGCGGCGGTAGTGGCGTTGACTGCGCCACGTCACCGACCAGCAGCAGCTGCACGGGGCCTGGCGGGTCGAGCTCGCCGATCAACGGCAATTACACCCTCAAGACGGCGGACTCCAAGGCGCTGCCGGTGGCCTTCGCGGACTCGTCGCTCGTCTCGGGGACGCTCGTCGTCAACGACTCGGGGTGGACGCAGACGACCATCGTGCTCTACAAGGCGGGCGGGAATCCCAACGGCGACACCCTCATGGTCAGCGGAAGCTGGTTGGTGAGCGGGTCGAACGTCACGCTCTTCGAAGGCGCCACGACGACGTACACGGGCACCTTCACGACGACGAGCATGACCCTCACGACGAAGACGGCGACCGTCCTCGGCTACACGAAGTAGCCGGATCCTCCGCGCCGCACGGCCCGAACATCGAGCTGCATGACGTCTCCCTCCTCCGCCGCTGACGCCGCGAGCGTCCGCGCCTTGTTCGTCGACCGCTTCGGGCGCGAGCCCGACGTCATCGCCTCCGCGCCGGGTCGGGTGAACCTGATCGGCGAGCACACCGACTACAACGGCGGCGAGGTGCTCCCGATCGCCATCGCACGGCGCACCTGGGTCGCGGCGGCAGCCCGCGAGGGCGAGCCCAGGCCCACGCTGCGCGCGGTGTCGGCCACGCACCCGTCCATGGGCACCAGCTCGCTCGTGACGCCGACGCGGAGCGGCGAGTGGTGGGACTATCTGACCGGGGTCGCGGCTCCGTTGCTCACTACCTCCGGGGCCAACAGCTCGCTCGATCTGGCCGTGGCGAGCGACGTGCCCGCGGCCGCCGGCCTGAGCTCGTCCGCCGCGCTCGAAGTCGCCACCGCGCTGGCCGTCGCCGGCGTGCTGGGCGTCCCCCTCTCACTCGAGCAGGCCGCGATGACCGCATGGCGCGCCGAGACCGGGTTCGTCGGCGTCGCGTGCGGGATCATGGACCAGTTCGCGAGTGCGCTGTGCCGTGTGGGAGAAGCGCTGCACCTCGAGTGTGATACGGCGCACTACGACTTCGCTCCCTTCGGCGACTCGCTGCTCATCTTCGACACGGCGATCCCGCGATCGCTGCGCACGTCGCACTACAACGAGCGCCGGGCCGAGTGCGACGAAGCGCTGCGGCTGCTGCGCGAGCGGTGGCCGGAGCTTCCGTCGCTCGCCGCGGCGGAGCCGGAGCAGGTGCTCGAGGCTCGGCTCCCCGACCCGCTCGACCGCCGCGCGCTGCACGTCTCGCGCGAGACGCGCCGCGTGCGAGATGCAGTCGCCGCGTTGCGCGCCGGTGGGAGCATCTCGCGCGAGCTGCTCGTGGGCTCGCACGAGTCGCTGCGCGATCTGTACGAGTGCTCGAGGCCCGAGCTCGACTGGGTGGTGGAGCGCTCGATCACGCTGCCAGGCGTGCGCGGCGCGCGGCTCACCGGCGCGGGCTGGGGCGGCTGCGCGATCGTGGTGGGCGACGAGGCGGCGCTGCGTGACGCCGGTCACGTGCTGGCCCAGGAGTACGAGCAGCGCTTCGCTCTCGTGCCACGCCTGTGGCTGTCGTCGGCGGCGTCGGGCGCACGCGTCGAGGCGCCGGGCGCCTAGGCCCCGAGGCGGCTCCGGTGTGGCGCGGCGCCACATCGGTCGTCTTTCAGCAACCCGTCACGCATTGGGCGTGACGCTCGCGCGGCTGCGTCGCTCATCGAGCGACGTCCCGCCACCGCGCGATCCAGGCTCCGCTGCTCTCCCGTACTGAATGAAGTCGTCGACTCCGTTCCTCTTCGCCGCCGGCGTCGAGAACAGCTGTCCAACGATCGCAGGCGGCGTACGCATAGATCAGATGGACAAGTGCGGGCATTACGCGCACTGGGAAGAGGACTTCGCGCTCGTCCGTGAGAGCGGGTTGAACGCGTTGCGGTACGGTCCTCCGTATTACCGCGTGCACACCGGGCCGAACACGTACGATTGGGACGTGTGCGACGCGCAGATGCGGCGCCTGCGCGAGCTGGATATCACCGTCATCGCCGATCTCTGTCACTTCGGCGTCCCGTCGTGGCTGGGCGGCTTCCAGGATCCCGCATTCCCCGTGCTCTTCGCGGAGTACGCGCGCGCGTTCGCGCGGCGCTACCCGTGGATCCGGCATTTCACGCCGGTGAACGAGATCTTCACCACCGCGAACTTCTCCGCCCTCGAGGGATGGTGGAACGAGTGCGAGAGGAGTGAGCGCGCCTTCGTGAGCGCGATCCGCAACCTCTGCATGGCGCATGAGCTGGCCGTCGAGGCGATCCTCTCCGAGCGGCGCGA
Organism: Gemmatimonadaceae bacterium; assembly: GCA_036383935.1. Taxonomy (GTDB): domain Bacteria; phylum Gemmatimonadota; class Gemmatimonadetes; order Gemmatimonadales; family Gemmatimonadaceae; genus AG11. The sequence continues at coordinate 4,362 of DASVNI010000065.1, read as the reverse complement.
TGCGATCATCGTGCAGGGCGAGTCGATCGAGCACTTCCACGCGGCAGGACATGACGCGCAGACGCGCGCGGAGCACATGAATGGGCTCAAGTTCCTGTCTCTCGATCTCACGACGGGGCACGAGCTGGCGCCCGGCATGGCGCGCTTCCTCAACGAGCATGGCGTCACGTCGAACGACCTGAGCTTCTTCCGCGAGCGACGCGCCGTCGGCCAGCGCTGGCTTGGCGTGGACTACCATCACACGAGCGAACATCGCATCTCGTCCACGGGACACACGACGGTGACGCATGTGATGGCGATGGGGCTCCTGCAGCTCGCGACGCAGTATCACGACCGCTACCGGATGCCGATCTTTCCCTGCACGACGAATCGCGTGAACCACCTCGCGGTCGAGTGGCTGGAGCATCAGTGGGCGGACGTCGTCGCGATGCGCGCCGCGAGAATTCCCGTGGTGGGCTTCATCTGGTATTCGCTGACCGATCAGATCGACCGGCCACATGCGCTCCGCGTCGAGCGCAACGAGGTGCACGCCGCCGGTCTGTACGATCTGCGGCGGCGCATCCGCCCCGTCGGCGTTCGCTACAAGGAGATCGTCGCCGAATGGCGTGAAGTGCTCGACAGCGGCGCGGATCTCCCCCAGGCACAGGCGCGCCTGGGCTGATCATGGCCAATCCCGCCTACTCTCTGCTCGATCGGATGCGCGACGTGCGTCTGTCGGCCGTGCTGGCGCTGGCGATGCTGGCGCTCGCGGGGATCGATGCGATCAGCCCGACGTTCACGCCGGCGCTGCTGCTCGACAAGGCGCACCATCCGGTCAACGGCGGGGCGCTGCTCACCTTCCTCTGTGCGAGCCCGGGAGGGTTGGACGCGCTGCCCGCGGCGGCGATCCTCTTCTACTTCGGGCCCGAGGTGGAGAAGAAGCTGGGCACCTGGCAGTTCGCCCTGCTCTTCGTCCTGAGCGCGCTCGGCGGCATCGGCGTCGAACTATTGATGCCGCCAGGACCGCTCGGCGGTGGGCCGGCCGCCGCGATCGGCGTGCTCGTCGTCCACGCGTACCTCTGGCCGCTCAACCGCGTCCGGATGCTCGGCATCATCACGGTGGGGCCGCGCGAGCTGCTGCTGTTCATGGTCGGCTATCGCTTCCTCTGGCGGTTCGGCTTCGGCGGCATGGGCGGCGGTGGGATGCCGGGGTTGGGAGTGCTCGGCGGCGCCGCCGGCGGTGCGCTTTTCTGCGCGTGGCTCTCGCACACGTCCGCCGGGAGCCAGTATCGGCGTACGCTGCGCACGGCGACGGTCGGCGACGCGAGCTCGTGGAGCACACTCGATTGGGATGCCATCCCGCGCGACGGGCTGCACGCGCTCACGGTCGAGGAGCTCGATCGCGTCCGGGCGAAGGTGGAGGCGCAGGGCCTTCGCGCCCTCTCGGAGGACGAGCGCGCCTTCGTGCACCGATTGCGACTGCGCACGGCCGAGTAGCTCCGGTCGCCCTTCCGCACCGGAACGCGACACATCAGAATGCGAGTCACTTCCATGACTCGCTCCCGACAGCTCCTCGTCGCCGCGTTGCTGCTCGCCGCCGGCACGCTGCTTCCACTGTCATGTTCGCTGCAGGCGCAGGAGCCGCGCGTGCGTGCGCGCGACCTCGGCGTCGCGCCGGGCATCTTCAAACCGGGGCCGCTCGACGCGATCACCGACGTCGCCGGCGTGCTCGTCGGACAGGAGACCATCGTGCTCGGCGACTCGGTGCGCACCGGCGTCACCGCCATCCTGCCGCACGGCGGAAACCTGTTCTTCGATCGCGTGCCGGCGGCGATCTTCGTCGGCAACGCGTTCGGCAAGCTGGTCGGCGCGACGCAGGTGCGTGAGCTCGGCGAGCTCGAGACACCGATCCTCCTCACCTGCACGCTCTGCGTCTGGCGCGCCGCCGACGCGCTCGTGGCCGAGCTGCTCGCGAAGCCGGGGATGGAACGCGTCGGGTCGATCAATCCCGTTGTCGGCGAGACGAACGACGGCACACTGAACGCCATCCGCTCTCGCCCCATCACGCCGGAGGTCGTCCGCCGCGCGCTCGCCGCCGCGACGAATGGACGCGTCGCCGAGGGAAGCGTGGGCGCGGGTGCGGGCACGATTGCCTTCGAGTGGAAGGGTGGCATCGGCACGGCGTCGCGCGTGCTGCCGAAGACTCTCGGCGGGTGGACGGTCGGCGTGCTCGTGCAGTCGAACTTCGGCGGCGTGCTCCAGGTGCTCGGCGCGCCGGTGGGGCGTGAGCTCGGGCGCTACGCGTTCAAGGGTGACGTCGAGCGCGAGCGCGGCGATGGGTCGATCATGATCGTCGTCGCGACGAACGCGCCCATCCAGGACCGCAATCTGGAGCGGCTCGCCGCGCGGGCGATGTTCGGCGTCGCGCGCACCGGATCGAGCGGGTCGAACGGCTCGGGGGATTACGTCGTGACGTTCTCGACGGCGGAACAAGTGCGGCGACGACTCACCCCTGGTACGGCGCGCGATCCGAACGCACCCCCCGCGCCGCGCGCCGTGCAGGAGCTCACCAACGACGACATGTCCCCGCTCTTCCAGGCCGTGATCGAGGCGACGGAGGAAGCGATCTACAACTCGATGTTCATGGCGACGACGGTGACGAGCCGAGGCCGAACCGTGCCGGCGCTCCCGCTGGACAGTGTGCGGGTGATTCTCGCGAAGTACGGGATTATGCGGAGATGAGGGGATGAGGAGATGCGGGGATGCGGCTTCCGTCCTTCCTCGCTGACGAGTCGCCACTCGTGCGGAGCCGGCTCTGGCCGCGCTGGCTCTTCCTGCGCGCGCTCGGGCTCATCTTCCTCTCGGCCTTCTACTCGCTCGCCTTCCAGATTCATGGGCTGATCGGCGAGCGCGGCATCCTGCCGGTGGGCCCGTATCTACAGCAGGTACGCGACGCATTCGGCGTCGCTCAGGGCGTGTGGTACGCGCCGACGCTGCTCTGGCTCGGCGCGAGCGATCACGCGCTCACCGCACTGATCGTGGCGGGAGTGGTTTGCTCGCTCCTGCTCACCGCGAACGTGTGGCCGCGTGTCACCGTCGCGCTATGCACGGTGCTCTTCCTGTCGTGCGTCGCCGCGCTCCAGGACTTCTCGAGCTATCAGTCGGACGGGATGCTGCTCGAGGCCGGGTTCATCTCCTGCTTCGTCGCACCGCGCGGCATGCGTCCCGGACTCGGCGCGACCGATCCGCCGTCGCGCTTCGCGTACTTCATGCTCGTCTGGGAGTGGTTCCGCATCTACTTCGAGTCGGGGCTCGTGAAGCTCCTGAGCGGCGATCCGCACTGGCGCGATCTCACCGCGATGGACGAGTACTACCAGAACGGGCCTCTGCCGACCTGGCTCGGCTGGTACGTGCAGCACTTCCCGCACTGGTATCACGCCGGCACGGTGATCCTCACGCTCGCCGTCGAGCTCGTGCTGGTCTGGATGGTCTTTCTTCCGCGGCCGTTCCGCCTCGCGTGCTTCGCCGTCGTGACCGCGCTGCAGATCGGCATCATCGCGACGGCGAACTACGCCTTCCTCAACTATCTCGTCCTGTCGCTCGGCGTGCTGCTACTCGACGACGCGCTCCTCGTGCGACTCCGGCTGCCGTCGCCGCCGGCCGATGCCGAGGTGCGTCCACGCGCCAGACCGTGGCGTTGGGTGGAGGGCGTCGTGCTCGGCGTCATGTTCTGGGTGACGATCATCTCGTTCGTCGGTGGGACATCGTCCCCTTCGGTCCTGACATGGCCGGCGCAGGCGCTCGCGCCATTCCGGATCGCGAATGCGTACGGACTGTTCGCCGTGATGACGGAAGCGCGCTACGAGATCGAGTTCCAGGGCAGTCGGGACGGCGTGACCTGGATCGCGTATCCGTTCCGGTACAAGCCGCAGGACATCTACGAGCGCCCGGGCATCTACGCGCCCTATCAGCCGCGCTTCGACTGGAATCTCTGGTTCGCCTCGCTCGGCCCGTGGGAGCAGTCGAGCTGGGTCGTGTCCGCGCAGCAGCGTCTGCTCGAGAACAGCCCGAGCGTGCTGCGCCTCTTCCGCAGCAATCCATTTGCTTCCGCGCCACCACTCCTGGTGCGCACCGTGCGCTGGCAATACTGGTTCACCGACCTCGACACGAAGCGGCGCACTGGCGCGTGGTGGAGGCGGGAGCAGCTCGGGATGTTCACCGGAGTTGTGGGAACGAAGTGACGCGGGCACTGGATTAGCGAAGGCAGCGTCGTCATCCCGAGCGAAGTCGAGGGATCTGCACTTCGCAACGGCAGGTGCAGATCCCTCGACTCGCTCTGCTCGCTCGGGATGACAACGTCCGCATTCCCGCATTCCCGCATTC
>DASVNI010000064.1:0-12688 GCA_036383935.1 Gemmatimonadaceae bacterium | reverse complement strand
CGTCTCGCGCGGCGTCTCGGCGTAGATGAACCGCTTCACGTCCGCCGGTTCGGGAGCCGGTCGCGCACGCGCTGCATCGGCGGCGCGTGCGACGTCACGCGTCGCGGTCGCCTCGAGCTCGGCCCAGTCGTCCTCCGACATGAACGCGGGCACGAGATACTGTCGCAGCCGCGGCAGCGGATCGCGCGCGATGTCCGCCGCGATCTCAGCCTCGGTGCGATAGCCCCTCTGGTTGTCAGGGCCCGAATGGCTGCTCAGTCGCGGGACGGTGAGTCGGACGAGCGCGGGCCCTTCGCCGCTGCGCACGTGTTCGACGCACTCCGCCAGCAGCTGCGACGCCTCGGCGGGATCGCACCCGTCACCGTCGCGCACGAACAGGTTCGTGAACGAGGCGAGGTTCTTCGCGATGTTCGCGCCCGGCGTCTGCAGCTCGCTCTTGACCGAGATGCCGAGCCCGTTGTCGTCGATGTAGAAGAGCATCGGCAGCTTCAGCGTCGTCGCGATCGTCAGCGACGACCAGAAGCCGTTCGTCGCCGCGGACGCCTCGCCGCCGAGCACGACGGCGATTGCGCCGTCCCACGAACGATCCCGCAGCGTGTCGCGCCGATACACGATCGACTGGGCCCAGCCCGCCGTCGGCGTGTACTGCGAGCCGACGTCGCCGGCCATCGGCAGTGCGCACGGCCCCTCGGTGCTGGGCATGTTGCCCACCACGCCGATGTCTCGCCCGTCGCTGAACCCACCAGCACGCCCGAGCGGGCTGCCGAGCGCGTCCTCCATCGAGAGCCCCATCGTGAGGAGGAGGGGTCGGCAGCGATAGTAGGCGCCCGCGGCGTCATGCGGGTGGTCCAGCAGGGTGCCGAGGATCGACTGGGCGAGCTCGTGCCCGCGCGACGAGAACTGGTAGAGGATCAGGTGCTCGCGGGGCACCGATGCCTTGTTCCGGTTCGTCGCCTCCTCCAGGTCGTCCATCGCGCGCGACGCGAGCAGGTTGTACGCGATCCGCCGCCAGTCGAACCGGGGGTCGACGGCGGGCTGAGAGGGCGTGCGGCGGGTCTTGGGTGGCGCGGCGTGCGTCATCGAGGCTCGCTGTGTCGGCGGAGATGTCCAGGGGGCTGGAGCGTCCCTCAATCTGGCGTCCGGACGCCGGGAAGGGGAGCCACCACGGTGCGATCCGCCCCGCCCCCGGATACCTTATGGTCACCATGGCCTACCAGCACATCCAGGTCGGGTTGCAGGACGGCGTGCTCACGGTCGTGTTCGACCGACCCGACGTCCTCAACAGCTTCAATGCGCGAATGGCCGACGAGGTGGCCGCCGCGCTGCGCGAGGCGCGTGAGAACACCGCGGTCCGCGCCGTCCTCATCACCGGGAGCGGGCGCGCCTTCTGCGCCGGCCAGGATCTCGCCGAGGTGCTGCCGCGGGACGGCGTCAGCCCCGATCTCGGCGACGTGGTCGAGCGACAGTACTCGCCGATCATCCGCGCCATCCGCACGCTCGAGAAGCCGGTCGTCTGCGCGGTGAACGGAGTGGCGGCGGGGGCGGGCGCGAACATTGCCTTCGCCTGCGATCTCGTCCTCGCGGCTGAGGACGCGACGTTCATCCAGTCGTTCGCGAAGATCGGTCTGATCCCGGACAGTGGGGGAACGTTCCTCCTGCCCCGACTCGTCGGCTACCAGCGCGCTGCCGCGCTCGCGATGCTCGGCGAGAAGCTGGACGCCCGCACCGCGAAACAGTGGGGGCTGATCTACGACGTCGTCCCCCCGACCGTCCTGGGGAGCACCAGCTTCGACGTCGCCAAGCGGTTCGCCACGATGCCGACGCGTGCGCTCGGCCTCATCAAGCGTGGCTTCAATGCGGGGACGCACAACGACCTCGAGACCCAGCTCGCGCTCGAAGCAGAGTTGCAGCGGGAAGCGGGGCGCACGGAAGACTACGCGGAGGGTGTCCGTGCCTTTGTCGAAAAGCGGAAGCCGAGGTTCCAGGGTCGATAGCGTGGCGAGCGAACGGGAGCTCATCATCGGCGTGATCGGCGCGGGCGCGATGGGGCGCGGGATCGCCCAGGTCGCCGCGGCCGCGGGCCATCACGTCGTGCTCGGCGATGCCCAGGCCGGCGCCGTCGAGCGTGCGCTGGACACGATCCGTTCGTCGCTCGCGCGCGAGGTATCGAAGGGGCGCCTGGAGCAGTCCGCCGCGGACGATACGCTGGAGCGCATCTCCGACGGCGACGACGTCGCCGGCGGGCTCCGTGCGTACGCGCCCTGCGACGTCGTGATCGAAGCGGTCGTCGAGGACCTCGGTGCGAAGCGCGCGCTCTTTGCCGCGCTGGAGCAGATCGTGCCCCGGGAGTGCGTGCTCGCCTCCAACACTTCGTCGCTCTCCATCGCCGCGCTCGGCGGCGGGGTGGCGCACGCCGACCGCGTCGTCGGCATGCACTTCTTCAACCCCGCGCCCCTCATGCCGCTCGTCGAGATCGTGCCGGCGATCACGACGTCCCCCGAGGTCGCGAGCCGGATGCGCACGCTCGCCGACTCGTGGGGGAAGACGACCGTCGTCGCCAGCGATACCCCCGGATTCATCGTCAACCGCATCGCGCGCCCCTTCTACGGCGAGTCGCTCCGTATCCTCGAGGAAGGAATCGCCGACGTGGCGACGATCGACTGGGCGATGCGCGAGATCGGTGGCTTCCGGATGGGACCGTTCGAGCTGATGGACTTCATCGGCAACGACGTGAACTTCGCCGTCACGTCGAGCGTGTTCGAAGCGACGTTCTACGATCCGCGCTATCGCCCTGCACTCACGCAGCGGCGGCTCGTCGAAGCCGGTCTGCTCGGCCGGAAGCGCGAGCGCGGCTACTACGACTATCGCGCCGGCGCCGTCGCGCCGACGCCGGCGGAGGACCGCGAGCTTGGCGGCGCGATCGTCGATCGCATCCTCGCGATGCTCGTCAACGAGGCGATCGACGCCGTGCATCTCTGCGTTGCCTCGCCAGGCGATGTCGAGCTGGCGATGACGAAGGGCGTCAACTATCCGCGCGGTCTCCTCGCCTGGGGCGACACGATCGGTGCGCCCGAGATTCTCCGCCGGCTCGAGTGGCTGCAGTCGGAGTACGGCGAGGATCGCTACCGTCCGAGTCCGCTGCTCCGTCGCCGCGTGCGCGACGGACGCTCCCTCCTGTCGACGACCGCATGACCTCTGAAGCATTCATCATCGACGGCCTTCGTTCCGCCGTCGGCAACATCGGCGGACAGCTTTCCGAGGTCCGCCCCGACGATCTGGCGGCACACGTCATCGCTGCCCTCGTCGCGCGGCATCCGAGGCTCGATCCCATGCACGTCAGCGACGTCATCCTCGGCTGCGCGAACCAGGCGGGCGAGGACAATCGCAACGTCGCACGCATGGCCGCGCTGCTCGCCGGACTCCCGGTCGACGTACCCGGCGAGACGGTGAACCGACTCTGCGCATCCGGCATGAGCGCCGTCGTGAACGCCGCGCGCGCCGTGAAGCTGGGCGACGGGGACATCTTCGTCGCCGGCGGCGTCGAGAGCATGACGCGTGCGCCGTACGTGTTGAGCAAGGCGAGCAAGCCGTTCGCCCGCGACGTCGAGCTCTTCGACACGAGCCTCGGCTGGCGATTCATCAATCCCGTGCTGCGCGAGCGATATGGCGTCGACTCGATGGGGCAGACCGCGGAGAACGTGGCCGAGCAGTACGGCGTGAGCCGCACCGACCAGGACGCGTTCGCCGTCCGGTCGCAGCAGAAGGCCGCAGCGGCGCGCGACGCCGGCCGCTTCGCGATAGAGATCACCCCGATCGACATCCCGCAGCGCAAGGGAGCGCCCGTTCGCGTCGAGCGCGACGAGTTCATTCGCCCCGGCACGACGGCCGAGGTGCTCGCGAAGCTGCGCCCCGCCTTCCGCGCCGATGGCAAGGGAAGCGTGACCGCGGGCAACTCGTCGGGGCTCAACGACGGCGCCGCTGCGCTGCTCGTCGTCTCGGAGTGGGGCGCGCGCGAGATCGGCGCCGAACCGATGGCCCGGGTCGCCGCGAGCGCCGTGGCCGGCGTCGAGCCGCGCTCCATGGGGATCGGTCCCGTGCCGGCGTCGAAGAAGGCACTCGAGCGCGCCGGCATCGAGATGAAGGACGTGGGAGTGATCGAGCTCAACGAAGCGTTCGCCGCGCAGGCGCTCGCCAGTCTCCGCGAGCTCGGCATCGACGACGACGATCCGCGCGTCAACCCGAATGGCGGCGCCATCGCACTCGGTCATCCGCTCGGCATGAGTGGCGCCCGGCTCCTGCTGACCGCGGCGCACGAGCTGCAGCGCACCGGCGCGCGCTATGCGCTCGCCACGATGTGCATTGGTGTGGGACAGGGAATGGCGACGGTACTGGAGCGCATCTAGATGGCCAATGTGACAACCATCCAGAGCTACGCACTCGGCGAGTGGGTGAGCGGCGGCGGCGCCGGCACGCTCCTCTACGACGCCGTCACCGGTGAGGAAGTCGGCGTCGCCTCGAGCGAAGGGCTCGACTTCGGCGCGATGCTCGACTTCGGACGCACCGTCGGCGGACCGGCGCTGCGTCGCCTCACCTTCCACCAGCGCGCGCGCATGCTCAAGGCGCTCGCGCAGTATCTCACGGCGCGGAAGGAGGAGTTCTATCGCGTGTCCGCCTTTACCGGCGCGACGCGCGGCGACTCCTGGATCGACATCGACGGCGGCATCGGCACCCTCTTCGCCTATGCGAGCCGCGGTCGTCGCGAGTTCCCCGACGAGACCTTCTACGTCGACGGTGGACCGGAGGCGTTGAGCAAGGGCGGCAGCTTCGTCGGTCGGCACATCTGCGTGCCGCTCGAGGGCGTCGCCGTGCAGATCAACGCCTTCAACTTCCCCGTGTGGGGGATGCTCGAGAAGCTCTCGACGGCGTTTCTCGCCGGTATGCCGAGTCTCGTGAAGCCGGCGACGGTGACCTGCTTCCTCACCGAGATCGTCGCGCGCGCGATCGTCGAGTCGAACATCCTGCCCGCGGGAAGCTTCCAGCTCGTGTGCGGCAGTGCAGGCGATCTGCTCGACCACCTCATGAGTCAGGACACCCTCGCATTCACTGGCTCCGCCGCGACGGCTCGTCAGCTTCGCACCAGTCCCGCCATCCTCGAGCACAACGTTCGCTTCAATCAGGAGGCGGACTCGCTCAACTTCTCGATGCTCGGCCCCGATGCGGTCACCGGCAACGAGGAGTTCGAGCTCTTCGTGAAGGAAGTCGCGAAGGAGATGACGGTGAAGGCGGGCCAGAAGTGCACGGCCATCCGCCGTACGCTCGTCCCCGCCGCGCTCGTCGATGATGTCTCGAAGGCGCTCGCCAAGCGCTTGGCCGGTGTGAAGGTCGGCAATCCGTCGCTCGAAGGGGTGCGCATGGGTCCCCTCGCCGGCCGCAATCAGCGGCACGAAGTCGTGGCGAACACCGAGCGGCTGCGCAGTGCGACGGAGCTGCTGTACGGCGGCGCCGACTCGCTCGACGTCGTCGGTGCGGATCCGGTGAAGGGCGCATTCTTTCCCGCCACGCTGTTGTACACCGACAGGCCGTTCGCTCACACGGAGCCGCACGACATCGAGGCCTTCGGTCCCGTGAACACGGTGATGCCCTACGACACCGTCGATGAAGCGATCGAGCTCGCGAAGTTGGGGAAGGGAAGCCTCGTCGGATCGCTCTTCACGGCGAACGACGAGGTGGCGCGCGAAGTGACGCTCGGCACCGCGGCGTATCACGGCCGGATCATGATCGTGAACCGCCACAGCGCGAAGGAATCGACGGGACACGGTTCGCCACTGCCGCACCTCGTGCACGGCGGGCCTGGCCGCGCCGGCGGCGGCGAGGAGATGGGCGGTGTCCGCGGCGTGCTGCACTACATGCAGCGCACCGCGCTCCAGGGCGCGCCGCAGACGCTCACCGCCGTGACGCACGAGTGGAGCAAGGGCGCCGCCGAGCGTCTCGACCGCGTGCATCCCTTCCGGAAGTACTTCGAGGAGCTCGAGATCGGCGAGACGCTCGTCACGCACCGTCGCACCGTCACCGAGAGCGACGTCGTGAACTTCGCCGGCATCTCGGGCGATTTCTTCTACGCGCACATGGACGACGTCGCCGCGCGCGAGTCGCTCTTCGAGCGACGCGTCGCGCATGGCTACTTCGTGCTGTCGGCGGCGGCCGGACTCTTCGTCGATCCTGCGCCGGGCCCCGTGCTCGCCAACTACGGCCTCGAGGGGCTGCGCTTCGTGAAGCCGGTCTACATCGGCGACACGATCCACGCGCGCCTCACCTGCAAGCAGAAGACGATCAAGGAGGATCGCGAAGGGCAGATCCCCCAGGGCGTGGTGCACTGGGACGTCGAGGTTCGCAACCAGGAGGACGAGCCCGTCGCGGTGTACACGATCCTCACGCTCGTTCGGCAGCGTCGTGACGCGGGTGAGCCCGTTGGCCCCGCGGATGTGGCCCAGGGAATGGCGGCCGAGGCACCGGCCGAGGTGCGCGCGCCAGAGCGGGAAGCGCGGACCGAGCCGGGCTCCGCGCCGGTGCGCGTCTCCTAGCGTTCCTGCCGCGCCGCGCGTTCGGCGATCGGAATCCAGAGGTCCAGATAGCGCCGCGTCACGAGATGCCAGTCATACTCGCTGGCGCGGCCGGGCCCCAGGCGCGCCATCCGCTCGCGCTCCGCGGGATCGCGCAGCACCGCGTGGATTCCTTCGACGAGCGTCTCGACGCGCGCATCCGGAAGGAGACGAGCAACACCACCGGCGAACTCCGGAAACGCCGTGTTGTCCAGCGCGATCGCCGGCGTGCCGCATGCCATCGCTTCCAGTACCGGCATCCCGAAACCCTCGTACGACGACGGGTACACGAGAAGGTCCGACGCGTTGTACACGAGCGGCATCTCGTGGTGCGTTGCGTAACCGCGTACGACGATGTCCTGTTCGAGTCCGAGCTCCGCGATGACGCGCGCAAAGGGCGAGCTCCCGGGGAGCGAGGCGCCGACGATCAGCATCTTGTGCGGCAGTCCGCGTTCGCGCTTCAGTCGCGCGAACGCGTGAAGCAGCGGCGTCAGGTTGCGCCGCTCCGTGGGTTTGCCGACGTACACCAGATACGGCGCGTCGACGCCGAGGATCTCTCGACGGAACGCGGCGAGACGCTCCGCGTCGTCGATCGGACGGAAGTTCTTCGTGTCCACTCCCTCCGGTACGACGGCGATTCGCTCGATCGGCAGACCGTAGAAGCGATGCATGTCGCGCCGGCTGTACTCGCTCACGGTGGACACGCCGGCCGCGCGCCACGCACTCAGCGCATAGGCCAGGCGCGCCCGATACAGCGCAACCTTGCCGAACGCCTGCGGAAAGCCCTCGTACGAGCCGTGATGGATCACGAACCTCGGGCTGCGGGCGAATGCGGGGCCGACATACGAAGGGCACAGGAGCAGTCCTGCGCGTCCGTGTGCGCGCGGCAGGGCGATCTGCTCCCACAGTGCCGGGCCGAGCCGACTCCGCACCACCACGTTGGTCGCGATCACCGGCAGGCGGACATCGGCTGAGATCGGCTCGGGCGTGTAGACCCGTATCGAGCGGAACGGGTGATCGAGCTCGCCGAGGCAGGTCAGGATCGCCTCGATCGCGCGAGCCACTCCGGAGCCCGCTCCGAGCAGCCGGATGCCGTTGACGCCAAGGATCATCGCTCGCGTCGGGTACACCGGCGTGAGATCCCGCTGTCCGTTGAGTGGGTAGCCGACGAGAGGAGGGGCATCGCAGGGAGACGATCGTGGCGGGGCCCCGTCCCAAGGGGCGGCGATCGGTCGGATCGCTCGCAAGGTATCGCGGCGAGGGCGCCGATCGTCCAATCTGCGAGGCGGACGCGGCCTGAACGAGCGTCTCGCCGCGTGCGAGGCTGGCGCGGTTGTCTCGTCCCAGCCCGAATGTAACTTGCGTCCAGCCGTCGCTGAATCGGGAACGTTTGGTGCCCGACTCAGGCCGGCAGTCGACGCAGCGTGAATGGCTCCGACCTGAGAATCCGATGTCTCGCCGCGCAGCAATCCTGCTGAACCCCCCGAATCCGCCTGGCCACGTGTCCAACAAGGACTCGATGGGCGGATTCGGCCAGCTCTTCAGCCCGGGCGCGCCGCCGTTCCCTCCGCTGGATCTCCCATACCTCGCCGGCGCTGTCGCCCAGTCGGGCGCCGAGGTCGAGGTGATCGAAGCGGGTGCCACCTTGTGGACGACGGATGAAGTGTGCGCCCGCATGCTGGCCAATCCGGCAGTCAAGGACGCCATCGTCGTCGTGCGCACTTCGCTGCCCACGATCGACCACGACCTCGGCGTGTGCGCGATCATCCGGGAGCGGGTTCGTCCTCGTTTCCTCGTGATGTATGGCGCCGCGGTGAAGCCGCTCCTCGCGCGCATCAAGCAGGACACCTCGCTCGACGCAGTCATCGTCGGCGAGCCGGACCATCCAGTGCTCGAGCTGCTCGACGGGAAACCGGTCGCGGAGATCGCGGGGCTCACCTATCGCGATGGCGATGGCTGGCATTCGAACGCCGATCGCCCGTTCGATAAGGCGCTCGACGCGATGCCTTTCCCGCGGTGGGATCTGCTTCCGTACGACAACTACCGGATGCCGCGCTCCGCTGCCGCGGGGACGATGCGCTTCCTGCCGATGCTCTCGTCGCGCGGATGCCCGTTCGGTTGCAACTACTGCCCCTATCCCGTGGGGCAGGGGCTTCCGTGGCGCTCTCGCTCGCCCGCCAACGTCGCCGACGAGATGGAGCATCTCGTGAAGGACTTCGGCGTCGAGTACGTGATCTTCCGCGATCCACTCTTCTCCGCCAACAAGAAGCGCGTGGCGGAGCTGTGCAACGAGATCATCCGCCGGAACATCAAGGTCACCTGGCGCTGCGAGACGCGCATCGACTGCCTCGACGAGCCGACGATCGCGCTCATGGCCCAGGCGGGCTGCACGGGCGTCAACTTCGGCGTCGAGAGCAGCGATCCGCAGATCCAGAAGAACGTCGAGCGCAAGCCGATCAGCGAGGAGCAGTTCGTCGACACCATCCGCACGCTGCGGAAGTATCAGATCAGCACCTTCGCCTTCTTCGTCGTTGGACTGCCTGGCGACACGGTGGACACGATCCTCGCCAGCGTGCGCTTCGCGCTGCGACTCGGCGCGACCTGGACGCAGTTCACCGTCGCCACGCCGTTCATCGGGACGAAGCTGCACGACTGGGCAGCGGAGCAGGGGCTCATCGCGAAGGATCGTTACACCATCGTCAGCAGCCACGAAGGATCGATGGGCAACGAGAACCTCACGCCCGCGCAGGTGCACATGCTGCACCGGTTCGCGCAGATCCTCGCGCGGAACGTGCTCAATCGGCGCGGGCTCCTGAAGAACGAGCTTCGGCGCGACGGGGCGTATCGCGCCGTGCGCGAGACCGCCGACGGTATCTCCCGCGTCGTCGGCCGAACGATGTTCGCCGTGGGATCCGTCGGGCTGCGGACGATGCTGCGTGGCGCCGCCCGCGGACCCGCGACCGTTCGCCAGCGTCCCACGGTGGCCTCCCGAGCGTGATCCTCGTCTCGGGAGGCACCGGCTTCGTCGGTCGCTTCCTCGTGGACGCGCTGCGTGCTCAGGGCAGGTCGGTTCGGGTGCTGTCCCGGGCTCCGTCGCTTCCGCCCGAATGGCGCGATGTGGATCTCGCGCGCGGGGACCTTGGCGATCCCGCCTCACTCGGCCGAGCGATGCTCGACGTCGACACCGTCGTGCATCTCGCGGCGCGCCTTCCAGCCCCCGGAGACGATGCCGATCGCCTCTTCGCGCTGAACACCCAGGGCACTGCGGCACTCGCCACCGCCGCGCGCGGCGCGCGCGTCGCCCGCTTCCTGCACGTGAGCAGCGGCGGTGTGTACGGGGACGGCGCCACCTTCGCTCCGCACCGTGAGAGCGACAAGCCAGAGCCGGGCACGGCGTACGAGCGAAGCAAGCTCGCCGCGGAGGAGGCGATGGAGGGTGCGCTCGCAGGTTCGCGCGTGGTGCACACGATCCTTCGTCCCGCCGGCATCTATGGCCCCGGCCGCGCCGCCACCGCCGCATTTCTCGAGGAGGTGCGGCGCCGAGCGCTGTGGCTGCACGCCACGCCGCATGTGATCGTGCATCCCACGCACGTCTCCGACGTCGTACAGGGTTGCGTGCGTGCGCTCGACTCGGAGGATTGGCCCGGCGCGGTGATCAACCTCGCCGGTGAGCGCGCGCTCACGATGCAGGAGTACGTCGCGCTCACCGCCTCCCTGCTCGGTGTCGACACGCGGCAGATCGTCGTGCCGCCGCTCGTCGGCCGACCTGTGGGACTCACGGTCTCGGCCGCATTCGCGGTCATCGGTCGGCGCGCGCCGGATCCGGTGCAGCGCGCCGCGCGTCGCTGCGACAATCGGTCGCTCGACACATCGCTCGCGCGCGAGCGACTCGGCTTCGACCCGATCCCTCTCGCCGAGGGGCTCCGCGCCACCGTCCAGGACTTCGCCGCGCGGGCCTGACCGCGCGGCGTCACGCCCCCCTCTGGATCAGCGCTCGGTCAGCATCCGCTCGAAGTCGCGCGCCACGGCCTCGCGCTCCTTCGTCTCGAAGTACCACTTGATCGTGCGATCGAGTCCTTCGGCGAACGGCACCTTCGGTTCCCAGCCGAGCAGGCGCTTGCCCAGGCTGTTGTCGCACACGCGATTGTATGGGCCGGTCGGCTTCGTGGGGTCGGGCTGGAGTCGCGCCTTCACCCCGGTCTTCTCGAGGACCATGCGCGCCGCGTCGATCACGCGCGTGCGCTCCATCGTGCCGAGGTTCACCGCCGTCCCGTCGTCGATCTTCTCGGCGGCCAGGATCGTTCCCTCGACGATGTCGCTCACATAGGTCCAGTTCCGGATCTGTTCCCCCGTCCCCCAGACGATGAACGGGTCCTGCTTCACGAAGGCGCGCGAGATCATCGCCACCACGGCGTGGTTCTCGAGGCACCGCTCGCCGTACGCCGTGAAATAGCGCAGCGAGGCGCACTTGAAGCCGTAGTCGCGATGGTAGGCCTGAAGGGTCAGCTCGCACATGAGCTTCGCCCAGCCGTACAGGTTGTCCGAGTCGTACGGCGGCTTCACCAGGTCTTCCGTGAGGAAGAGCACTTCTTTCGGGTCGTGCTGCAGATGCTCGGGATACACGCAGCCCGAGGACGCGAAGACGAATTTCTCGACTCCCGCGAGGTGCGCCGCGCGGATGACGAGCCCGTCCAGCGCGAAATTGGTCGCGCAGTTCGCCTGATGCAGATCGATGTAGCCGCGCCCGCCATGGTTCGCCGCGAGGTGGAACACGACGCTCATCCCCTCCACCGCGCGCTGGGCAGCGCCGGGGTCGAGGAGATTGCCCTCGAGCATGTCGACCATGCCGAGGTCGAGCCACTTCTGGATGTTCTCCAGCCGACCGCTCGAGAGGTCGTCGGCGACTCGCACCTTCGCCCCCCGCGCGATGAGCGCGTCCACCAGATGCGATCCGATGAACGAGCATCCGCCGGTCACCAGCACGCGGCGTCCCTTCCAGTTGAAGTCAGGCATCTGAGGCATCGAGGTCGTTGACGAGGTCGTGAGAATCGGTGTGAGGGCGGCGTCGTGCCCGGCTACGCCGCGGCTGACGAGCAAGCTATCGCGACGCACGGGCGCATACGCAGGACGAACGAGGGCCGAGGATGGTTGCTCCGACCTGTGCCCTGCCATAGCTTCGAAGCGTCTGGAGAGGGTCGGACCCGCCCCTCCCGAGCCCGATTCCCGCTTCGGGCCTTCGCTACCGCGCAGCTGTCGGCGCCGCGACGAACCCATCGCCATGTCCGTGACACGCGCGCCCGCCGAACGGTCGACTCGGCAACCGCTCGTCTCGATCCTCGTGCCCTGCTTCAATGGCGCGGCGTTTCTGCGCGAGTCCCTCGATTCCATTCTGGCGCAGACCTACGCGAACATCGAGGTCATCCTCCTCGATGACGCATCGACAGATGACACGCCAGAGATTGCCAGGGAGTACGCCGGACGGATCACGTACGTCCGCCAGGAGTCGAACCTCGGCCAGTTCGGCAATGTGAACGACGGGATACGTCGCGCCCGCGGCGAGCTTATCGCCGTCTGGCACGCCGACGACGTCTACCTCCCGACGATCGCCCGCGACGAAGTCGAATACCTCGTCGCGCATCCCGACGTGGCCGCCGTCTACACGACGGATCTCTTCATCGACGCCGACGGTTACGAGTATGGCCGCATGTCGCTGCCTCGCGAGATCCGCGGCGAACGGCCCCTCGAATACCGGACCATCCTGAATGCGTTGCTCACGTATCGCAATCGATTCCTCGTCGGGCCGAGCGCCATGGTGCGCGCTGCGGTCTACCGGGAAGTCGGCGAGTATTGCGAGCCGAAGTACCGCATCGCCTCGGATCTGGAGATGTGGATGCGCATCTCGCGCCGCCATCCGATCGCGGTGCTGGAGGCTCCCGGGATGAAGTACCGGCACTTCCACGGCAACGCATCGCAACACTATCAGCGCCTGCGCACGGATCCCGACGTCTACTTCCCGCTCATCGACGAGTATCTCGACGCGGGCGGACGCGCGATCGCCACTCCCGGCGCCCTGCGCGGCCACGAGGCAC
>DASVNI010000063.1:0-2306 GCA_036383935.1 Gemmatimonadaceae bacterium | reverse complement strand
CCGCAACTACCTTCTGCTCGGCAACAGATTGACGCGGAGCTCACGGAGGGAAACGGAGAGTCCGCAGAGAACCGCTTTCCGGGTCGAGCTCCCCGCACAGGCTCACACTTCAGATCCATCCACGACCCCAACAGTGTTTTGATGGTCCGGTGGAGAGGTCGCTCCGCCACGTTCCGCGTCCTCCTCGGTGGGAAGTGGCGCCGCATCCGCTTGGTCCCTCCGTTCTTGATGCTGGCCCTAACCATCAACGCCCTTCAGTCCCTCGGTTCGCGCTGGTTGTGCAGCGCCGGACCCGGAGTCACCGTATACGCATGGTGCACACCCAACTGAACCTGCTCGCGTCGCGTCGCGCCCGGCGGACGCTCGTTGGCGCCGTGCTGATCGCCGGCGCGTCCTGCGTTCCGGCTCGCCCGACGCCGCCGCCCGCGACGCCGGTGGCGAGCGCGCCGACCCCCGCGCCCGCGCGTCCCGACAGCGCACGCGCCGCCGCACAGAGCGACTCCGCCCTGGCGCGACTGCGCCGGAATGCGTTCGAGGGGGCCGACCTGTCGCCCAAGCCGCCGGTATTGCCGCTGTCGCCGAGCGACGAGCAGAAGCACCTCCTGCTCCAGGCGGGCTACCACATGACGCCCGTGCTCACCGAGCCGGCCATCCAGCAACCCGCGACGATCTCGTTCGACGGGAACGGGCGCATGTTCGTGCTCGAGCTGCGCACCTACATGCTCGACGCCGACGCGCACGATCAGCTCGCGCCGGTGAGCCGCATCTCGCGCTGGGAGGACCGCAACAACGACGGCGTCTACGAGACGCACACCGTCTTCGTCGACAGCCTCGTCTTCCCGCGCTTCGCCACGCCGTACGGGGCGGACGCGATCCTGACGATGGAGTCGAACAGCAACGACGTCTACAAATACACCGACACGAACGGCGACGGCCGCGCCGACAAGAAGGAGCTGTTCACGACGAACTTCGGTCGCCTCGCCAACGTCGAGCATCTGCAGTCGTCGCTCTTCTGGTCGATGGACAACTGGCTGTACAGCACCGTCAACCAGTTCCGCATCCGCGAGACGCCCACCGGCGTGATCCGCGAGCCCACCGGCTTCAACGACGCACAGTGGGGCGCGACGCAGGACGACGACGGGAAGCAATGGTTCCAGAACGGGTGGCTCGGCGTGCCGGGCTACTTCCAGTTCCCGATCGTCTACGGCACCTTCGCCGACTCGAACCGCTACGAGAAGGACTTCGACGAGATCTTCGGCGCGCCCATCGGCCTCGCCGATATGCAGGGCGGCATGCCCGTCGTGCGCAAGCCGGACGGCTCGCTCGCGCGCGGCACCGCCGGCTCCGGCGCCAACATCTACCGCGGCGGCCGGCTCCCGCACGATCTACTCGGCGACTACTTCTATGGCGAGGTAGTGGGCCGCGTCGTGCGACGCGTGCGGCCGATCGACGAGGAAGGGCTCGTGCGCGTCCGCAACGTCTATCAGGCGGACAAGTCGGAGTTCATCCGCTCCAGCGATCCCCTCTTCCGTCCCGTCGAGATCAAGTCGGCGCCCGACGGCTCGATGTACGTCGTGGACATGTACCACGGCATCATCCAGGAGAGCCAGTGGACGCCGAAGGGCTCGTACGTGCGCGCCAAGATCGAGCAGTACAAGCTCGACAAGGTCGTCGGGCTCGGTCGCATCTGGCGCATCACGCACGAGTCGGCGAAGCGCGACACGACGCGCCCGCGCATGCTCTCCGAGCGCCCCGCACAGCTCGTGCGGCACTTCCATCATCCGAACGGATGGTGGCGCGACGCGGCGCAGCAGCTCCTCGTTCTCAAGAAGGACAAGTCGGTGGTGCCGGCGCTCCAGCGCATGGCCCGTCGCGACACGATGCTCGTCGCACGCTTCCACGCGCTGTGGACGCTCGAGGGGCTCGGCGCACTCGACACGTCGCTCGTCCGCGTCGCCATGCGCGACAACAATCCGCGCATGCGCATCCAGGGCATCCGCAGCAGCGAGACACTGTACAAGGGCGGCGACACCACGCTCGCCGCCGACTGGCGCATGCTCACGCACGACTCATCGCCCGACGTCGTCCTCCAGGCGATGATGACGCTCAACACGCTCAAGGTGCCCGACGCCGCGACGGTCGTCCGCGCAACGGTCGCGGCGAACCATGCGCGCGGCGTCCAGCTCATCGGCCCGCAGATCCTCACTCCGCCGGCGGGCGTCGGCGGACGCAATCTTCCGGTTGCCCAACGCGCGACGCTCGAGCAGGGCGCGGGGATCTTCCGCGAGTCATGCTCGTCGTGCCAC
>DASVNI010000062.1:0-6502 GCA_036383935.1 Gemmatimonadaceae bacterium | reverse complement strand
GCTCGTGCCGAAGGCCGAGATCGAAGGCGACATGGGTGACAGCCACGTCGGTCTGCAGGCGCGCCTCATGAGCCAGGCGCTCCGCAAGCTGACCGGCGCGATCGCGCGCTCCAAGACGATCGTGATCTTCATCAATCAGCTCCGCGAGAAGATCGGCGTCATGTTCGGCAACCCCGAGACGACGACGGGCGGCAAGGCGCTCAAGTTCTATGCGTCGCTCCGGCTCGACATCCGCCGCATCGGTCCGGTGAAGGAGAAGGAGGACGTCGTCGGCTCGCACGTCCGCGTGAAGGTCGTGAAGAACAAGGTCGCGCCGCCGTTCAAGCAGGCCGAGTTCGACATCATGTACGCCGAGGGGATCAGCCACACCTCGCTGCTGGTGGACATCGGAGCCGAGTCGGGGATCATCGAGAAGTCGGGCGCCTGGTACAGCTACAAGGGCCAGAAGATCGGCCAGGGGCGCGAGAACGCGAAGATGTATCTGAAGGACAACCCGGCGATCATGGCCGAGGTCGAGGAGGCGGTAAAGGGCGTCCTCGGCATCAATGCAGACCAGCCGGGAAGCGCCGAGCCCGAGGACGAATAGCACGGAATCCCGGTGATGCAGACCCACTCGTCGGTGGCACCGCAAATGCGAGATTGAGCGGGCCCGCCGACGGCGGGTAGACCGGCAGATCGAGGCCGGGGAGTCGCTCTCTGAAAGCGATGGGGCCCGGAATCCCCACCGTGACAGGGAACGCTCCCCGGCCTTCTTCTTTCCCTCTCGTTCCGGAAGTGATTGGAGTGATTGGGCTACCGCGATTCGCTCCGGCGCTGCGCCGGGAGCCCAAGCCGACGGTGGCCTCGTGCGGTCGGGCCCGAGTTGGCCGATGAAGCCCGCTGACCACGCGCTCGACACCGGCCACGGCATCGGCAGCACACGGCAGAAGCTGCCCAGCCAGCGCGGCTTCGCTGTAGCACGAGCCCGCCAGACTGGATGGGTGTCACCACAGGAGAGGCCGACCCAATGTCCGTAATCTCCGGCATCGTACCGGCGCATCGACCGGCAGGGCGATTCGCCGTTCTCGTGGATGGGCGTGAGTACGCGGTCCTCTCGCTCGACGCCATCGAACGGCTCGGCCTCGTGGTTGGCCGCCCGGTCGCCGGCCTGGAGGAGGCGATCGCCCTCGAGAGCGCCCGCCTCCACAGCTACGACCGCGCGTTGAACATGCTCGCCCTCCGGGCCCGGTCGTCCAGCGAGCTGGCCCGGTCGCTCGTGCGGAAGGGCGAGGAGAAGGCCCACGTCGACTGGGCAATCGCCCGCCTCCAGGAGCAGGGGCTCCTCGACGACGCGGCCTTCGCCCGGGCGTTCACGCGATCGAAGGTCGTGGGGGGCAAGCAGTCGCGGCGACGCGTGGAGCAGGAGCTGGCGCGAAAGGGAGTCGCGCGGAGCGTCGCGGGGGAGGCGATCGACGACGTCTTCGAGGACGAGGCGGTCGACCAGCGGGCGATCGTCGAGGAGGCAGCGCGCAAGAAGCTTCGCGCGCTGTCGGGGCTGGAGCCTGCCGTGCAGCGCCGGCGGCTATATGCGTTCCTGGCGCGGCGAGGGTACGACCTCGACGACATCCGCGCGGCCATCGCCGCGGCTGGTTCGGAGATGCCCACCGACGACGAGGGGGAGCGCGCCTAGGCGGGAGGCGCGGGAGGATCCTCGGCGAGTCTGACGGGCACCCAGCCCCGGAGCGCGTTGACGAACCAGAGACGAGTCGCACGTGAGAGATCGCGCAGCCGAACGACTCGCTCGTGAATCCGCCCTGAATCCAGCAGTTCGGCGCGCAGCGTCCCGGCGAGCAGTCCGCAATCGAGCGGTGGTGTGTAGCGCGTGCCGTCGAGCTCCACGACCAGGTTGCCTCTCGTCAGCTCGGTGACCTCTCCCTCTCGATTCCAGAGGACGACATCGAAGACGTCAGGCGCGTTGCGCATGGCGTCGTCGTATCGGCTGCGAAAGGCGGTCTTGTGATGCAGCCAGATGTCGCGCCGGTCGACCGGCATCGAGGCGCAGACGACTGGCAGGGCGGACGAGCTTCCGGGCCGATCTCCGCGCGCGTCGTAGTCCGTGTCGCCGAACGGCTCGACCTTCACGTCGAGCAGCCCGTCCGGCTGAAGCACGAGCCGCATGCGACCGACGTCGCCCGTCCACGCCGCGGCGGCTTCGCGCGCGAGCGTCTCAGCCTGTGTCGCGTCAAAGGGGAGGTCGAAGTAGTCGGCCGAGGCGGCGAGACGGGCGAGATGCCGTGCGAGCCGAAGCGGCGTCCCGCGCTCGACGCGAATCGTCTCGAAAAGGGCAGGTCGCGGGCGCGGCGCTGTGAACGCGGTGAGCTTGTCGCGCACCTCCGCCATCTCGCCGGTCGCCGTCGAATCGATCGTCACGCCGCCTCCGGCATCGACGCGGAGCACGCCGTCACGCGTCGTCGCCGTGCGGATGGCGACGCTGAACACCGCGTCTCCACCTGGCCGCAGGAGGCCGATGGCGCCGCAGTACACGCCGCGCGGAGCGCCTTCCAGCTCGGCGATGGCCTGACTGGCGCGGATCTTCGGAGCGCCGGTGATCGACGCGGGCGGGAACAGTGCGCGGAATAGCACCGACAAGGTGACGTCGCGATGGACGTCGGCTTCGACGGTCGACGTGAGCTGCCAGACGCTGGGATAGCGCTCCGCTGTGAAGAGCTCGGAGACTCGCACGGTGCCCAGGCAGGCGACGCGACCGAGGTCATTCCGTGCGACGTCGACGATCATGACATTCTCCGCCCGATCCTTCTCCGACGCACGCAGCGCATCGCGCGCCGCGATGTCGGACTCCGCGTGCAGGCCGCGACGCATCGTGCCCTTCATGGGCCGCGTGCGGACGACGGTGCCGCGTCGCTCGAAGAAGAGCTCCGGCGAAGCCGACAGCACGCGTGTGTCGCCGATGTCGAGGTACGCGCCGTAACGTCCACCCTGTGCGAGTCGCATGCGCTCGTAGAGCTCGAGCGGAGGCCGGTCGGTAGCGCCGGTGAAGGGAACGGTGAGGTTCACCTGGTACACATCGCCCGCCTCGATCAGCTCGTGAATTCGGGTGATCGCGTCCGCGTACCGACGATCGGACACGCCGCTCGTGAGCGAGAGTGGATCGGCGGCTGAGGCCTCTGGGGAGACCGACGTAACGTCGCGCGGCGCGACGGCATCGGTCCGAGGCGCATCGAACGTCGCGAACCAGGCGAGCGGAAGCGGTCCGGCCGGCGCCGTCGCGAGCGCAGGATCGAACGCCGGCGACGCCTCGTAGGCGACGAATCCGACCACCCAATGACCGGCACGCGCGAGTCGCTCGACGGCGTCCACCGTCGGCACGACCTCGCTAAGGGTCGAAGCGACATGGACGCTCACCGGCTTCGAGAACACCCGCCGCCGCGGCGCGGTGCCATCGTCATCGGCGAAGTCCACGATGGCCACGATCGGAAGCGTGTCGCTCACGCCGGAATGTCGCGGCGTTGCGGCGGCGCCGGCAACTCCCCGGAGTGTGCGGCCGAGGTATATTTCCGGACTATGCTTGCCTCCGAGATCCGCCGCCGCTTCCTCGACTACTTCGCGCGCCAGCAGCACGTCGTACGGCCCAGCTCCTCACTCGTGCCGGCCGACGACCCCACGCTGCTGTTCGTCAACGCGGGGATGGTCCAGTTCAAGAAGGTGTTCCTGGGCATGGAGGAGGTGCCGGACGGCAAGCGGCGGGCGACCACGTCGCAGAAGTGCGTGCGCGCGGGCGGGAAGCACAATGACCTCGAGCAGGTCGGACACACCGCGCGGCATCACACGTTCTTCGAGATGCTGGGCAACTTCTCCTTTGGCGACTACTTCAAGCGTGATGCAATCCGCTTCGCCTGGGAGCTGGTGACGACCGAGCTGGCGATCGATCCGTCGCTGCTGCGCGTCACGGTGCACCACTCGGACGACGAGGCGTTCGCGCTGTGGCAGGAGATCGCGGGGCTTCCGGCGTCGCGCATCTACCGGCTCGGCGACAAGGACAACTTCTGGCAGATGGCGGACACGGGCCCGTGCGGACCGTGCACCGAGATCTACGTCGACCTCGCGCGTGTCGCCCGCGACTATCGCTTTCCCACGGGTGCGTCGGGTGAATGGACCGAGGTCGCGCGCGACGAGTTCTCGCACGACGCATTCGTCGAGGGCGCGGAGGCAGGGCGATTCCTCGAGATCTGGAACCTCGTCTTCATGCAGTTCGACCGTCAGGCGAATGGGACGCTCAATCCGTTGCCGAAGCCGTCGGTCGATACGGGAGCGGGGCTCGAGCGCATCGCCGCGGTGAAGCAGGGAGTGACGAACAACTTCCACACCGACCTGTTCGCGCCGCTGCTGCGCACGGTGGAGGAGGTCGTCGGCTTCTCCTACTGGGGTCGTGAGAGCGACGAGCATCGCACGGGCGTGCACATCGCAGGCGGTGCGGGCGGATCGAGCGTCGTGCCGAACGCGGTGGATCCGGCGTCGTTCCGCGTGCTGGCCGATCATGCACGAGCGGTCGCGTTCCTGCTGGCGGACGGCGTGTTCCCGTCGAACGAAGGGCGCGGCTACGTGCTCCGTCGCATCCTGCGCCGCGCGGTGCGCCATGCGTATCTGCTCGGCCGCCGCGAGCCGACGCTCGTGCACGTCGTGCAGACGGTCATCGACACGATGGGCGACGTGTATCCGGAGCTGCGCCAGCGCGCCGAGCATCTCGTCCAGACGACGCGTGTCGAGGAGCAGGCCTTCCTCGCGACGATCGAAGGTGGGCTCGCGCGGTTCGAGCAGCTCGCGCCGGCGGAGTCCACGGACAAGGGGACGATCAGCGGTGACGACGCCTTCCGCCTGTACGACACCTTCGGCTTCCCGATCGACCTGACGGAGCTGATGGCGCAGGAGCGCGGCTACACGGTGGACATCGCCGGCTTCGAGCGGGCGCTGACGGAGCAGCGCACGCGGTCGAAGGACGAGCGGAAGTCCCGCAAGCTCGGCGTGGAGGCCGACGCGCTCGGTGAGCTCGCGCAGTGGGAGCGCGTCGGCGATGGGGACGTGGAATCGGCCTTTGTTGGCTACGACGAGGTCGAAGTGGAGACGGACGTCGTCGCCCTGCGACGGCTGGGCGACAACCGCGTGGCCGTGCTGCTGCGCGAATCGCCGTTCTACGCCGAATCCGGCGGCCAGATCTCCGATCAGGGTGAGATCGTCGGCAAGAGTTGGCGCGTGGACGTGGACGGCGTGCGCAAGATCGAGGGCCGTTCGGCGGCGCTCGGCACGTTGACGGGCGACTTCCACTGGGGACGCGCGCTGGCGGTTGTGCCGAGCGACCGGCGCAAGGACACGGAGCGCAATCACACCGCGACGCATCTGCTGCACGCGGCGCTGCGCCGCTCGCTCGGCGACGCGGTGCACCAGGCGGGCTCGCTCGTGGCACCCGACCGTCTGCGTTTCGACTTCACGCACCACGGACCGGTGCCGGCGGACAAGCTGGCCGACGTCGAGGCGGCGGTGAACCAGGAGATCTGGCGCGCGCGGCCGGTGGTGTGGAACGAGATGCCGTACGCCGAGGCACGCGCGCGGGGCGCGATGGCGCTGTTCGGCGAGAAGTACGGCGACGTCGTTCGCGTCGTGGACGTGCCCGAGGTGTCGATGGAGCTGTGCGGCGGAACGCACGTGCGGAACACGGCGGAGATCGGGCTGTTCCGCATCATCCAGGAAACCGGTGTCGCGAGCGGCGTGCGCCGCATCGAGGCGTTGACCGGACCGGGCGCGTACGCGTACCTGCGTGATCGGGAGCGGGTGGTCGTGCGTCTCGCGGAGTCATTACGCACCCCCACGGAAGGGGTCGAGCGCCGCGTGCAGCAACTGCTCGACGAGAGGCGCACGCTCGAGAGGAAGCTGGACGAGGCCCTCCGCGGTGGCGGTGACGAGCTGCAGAAGCTCGTCGCGGCGGCACGCCCGCTCGGCGGCAATGGCGCGCGACTCGTCGTCGGCGAGGTGCACGTGGACGACGCGAAGGCATTGCAGGGGCTGGGCGATGCGCTGCGCGAGCAGCTCGCGAGCGGCGTGGGGCTTCTCGCGGCGCGACTGGCCGACGGCAAGGGATCGCTGCTCGCTGTGGTGACCGACGACCTCCGCGAGAAGGGGCTGCGTGCCGACGCGATCGTGCGTGACGTCGCGGCGATCGCTGGTGGCCGCGGCGGTGGCAAGCCGCACATGGCGCAGGCGGGCATTCCCGACGCAGGGCGAATGGCGGCGGCGCTGGACGAGGCGCCGGCGCTGGTCGCGGCGATGCTCGCCGGCGCATGACGCTCTCGGCGTGGCTCGACGCGCGCCGTCCTGCGCCACCCGTCCGGCTTCGTGCGCGCATCGACGCGGCGCTCGGCGCCGCGCGCGAGAGCGCCGAGCGAGACGCGGCCGCGGCGTGTCTGCGTGCGGGTGAGCAGCTCGCGCGCGAGCTGCTGCGGGAGAATGCGAC
>DASVNI010000061.1:0-7770 GCA_036383935.1 Gemmatimonadaceae bacterium | reverse complement strand
CCCGCCGCCCGATTCGCGTTATCTTCCCGGCATGACGACCTCCTGGCGCGTGCGCGGGCGCACGCTCTCGACTGAGCGCCCGCTCGTGATGGGCATCGTCAACGTCACGCCGGACAGCTTCAGCGATGGCGGTCAGCATCCGACCGTCGACGCAGCGATCGCGCACGCAGAGACGCTGGTGCACGAGGGGGCCGACATTCTCGACATCGGTGGCGAGTCGACGCGGCCCCGCGCGGAGGCGGTGGACGCGGAGGAGGAGCTGCAGCGCGTGATCCCGTTCATGCAGGAGCTGGCGCGCCGGTTCCCCGAGGTGCCGCTCTCGATCGACACGGTGAAGAGTCGCGTGGCACGCGAGGCGATCGATGCCGGCGCGCACATCGTGAACGATGTCTCCGGCTTCCGACTCGATCCGGCGATGGCGCGTACCTGCGCGGAGGCGCGGGTTGGCGTCGTGCTGATGCATTCGCGCGGCGTGGTGGACGACATGGCGACGTACGCGCACGCGGAATACCATGGCGATCCGATGAACGACGTGCTGGCCGAGCTCAAGGCGAGCATCGACGGTGCCACGTCGCAGGGAATCGCACGCGAGTGCATCGCCGTCGATCCGGGGCTGGGCTTCGCGAAGATGCCGGTGCACTCGCTGCGCGTGCTCGGGACGCTGCCGCGGCTCGTCGCGCTGGGATTCCCCGTGGTGGTCGGCGCGTCGCGCAAACGATTCGTCGGCGAGCTGACGGGCATGCGCGAGCCGGCCGCGCGTGTCTACGGGAGTGTCGGTGCAGCGGTGGCGGCGTACGAGCTCGGTGCGCGCATCCTGCGCGTGCACGACGTGGCGGCAACGCGGCAGGCGCTCGATGTGGCAGACGGCATCCGACGCGCGGGGGAGGAATGAACGAGCTGCAGCAGCTCCGCCTCGTGCACCCCGGCTGGCGCGACCTGGTCGAAGTCGTGGTCGTGGCGTACGCGCTCTACCGCGTCCTTCGACTCTTCCATGGCACGAGGACGCTGCAGATCGTGACCGGGATGGCGATGCTGCTGATGGTCTATGCAGCGGCGTGGCTGCTGAAGCTCGAGATGATCACGTACCTGCTCGGCTTCGTGTTCCAGTACGGCGCGATCGCCCTGCTCGTCGTGTTCGCGCCCGAGCTGCGCGCGGCGCTGGCGCATCTCGGACAGGCGCGGTTCGCGGGACTGTTCCGGCAGATGGAGCAGCGCGAGGTGGCCGAGGAGATCTGTGAGGCGGTCGAGCGGTTGAGCCGCTCGGGGATCGGGGCGATCGTCGCGATCGAGCGCGAGGTTCCGCTCGACGGCTATGCCGAATCCGGCTCGCCGATGGAGGCGAGAGTGTCGGCCGATCTGCTGACGACGATCTTCACGCCGTACTCGCCGCTGCACGATGGCGCGGTGCTCATCCGCGGCGACACGATCGTCGCGGCGGGATGCATCCTTCCGCTCTCGCAGAAGTCGATCGGCGACCGCACACTCGGCACGCGACATCGTGCGGCGCTCGGGCTCTCCGACGAGTCGGACGCCCTCGTGATCGTCGTGAGCGAGGAACGCTCGACGATGTCGATCGCCGACCGGGGACAGCTCTGGGTGGATCTCACGCCCTTCGAGGTGCGCGAGATGATGGCCGGTCGCACGCCTGAGCGCGACGGTCTGCAGCCGGCGGGAGTACCGGTCTGACGCCACGCCGAACGGCGTGGCTCGCGGGCGCAGTGCTGCTCGCCGTCTACGTCGCGACGCTCGCGCCGAGCGTGACCTTCTGGGACGCCGGTGAGTTCATCGCTGCGGCCCACGTGCTGGGCATTCCGCATCCGCCGGGCACGCCGCTGTACGTCGCGCTCGCGCATGTCTGGTCGCAAGCACTCGGCGGAGTGATCGGAGTCGCGCGTGCGATCAACCTGCTCTCCGCCGTGTGCACGGCTGCGGCCGGCGCCGGAACGGCGTGGTTGGTGGCGCGACGATATCCGGGCGCCACGGGCGCGTGGGCGGGTGTCGTCGGCGCGGTTTCGGCGGGGCTGATGACGTCAGTCTGGTCCAACGCAACGGAGACGGAGGTGTACTCGCTGGCGCTGTTGCACGCCGTCGCGCTGCTCCTGGCCGCGGCAATGGCTGGTGAGGGTGGCCAGCGCGACGAGCGATGGCTGTTGCTGACGGGGTATCTCATCGCGCTCGCGCCTGCCGTCCATCTCAGCGTGCTGGTCGCTGCGCCGGCGGCGATCGTTCTGGCTGCACGCGGACGCGGGCCGGCGGATCAGCGCGCACGCTGGCAGATCGATCGAGTGCTGCTCCTCGCCGGCGCGTTGCTCGCCTCCGCCGGCGTCGGGCGGATGGACTGGCGGATCGTCGTCGCGGGTTTCGCGCTCGCCGCGGCCGCAGCGATGGTCGCGCGCGGGCGTGCGCTGCGATCGATCACGCTGATGACGATGCTGGCAGCGATCGCGTCGTCCGCGCTGCTGATCATGCTCGTGCGCGCGCGGCACGACCCGGCAGTCAATCAGGGCGCGCCGAGCACGCTCGGAGCTCTCGCCGACGTGGTGGGGCGGCGGCAGTACGACGTCGCGCCGATCTTCCCGCGCTCGGCGCCGGTGTGGCTGCAGCTCGCGCACGTGTTCCAGTACGTCGATTGGCAGGTCGCGATGTCGTGGGGGGCCGGGATCATGACGTCGCCGGCGCGCGTGGTGGCGACGGTGGTGTGGATCGCACTCGGATGGATGGGACTGCTCGCGATGCGCCGCGAATCACGCGAGATGGCCGATGCGCTGATCGTGCTCATGGTCTGCGGCACGCTCGGCGTCGCGGCGTATCTCAACCTCAAGGCGGGATCGTCGCTGGGGTGGGGAATCCT
This sequence comes from Gemmatimonadaceae bacterium, assembly GCA_036383935.1. Classification (GTDB taxonomy): domain Bacteria; phylum Gemmatimonadota; class Gemmatimonadetes; order Gemmatimonadales; family Gemmatimonadaceae; genus AG11. The sequence goes on along the minus strand of DASVNI010000061.1, from coordinate 4,919 downwards.
GCCGGAGGGGACGCCGCACGAGGCGCGCGAGCGGGACTACTTCTTCATTCTCGGCTTCTGGAGCTGGGGGTGCTTTGCGGGAGCGGGTGCGGTGGCGCTTGCTCGGCGCTGGCGATTGCCGGCCGCGGCGGGGCTGGTGGCCATACTGCTTCCGCTCGTCGGCAACTGGCGCAGTGTGGACAGGTCGCGCGAGCCGGACGCATCCGCCGCGAGCCAGTTCGGGCGCGCACTGCTCGAGTCGGCGCCCGCGCACGCGGTCCTCTTCCTTCAGGGGGACAACGACAGCTATCCGATCTGGTACCTGCAGCAGGTCGAGGGGCTGCGGCGCGACGTGCTCCCGGTGACCGTTCCGCTGCTCCCGACGACCTGGTATGCCGCCGAAATCGCGCGGCGATCCGGGCTGCGCTGGAACGACGGCGAGCGCGTCGTTGGCGCGCGTACCCTTTCCGATCAGCGCGCGTCGCTGATTGCCGCGGCGGCGAGACGCGCCAACCGGCCGGTGGTGGCGTCGCCCGCACTCGAGGCGAGTGGCCGATCGCTGCTCGGGTCGGGCTGGGTGTTGAGCGGGCCCGTGTTTGTGGAGCGCGGGGCGTCGGGCACGGGGCCGTCCACCGAGACGCGGGCGACGGTAGACAGCGTGGCGGCGAACGACTGGGTCCAAAGGCGGGGAGCGAGAAGTACCCCTTCTCCCTCATTGTCGGGGGACGATGTCGTGCGCGTGATGCTCGACCTGCTCGATTGTCCGCGTCTGCTGACGCGTCCGACGGCGTCGCAGGCGCAACGGGACTCGCTTGAAGTGAACTGCAACCTTCGGTAAATTCGCGTGTTATGCCTTTTCGGGACCTGCCGGAGCGCCTCGCCGAAGTACGCGCACGACTCGACGACGCGATCAGCCGCGGAGGCCACGGACAGGCGGTCACGATCGTCGCGGTGACCAAGACGTACGGGCCGGAGGCTCCTCTGGCAGCGTGGGACGCAGGGCTGCGCGATGTCGGGGAGAACAAGGTCCAGGAGGCACTCGCCAAGATCCCCATGGTCGACGTGCCGCTCCGGTGGCATCTGATCGGCCACCTGCAGCGCAACAAGGTCAAGCAGGTCGATCCCTTTCATCTCGTCCATTCGATGGACAGCCCTCGCCTTGCGGATGCGCTCGCCAAACATGGCGCCTCGCGCGGGCGCCCCGTCGAAGTCCTGCTGCAGGTGAACGTGTCCGGTGAGGAAACGAAGGGTGGCTATCAACCGTCGATGATCGAGCAAGAAGCCGGACGGTTGGCTGGAGTGGAGGGGCTGCGGGTGCGAGGCGTGATGACGATGGCGCCGTTCGACGCAGACCCGAGCGCGCTGCGCACCGTCTTCGGGGGAGCGCGCCGGTGTGCGGAGATCCTTCGGTCCGCCGGCCATCCGGCTACTGAGCTCTCGATGGGGATGTCCGGCGATTACGAAGTAGCGGTCGAGGAGGGAGCCACCATGGTACGCTTGGGAACGGTGCTGTTCGGAGCGAGATCAGCCTAATGGACGAGACCTTTCATCTCACGCCGCTCGACGTGCGGCGCTACGACTTCGGCAAATCGCTGCGCGGCTACGACCCGGAGCGTGTGGAGCAGTTCCGCGCGCAGGTGGCCGAGGAGCTCGAGCGGCTGACGCGCCAGACGCAGGAGCTGGAGGCCAAGGCCAAGGGCTTTCACGAGCAGCTGCGGGCTTTTCGCGAGCGCGACAAGGCGCTGAATGATGCGCTGGTGAGCGCGCAGCAGCTTCGCGGGGAGATCCGCGAGCAATCGGAGCGTGAAGCGCAGCTCATCCTGCGCGAGGCGCGTGGCGAAGCGGAGCGCTATCTCGAAGGGAGCCGGAGCGAGATCCGGCATCTCCAGGCGCACATCGTCGAGCTCGAGCGCGCACGTCGCAACTATCTCGCGCAGCTGCGGGTGATGGTCGAGCGACAGCTCGCGGATCTGATCGCCGCCGAGCAGGCGCCGGGCGCGACCGTGCCGGCGACTCCGCCGGGTGTTCAGCCGCCCGACGAGACGGCGAGCGCGACTCCCGCGCGCATGGCGCAGGGATGACCGATCTCGCAGCGGTCGCGGTAAAGGAAGAGCGGAGCGCGCATCGATTGGAGATCGTGCACGAGGCCGCCGAGGTGGTGCGTGCGCGCTATTCGGCGACGCCTGTGGCGGGGATCATCCTCGGCACTGGGCTCGGCGGGTTGGCGCGAGAGATCGAGGTCTCGGCGACCGTGGAGTACGCCGACATCCCCGGATTCCCGCTCTCCACGGTGGAGAGCCACGCGGGGCGGCTGCTGTGCGGCACGCTGGGCGGAAAGCCCGTGGTCGCGATGCAGGGGCGGTTCCACCGGTACGAGGGGTACTCGCTGCAGCAGGTCACCTTCCCGGTGCGCGTGCTGCGCGCGCTGGGCGCCGAGACGCTGATCGTGTCGAACGCCTGCGGCGGGATGCGCGAGGAGTGGGCGCCGGGCGATCTCATGCTCATCGCGGACCACATCAATCTCCTCGGCGACAATCCGCTCGTGGGACCGAACGACGACCGGCTCGGGGTGCGGTTCCCGGACATGTCGGAGCCGTACAGCGTCGAGCTGCGAGCGCTGGCGCGCAAGGTCGCGGCTGAGCAGGGAACCGTCCTGCGTGAAGGTGTCTACGTCGCGGTGACGGGCCCCAACCTCGAGACGCGCGCCGAGTACCGCATGCTGCGGGGGATCGGCGCCGACGTGGTGGGGATGAGCACGGTGCCGGAGGTGATCGTCGCCGTGCACGGAGGGATGCGCGTGCTCGGCGTGTCGATCATCACCGACCAGTGTATTCCCGATACGCTCGTACCCGCGGAGCTCGAGACGATCATCGCGACGGCGGCCCGCGCGGAGCCTCGACTCACCGCACTCGTGCGCGGCGTGATGGAACGGCTATGACGGTCAGCGACGTGACGCAACGATACACCCCGGTGCCGGCGGATCAGCCGGCGGATGAGCTGGAGCTGGCACTCCTCGCGCGCTGGCGCGACGAGGATCTCTTCGCGCGCACGTTGGAAGCGCGCGCCGGCGGCGAGCCGTTCGTCTTCTTCGAAGGGCCGCCCACGGCGAACGGGAAGCCGGGGATCCATCACGTGTTCGCGCGCACGATCAAGGACCTCTTCTGCCGCCACCGCGCGATGAAGGGGCACCTCGTGCAGCGCAAGGCGGGATGGGACACGCACGGGCTGCCGGTGGAGATCGAGGTCGAGAAGCGTCTCGGCATCAGCGGCAAGCAGGACATCGAGAAGCTCGGCGTGGCCGAGTTCAATCGCCTCTGCCGCGAGAGCGTGTTCACGTATCGCGCCGACTGGGAACGGTTGAGCGAGCGGATCGCCTACTGGCTGGACTACGACGATCCGTACGTCACCTACTCGCCCGACTATGTCGAGAGCGTGTGGTGGGCGCTGGCGACGCTGTTCCGGAAGGGACTGCTCTATCGCGGGCACAAGATCCTCCCGTACTGCGCGCGTTGCGGCACGGCGCTGTCGAGCCACGAAGTGGCGCAGGGCTACGAGGACGTGGACGATCCGAGCGTGTACGTGGCGCTGGATCTCGGCTCGGTGGGCGGCACGGTCGTCGACGACGCGGAGGGGATGCCGGGCCGCACGGCGCGACGCATCCTCGTCTGGACGACGACTCCGTGGACGCTCGTCTCCAACACGGCGCTCGCGGTGCATCCGGAGCTCACGTACGTCGAGCTGCGGAAGACGAACAGCACCGACACGCGCACGATCATCATGGCCGAGGCGCGCGCAGGTGCGGTGCTCGGCGACGACTACGCGACACGCTGGACCAGAGTGGGGACGCTGACCGGCGCGGAGCTCGTGGGTGCGAGATATCGCCGGCCATTCGATTGGCTGCCGTATCCGGCCGGCACGAACCACGAGATCATCGTCGGCGAGAGCTTCGTGAGCGCGGACGACGGCTCGGGCGTGGTGCACATGGCGCCGGCGTTCGGCGCGGACGACTACGCGGCGGGACGGCGGCACAACCTCGCCTTCCTGCAGCCGGTGACGGCGCGCGGCGAGTTCTCGGACGACGTGCCGGTGGTGGGCGGCCAGTTCGTGAAGCACGCCGACCCGGCACTGATCGAGGAACTGCAGCAGCGCGGCGTGCTGTGGAAGGCGGGGACGATGACGCACTCGTACCCGCACTGCTGGCGGTGCGGCACGCCGCTGCTGTACTACGCGCGGACGTCGTGGTTCGTGCGCACGTCGTCGTACAAGGACGAGATGTTGTCGCGCAACGGGCGCGTCGGCTGGCATCCGCCCGCTGTCGGCTCGGGGCGATTCGGCGAGTGGCTGGAGAACAACGTCGACTGGGCGATCTCGCGCGATCGGTACTGGGGCACTCCGCTGCCGGTGTGGGTGTGCGACCGTGACGCCGAGCATCTCGACGTGCTCGGAAGCTACGCGGAGCTGAGCGAGCGCACGGGCACGCCGATCTCGGTGGACTTCGATCCGCACAAGCCGAACGTCGACGAGTACCACTGGGGGTGCACGGTCGAGGGGTGTAGCGGAACGATGCGCCGCACGCCTGAGGTCATCGATACCTGGTTCGATTCGGGATCGATGCCGTTCGCACAGTGGCACTATCCGTTCGAGGAGCGCGACGCGCTGGCGACACGCTACCCCGGCGATTTCATCGCCGAGGGGCTCGACCAGACGCGCGGATGGTTCTACTCGCTGCTCGCGATCGCGACGGGGCTGGGCGATGCGCTGCCGAACAACGCGAGCGACACGGCGGCGCCGTATCGCTCGGTCGTGGTGAACGATCTCGTGCTCGACGCCGAAGGGCGCAAGATGTCGAAGAGCCGCGGCAACGTCGTGGATCCGTGGGCGGTGTTCTCGCGGCACGGCGTGGACGCGGTGCGGCTCTTCCTCGTGAGCAGCACGAAGGT
>DASVNI010000060.1:0-6050 GCA_036383935.1 Gemmatimonadaceae bacterium | reverse complement strand
CGAGTCGAGGGATCTGCACCTGGCGAGGAACTTCGGCGCGGTGGTACGGACTTCGTGAGCCAGTTGGCAGACGTCATTCGAGCATCGAGATCATGGAACTGGGACTCTACACCTTCGCCGAAACGACGCCCGACGCGTCCGGAACCGGTACCACGCCCGCTTCGACGCGGATGCGCGAGCTCGTCGAGGAGGCGGAGCTCGCCGAGCAGGTGGGGCTCGACGTGTTCGGCGTCGGCGAGCACCATCGCCCCGATTACATCGTCTCGTCGCCTGCCGTCGTCCTCGGCGCGATCGCGTCGCGCACGTCGCGCATCCGGCTGACGAGCGCGGTGACGGTCCTCAGCTCGGACGATCCCGTGCGCGTCTTCCAGGATTTCGCGACGCTCGACCTCCTGTCGAGCGGACGCGCCGAGATCATGGCCGGCCGCGGATCGTTCATCGAGTCCTTCCCACTCTTCGGCTTCAACCTCGACGACTACGACGCACTGTTCTCGGAGAAGCTCGAGCTGCTCCTCCGGCTGCGAGCCGAGGGACCGGTGACGTGGTCGGGGGAGCATCGCGCGCCACTGCGGAATCAGCTCGTCCATCCGCGGCCGATCCAGCAGCCGTTGCCGGTGTGGATTGCCGTGGGAGGAACTCCGATGTCCGCTGCACGGACGGGCGCGCTCGGGCTGCCGATGGCACTGGCAATTATCGGTGGCGCGCCGGAGCGGTTCGCGCCCTTCGTCGAGATCTGGCGCGAGGCGGCCCGCGAGGCCGGACACGATCCGGCGCGGCTCGCGCTGAGCATCAATGGCCACGGGAACATCGCCGAGAGCTCACGCCAGGCGGCTGAGGAATACTGGCCTGGTCACGAGAAGGCGTTCACCCGGATCGGCCGCGAGCGTGGCTGGCCGCCACCGACGCGCGCGCAGTTCGACGCGCTGTGCGGCCCACGCGGCGCGCTCCTCGTCGGTGATCCGAAGGCCGTCGCGGAGAAGATCCTCTTCCAGTACGACATCTTCAGCAACACGCGCTACCTGATCTACTTCTCCGGCATGCCGCATCGCACGACGATGCGGGCGATCGAGCTGTTCGGCACGCAGGTCGCGCCACGCGTGCGTGCGGGGATCGCCGAGCGGGCGCGCGAAGCGAATCTCGACGCGGCCCGCGCATAGTACTATGCCCGCTTTGATCGCTCCTCCCTCCGGCGCTTCGCACCTCCGGTCGGAGTGCCGAACGATGAGGATCTTTTCGGCGAATTGATCGATCACTCGCTCCATGGTAGGTTCCCGCCGCTCGCACCAGCGTGAACTCTCACATGGAGATCGGTCACATGCGCGTTCTGTCGGTCGTCGCTCGCGGAATCCTCGTCGTCGGAACCCTCGCCGGTACGGCGCGCGCGCAGAATCCCGCGCCGGCGGCGCCGCAGCAGCCCCAGGCTCCGATGACTTTCTTCATCACGAGTGCCGGCAAGGGCGACGGCGCGAACTACGGCGGGCTCGCCGGCGCGGACGCCTGGTGCGCACAGCTCGCGGCCGCGTCGGGAGCGGCCGCCGCACCGGGCCGGACGTGGCACGCGTACCTCAGTGCCCTCGGGACGGACGGCCGCCCGATCAACGCGCGCGACCGCATCGGTGCGGGCCCCTGGCACAACGCGAAGGGCGCGATGATCGCCGCCAACGTGGCCGACCTGCACGGCGACATCATCAAGGATCGCAATCAGATCAACAAGATGAACGCGATCACCGAGAAGGGCGCGATGGTCAACGGCGCGGGCGACACGCCGAACGTGCACGACATCCTCACCGGCTCCGACACCGAGGGCCGCGCGCTGGCGGGCACCTTCGACTCGACGTGCAACAACTGGACGAGCAACGCCGCGACGGGCAGCGCACAGGTCGGCCACCACGACCGCACGGGCGGCGGATCGACGTCGTGGAACTCGGCGCATCCGTCGCGCGGGTGCGGGCAGCAGAATCTCGTGTCGACGGGCGGGGCCGGGCTGCTGTATTGCTTCGCGGCGAACTGACAACGGCCACTCCCAGTAGGTAGTACTCGGTACTGAGTACCGAGACTGGCATACTGCCTCCCGGAATGCGGGGCCAGAACGTGGGACCAGATCCTGGGGTCAGATACCGAAGGTGTCTGACCCCTTGGCACGCTGGGGTCCGACCCCTTGGCGCGAAAGGGGCCGACGCGGCCGGTCAGCGGCGCCAGGTGGTCACCACGACGACCCCGCCCGTCGCGGCGCTGGTAAAGGCGGCGATCGACGCCGGGTCCTTCAGCACCTCGATGCGCTTCACCTCGCGCGGCGCGATCATGGCGAGCATCTCCGCGCCGTTCCTCTGATAGCGCGCACCATCGATGACGACGACCGGCTCGGCGTTCGGGAGCGTGGTGTGTCCGCGCACGCGCAACGTGAATCGTCCGTTACCGATCGCGCGGACGTCGAGCCCGGGCGCGCGAGCGATGAGCAGGTCCGCCATGCTCGCATAGCGCGCCGAACTCCCGCGCGGGATGTCACCGCGTGTCGTTGAGCGCTCGTCTGTCGACGCCATCGCGTCGACTTGTGACGTCGCCGGAGCATTCAGGTCCACCGGTGCCGGCCGTCGCGCGAGTGCCGAGGGCTGAGAGGCACACGCGGCAGTGAGACTCACAGCCGCAAGGAGGGAATGCATGCGAGAGCGTCGGCCCAGTGCTCCGGGATCGCCATCGATACGCCTTGGACAAAGGCATCGCGCGAAGAGTTGACACCGAACTGCAGTGAGTTGGCTTGTTGGATAGCGAGATAACCGACTCACTATCTCACTATCCAACTCACCAACTCACGGCTTCTTCCCCACCGCAACGCCAACTCGCGAATCCGCCATTCCATAGTAGAGGAACCACCGTCCCTTGAACGGCACCAACCCCTCGACGAACGTCGTGCCCTCGGCGTACTGGCCCGTGCGCTCGTACGGCTCCGTCGGTCTGATGAAAGGCGTGTCGGAGCGCGCAAGGAGCTTCACCGGATTGCGTGCGTCGAACAGCGCCTGACCGCCGGTGTAGACGCGCGCCGGCAGGCCGGGTGCGCCGAACTCGGCGCTGTTGCCCGCGTTGTACAGCAGCACGATCCCGCGCGACGTGAGGATCGCCGGTGGACCAGCTTCCACGAGCCACGAGTCGAAGTAGCCCGGGCGCGCTGACAGCACCTTCGCGAGCTTGCCGTCCGCGTCGGCGATCGGCGTCCAGTGGATCAGGTCGTCCGACGTCGCGATGAGGATGTCGGGGACGTTGAAGTACATCCAGTACTTGCCGTTCACCTTCGTCGCGACGAGCCGGTCACCGACGACGCGTGTGAGGATCGCGCCCGACTTGGACTCCATGCGCAGGTACTTCCCACCCGCCGCCTGGGCGAAGGCGGGACCGTGCTTGGTCCACGTCACGAGATCGCGCGAGGTCGCGACGGCGAGGCGCGGGACGTCGCGGTTCCACTGCGTGTACGTGAGCACGTAGGTCCCGTCCTCGGTCTGCACGAGGCGTGGATCCTCGACGCCACCCGGCCACTCGTTCGCCTGCTGCGCGTCACGGTCCGGGTAGAGCACCGGCGTGTCGCGTCGCGTGAAGTGCAATCCGTCGCTGCTCTCGGCCATGCCGAGCCGAGACGTGTGGTGACCGATCTGCTTGTCGCCGCTCGCGTCCTCGGCGCGATACAGCATGATCACCTTGCCGTCGCGCACGACGGCAGCCGGATTGAATGCGGCGTACTCCTCCCAGTGCACCGTGCTGTCACTGATCGGCGAACGGAAGGTGGACGTCGCACGCGGTGCGATCACCGGGTTGGCTTCGCGCGGCTTCTCGAATGGCCCGAGCATCCAGGTGCCTTGCTGCGCGCGCAGTGGCGAAGCGATCGCCAGACCGAGCAGGAGCATCACAACGGCGGCCATGCGGCACTCCGACCGGAGGAGCGAAGCGCCGCAGGAAGGAGCGATCACAACGGCGGTCATGCGGCACTCCGACCGAAGGTGCGAAGCGCCGCAGGAAGGAGCGATCTCGAGTCGATTGGTCATCACTGATACTAGCGCGCGTGGCGCCGCGCGCCTCTTCCGCGCCTCCGGACCCCTCCCTACCTTAGCCGCAACTCTGCCTAGAGGGACGGGCTTCATGACGCAGCCAGTCGTGCAACTCAGGCGTCGCGGTTTTGGTGAAACGATGCGCCGCGACGCCTGGTGGCTTCCTCCGCTCGGTGTCTTCACGGTCCTCTCGAGCTTCCTCGTCTACGCGACGTGGGCCGCGTTCCAGAACGCCAACTTCGAGTACGGGAATTATCTCTCTCCCTTCTACTCGCCCCTGATCTTCGGCCCGCCGCCGCATGGGTGGTTCGCCCACGCTCCGCGGTGGCTCGCGGCGATCTCGCCGGCGCTTCTGATCCTTCCCTTCCCCGCCGGCTTCCGCTTCACCTGCTACTACTACCGGGGCGCGTACTACAAGGCGTTCTGGGCCGATCCGCCGAGCTGCGCCGTCGGCGAGCCGCGCAAGAGCTATCTCGGCGAGAAGACGTTGCCGCTCGTGCTCCAGAACGTGCACCGGTACTTCCTCTACTTCGCCCTGCTCTTCCTGCTCATCCTCGCGCACGACGCGTGGGAGGGCTTCCATTTCACCGACGCATCGGGCGCGACGCGCTTCGGCATCGGTGTCGGCTCCTTCGTGCTCCTGATCAACGTCTGTCTGCTCGGTGGCTACACGTTCGGCTGCCACTCGCTGCGGCATCTCGTCGGCGGCTATCTCGACCGCATGGCCGGCCGGCCAGTGCGCCGCGTGACGTACGATTGCGTGAGCTGCCTGAACCGCGGGCACATGAACTGGGCGTGGGCCAGCCTGTTCTGGGTGGCGTTCACCGACGTCTACGTGCGCATGTGCGCGCTGGGCATCTGGCACGATTGGCGGATCCTGTGAACGAACTTCAGACGGAAGTGCACGACGTGCTCGTCATCGGCGCCGGAGGCGCCGGCCTGCGCGCCGCCATCGAGGCTGCGTCGCGCGGCGTGAGTGTCGGCGTCGTCTGCAAATCGCTGCTCGGCAAGGCGCACACGGTGATGGCGGAAGGCGGGATGGCCGCGGCGATGGCCAACGTCGACGACCGCGACAACTGGCGCGTCCACTTCGCCGACACGATGCGCGGCGGTCAGTACCTCAACAACTGGCGCATGGCCGAGCTGCACGCGAAGGAGGCACCGGCGCGCGTACAGGAGCTGGAGAAGTGGGGTGCGCTGTTCGACCGCACGAAGGATGGTCGCATCCTGCAGCGCAACTTCGGTGGCCATCGCTATCCGCGGCTCGCGCACGTCGGCGATCGGACCGGACTCGAGATGATCCGTACGCTCCAGGATCACGGGATCCACGAGGGGCTCGACGTCCACATGGAGTACACCGTCGTCACGCTGCTGCACGACGGAGAGCGGATCGCCGGCGCGCTCGCCTACGATCGGGAGCGCGGACGGTTCCGCGTCTTCCGCGCGAAGGCCGTCGTGCTCGCGACGGGTGGCATCGGTCGCGCGTTCAGCATCTCGAGCAACAGCTGGGAGTACACCGGCGACGGCCATGCCCTGGCGTACCTCGCCGGTGCCGCGCTGCAGGACATGGAGTTCGTGCAGTTCCATCCTACCGGGATGATCTGGCCGCCGAGTGTGCGCGGCATCCTGGTGACGGAGGGCGTGCGCGGCGAGGGGGGCGTCCTCACGAACCGCGACGGCAAGCGGTTCATGTTCGACAACGTCCCCGACAACTACAAGTCGCAGACGGCGGACAACGAGGAAGAGGGCTGGCGCTATACACAGGGCGACAAGGACGCACGCCGCCCGCCCGAGCTGCTCACGCGCGATCACGTCGCGCGGATGATCGTGCGCGAGGTGAAGGAGGGACGCGGCTCGCCGCACGGCGGCGTCTTCCTCGACATCTCGTGGATCAAGGAGAAGCTCCCGAACGCCGCGGAGCACATCAAGAAGAAGCTCCCGAGCATGTACCACCAGTTCAAGCAGCTCGCGAACATCGACATCACGAAGGAGCCGATGGAGATCGGCCCCACGACG
>DASVNI010000059.1:0-13551 GCA_036383935.1 Gemmatimonadaceae bacterium | reverse complement strand
ATAGCGGGTGCCGTCACCTTCGCCGGTCGGCAGGACAATCTCGCAATCCGCGAGGCCGCGCTCGTCGCCTTCGTCGCGAACCTGTTGATGGTCGCGGCGGCGGTCGTCTCCATCGTCCTGACGGTGCCGAAGCAGCAACACCACCAGGAATCACGCCGTCCCTGATCACTGATGGGCCACGTGGAGCGATTCAGCGAGCAGCAGGCTCGCGAGACAACAGCACCAGGTTGCTTTCATCGCCGCTCTCCGAGTGACGTGAGGAGAGAACGGACTGCTCCGCGCCCCGTGCGAAGGGCTGCGGAGCGAATCGGCACCATCATTGTTGCGCCGAGACGCAGTCCCCATTGGCCGATGGTGCCACTGAGCACGTCATGGAATCGGAACGGACATTGCCCGAATCATCACGGAGCTTTCATGGAGCACCCGTGGCTACCTCGACGATGGACCAGCCGGCCAAACACGGCAGCATTCTCTCGGCGATTGGTTGGATGTTCTTGTTGGAGATCCTGCTCTTCTGGATCCCGTTCGTTGGCTCGCTCATCGCCGGGTTCGTCGGCGGCAGGAAAGCCGGAGGCATCGGTAATGCGATGGCCGCGGTCTTCCTGCCGATTGTCATCTTTTCCATTCTGCTTGGTATGCTGGCAGCCTCCGTCGTGGCGATCCCGCTCGTCGGTGCGTTCGCTGGCCTCGGCGGCTTCGCGTTTGCCGCCACGCATGTCGGCCCGCTGCTACTCGGCGCGATCTTCGGTGGCCTGACCGCTCGATGAGGGCGCGGCTGAGGCGCTGAGCAACGAAAGAGCAGCGCCCGCGCGGCAGCTAGCGCAACTCGATCCAACCGCGCGGGCCGTCGATGACCGCCACGAGCGCTGCGCTCTCTGCATCGGTGACGACCACATCGAGATCGAGCGCGCGGAACATCCGCCGAATGCGAGATGGGTCGGGATGCTCGACGCGCAGATCGAGCAACGTCGCCCCATGCGGTGCGGAACGCGATGGATGCGGCGACGCTCCCCAATCAATGAAGAATGGGATGACGCCGCCGGCCACGAGCGGATCGGGATCGGTGAGCTGCCATGAGAGCCTGACCCCGTCGGCCCGCTGCCGCTCTGCGTGGCGCACCTCACCGAGGGGAACTCCGCTCTCGAGAGCGCGACGCCTGAGACCCGGCACGTCGTTGGATCTCACCGCCCACGTGGTCAGCCGCGAGTTCGTCACCACATCTACCCCGAGCCAGCGGCCGCCCACCGGTCGAAGTTGATCATCGTCGGGGCCGACGATCTCGAGATACGAGTCGTCGCCCAGTGCGATCAGGGCGTTGCGCGTTCCTCGGCCGGGGTGTTGCCCGCCCAGCGTCGGTGCAACGCCAGTCAGCAGTTCCACCTCTCGCATTCCTCGCGCGAGGTCGGGCGTCGCGTACACCAGATGGTCGACCGAGATGCGCATCATCCGGTTCGTACCTTAGCGCAACCCACGTCGCCCTTCAAAGAGAACGCCGCTCGGATTGTTGATTCGAGCGGCGTTCGTGCATCCGCGACCGCCACCATTCGCCGTTGACCTGCGTCAGGTCGTACGTGGCACGGGACCCATGTTCCTCCGGTGCTTCCCGTGGCGCCGGGCCTGTGGCAGAGATCGTCACGCGACAAACGGAACCGGAGGGCTGTCCGAGGTGTCAGATCACATACCCCCCTGTGCCGGCACCGAGTCGCGGACCTCCCTCGTTCCGCAGTGCTCGCTGCATTGCTCGTCGCAGGCGATGCGCACGATGTCCCCCGCCGTTGCGATTCAAGATGTCCCTCCCCCTCCCCTGCCGACCCTCCGTCGTCCTGGCAGTCATTGCCGTGCTCATGACCGTCCCCGGTCCGGCACGTGCGCAAGCGACTCCTGCACCCGGGCAAGGCCTGATAAGCAATTCACAGGCGTTTTACGCCGGCGTAAATGCCGCGATTGGCGGTCTGTCCGCGGCTGTGCGGGCCTGGCACGGGCATCGGTCCGTGCGCGATGCGCTGATTGGCGGGACTGCCGGCGGCCTGGTGACGTACGGAGGGATGCGCATGGTCGGCGCGAGTACGCCCCTGCGCGTGCCGGGTCTGATGCTCACCGGCCTTGGCGCGAGCCTCTCCCGGAATGCCGCGGCCGGCGTCCCCGCGCTCTCGCGCGTGGTGCTGCCGATGCCGCTGGGCTCGTTGGAGCTCGGACTGGGCGATTCCTTCCATGCCCGCTACCGTCTCTCGGCGAGCTCGCTCCTGATGACATCCTACGTGGCGCTGGCGCGGCCGGATGGCGCGTCGCTCGACCTCGGGAGGAGTCTCGCATCGCTGACGCCCGTGTTCGTGACCAGCGGTGGTCTGAAAGTCATGGGGTCATCGACGAACGCCGATGCGGCCGGACAGCAATTCCGCCGCGTCATCCTCCTGTCGGAACAGTCGAACAAGCCATGGGAGGCTGTTCTGCGTCATGAGAACGTGCACGTGGCGCAGGAGCTTCGCGACGAGATCCTGTTTGGGACGGATATCGGGGATGCCCTGCTGGCCAGGGGCGGGACGATCGGAAAGGGCCTGTCCCGCGTGATGTCGTTCGACCTCGTACGTCCGCTCAACCTGCTGGATGGGGGCGTCGGGCTCACCATGCACGAGCTTCACGGCACCTCCTGGGCGGGCGACACCTATAGCGAGCGCGAAGCCTACCTGTTGTCCGGGGAGCGCCCGTGCTCGAAGGATGGTCGCACGCGCTGCAGTTGGTGAGTCCGATCCCCCGGCTCCCGCCAATCGGGCGGCTCGGCGCACAAAGAATCCATTAAGAGCCGGTGATTGTGCGCAAGATCACGTAACGTCCCACGGATCACTCCGTCTACCAGCCGTGACGCCACTTGCGTCCGCAAACGAGGCTCACTCTGGTAGGGAGGCTTCCGGATGAAACGTATACTGATCGGCGGCGGCATCGTGTCCGCCCTCGTCCTCGCCGCGTGCGGCGGATCCGACGTGTCCAGCCCTTCATCGCTCCAGCTCAGCTCCGCCGACACGCTCCAGGCGGTGGTACTCTCGGCCGGCGACGCGACAGCCGAAGACGTGAACGTCATGACCGCAACCGAAGCCTCGATGGATGCGTCGACGCCGGCCTACGACCTGATCCAGGCGAGCAGGCCGTCGTTCAGCACCTCCGCGACCGCGGCCGACTCGGTCCGTTATGCCTTCTGGGCGTTCGCTGGCGGCTGCACGTACGCCAGCGCGACGGGCCGCTTCACCTGCCCCGACGTCGTGAAGAACGGGCTGACGCTGAGCCGCAGCGCAGCATTCACCGACGCGAACGGCGCCGCGATGTCGCGCTACAACGACACGACCACGGCGTCGGCGAACTTCCAGCTTGCGGTGAACGGCGTGCACCCCACGCTGCTCGGCGCCGATACGATCTCGCGCACACGCACCATGACGGCGACGGGCCTCCTGGGCCACGAGACGTCGCGCACGTGGAACGGCACGGGCAACCGCACCGACGGCGGCTACGCCAACGACACGGAGCGCACGCGGACGTATCACACGACGGACGCGACGACCTTCACCAACGTCGTCGTCAACCTGCCGCGCGGCACGAACCCGTGGCCGATGAGCGGCACCGTCACGCGCCAGATCGCCGGCACCGGCACGGTGGTGAAGAACGGCGTCACGCGCACGTTCACCGTCAGCAAGATCGTGACGATCACCTTCAACGGCACTCGCCTGGTGCCGATGTCGATCGGCGGCGCCGCGTTCACGCTCGATCTCTACACGGGCAAGGCCGTCAAGGTCTGATTGGCTGAAATGGCATCGGGAGCGCGCACGCAGTAGGAGTGCGCGCTCCCGTTTGCCATTCCCGCTGCGCCGCAGGATATCGGCCCTGCTAGACGGTCACGGGGCGACGCGCGGCTCGCCGTAGATGAAGTCGTCCATCACGACGATGTCCCGGTTCCCTCCAGTACTCACGTTGTCCGTCACGGCAGGATCGATCGGGGTATTGCCCGAAGTGATCCGCACTCGTGCGACGAGCCGCGACTGGAACATGGCGCCGACGAACGAGAGTCCCGCCGCGTCGCTCCGCGTAGGCGCCTTTGCGGTCGCAAGCAGGTTTCCGGCGGCATCGAAGTACTCGATGGTGGTCGAAGTCGCCAACCCGACGTCCGCGAACACCGAACCGAATCCGCTCACCAGCGCCGGCGTGTTCGATCCGGCCACGAAGAACCGAACATCGGTGATCGTGCTTCCCCTCGCCGCGAAGAGCTTCGGTGCGCTGAAGACGTTGAACTCGCCAACATAGGCCGCGTTCACGTCGACGTACCCGTTGTCGCTGATGCGGAACGCTGACCCGGTCGTCGTGAACACCACCCCGCGCGGTGAGTTCACGTTGAAGAAGTTGCCGGGGAAGTTGTCGTTGTTCGTGAATCCCGCTGGCACACCGTCCCAGTTGATCTCGCGGCGCCCACCGGGCTGCTCTCCCGCCACGTTGGGGTTGAGCGTACCGAGGAGAGCTCGGTACTGGTTGACACCAGCGGTGATGTCGCCGGTTGCGCTCACGACCTGTACGGGTGGTGTCGCTGTCGCCGTAATGTTGACGGAGGCGCCGTTCGAGATCGTCGCCCGCAAGGAATCCACGAACGCTGCCGGCCCCATGGTCCACGTGATCGACGTGTTTCCGTTTGCGTCCGTCCGGCTGCTCGCCGCGCTGACTGATCCACCACCGGACGTGACCGTCCAATTGACCAGAGCGTTCGCGAGCGAGGCCCCATTCCGATCCGCGACGTGGACTACAATCGGCTGAGCGAGCGGCTGGCCGAACGTGCCGGCCTGTCCGTTGCCTGAGCTCACGGTAATGGTCGCCGCGGTGAAGACGGCGGTGATGTCGTCGTCGCTGCAGGCCGAGCTGCTGAGAAGGAGCGCGGCGCCCAGGGCGGCGGGTGCCAGCCACCGGATGTAACGAGTGCTACGTTGCTGCATGTTCACTACCCCTCCGTACTGCCATTGAGTGAGTTTCTGGTTTCTGCACGACTGGACGACGTGCGCATGGGCGTCGGTCAATTGCGCTGGGCGTGCCACACGCGCCACGCTGAGCGGACTGAAGCCGGAAACCCCACCCTTGGACCAACGAGCCGGTCGCGCCAGCGACGCGTCTGCGAATGTTGAAGCGCGAAGGTGATTGAATGCCTGCGCATGATGCACGCACTCGATTTGACGCTGACCAGTTCACCTTGCAAACGACGAGAGCCCCCGGTGCTAGTGCGCGGGGGCTCTCAATGACTTTCGACTCAATGACTCTGCAAGGAGCGGCGACCGGATCGTGCCTCGGCGTGACCCGGTCGCCGTCTCCCTCTTCGCCGAGGTGGCGCTCGACCCGCTTTCGTGCGCGCACGTTGACGCCTCCGCTCGGACGTCCGTGGCGGGCCGCGGTTTGTAGGCCACAGGGCCTATCGACTGCCGGCGCAGTGGAGCGAATGCTGCCTTGGAGAGGGCACTAACCCGTTCCCGACACAGCAGAGGCAACATGAGACGAGGTCTTCGGCTGCTCCTTGGCCTCACGCTTCTCGCCACCCCCGCGACACTCCGCGCTCAGATGGCGACGCAGACCGCCGACACCCTGGCCGTCGCGACGGATTCCGCGGATGAGCCCGGCCTGATGCGCTCGATTGCCTCGAAGCTCGCCGCCCCCGTGCGCTTCGTTCGCAACTTCCGGTCGGGCAGTGATCGCGCCGGCCACGAGGCGGCTCGCGCGGTGGCCAAGCGCGCCACCGGGTACCGCGTCGTCGTCGACATCGGCGCCCATCGCTTATACGTGATTGACGGCAGCGACACCCTGCGCAGCGCGCCCGTCGCGACCGCCAGCAACACGACGCTGCACTACGGTGGCAGGACGTGGCGATTCGAGACGCCGCGCGGCGTGCGCACCGTGCTCGCCAAGGACACCGAGCCTACCTGGAACCCACCCGACTGGAACTATGTCGAGGTCGCCACCCAAAACGGGCTCGCGCTCCGGCACCTCGAGCGCGGCCAGGTCGTCCGACTGCGCGACGGTACGCGACTCACTACGCGTGGTGATGAAGTAGGCGTCATCCAGCCCGGAGAGACGAGGTTCGTTCCGCTCGTGCTCGACGAGTACATCGTGTTCGACAACGCGCTCTTCATCCCGCCGGAAGGCACGAAGCACCGGTCGATCAAGGGTGAGCTGGGACACTACCGGCTCAAACTCGGCGATGGCTACCAGATCCACGGCACCCCATTCCAGAAGTCGATCGGTACCTCGGCGTCGCACGGCTGCATCCGCATGACCGACGAGGACATCGAGTGGATGTACAAGAACGTGCCGGTGGGGACGAAGGTGTATCTGTACTGAGTCGGTCCGCGGCGGTGGCTTGCGGTTGGCAGTCTACCACCGTTGACTCGCGCCACTTCACGAGACGAAGTGTTCGCTCGTACCATCAGGCGTGCGGTCACGTTCTCTTTTCGAGCGACGACCGGACAACCGCGCGGGAGCTCATCACCTCGGTGGTGAGCGCGAGGGAGTTCGTAAAATGACAACGCCGTCGGAATCAGTGATCCCGACGGCGGGTAAGTCATTGGCGTATTGAGAGCGGGCGACCGGACTCGAACCGGCGACGTCCGGCTTGGGAGGCTGCGACGTCACAATAGCCGTTGCCTATGCCCGCGTCGCTCCAACAATCCCACAGCGACACCGCTCCGTTTTGTGATGCTTATGTGCGTGACGATGCTCTGGATGGTGCCTGATCGCATCCATACATTTGCCCCCGCGCCGCCGCCGTTTCCGTCCCCCTCTGCCCCACAGCATGCCCATTGGTCCGTTCGCCCTGCGAGTCATGGGCGGCCTTACCCTTGTCGCCCCGGACGGATCGCAGGAGCCTTCGATCGGCACGAAGCTCCGCAAGCTCGCTCTCCTTACGTGGCTGGCGCTGCGCGATGGCCCTGCGACCCGCGACCAGCTCATCGCGCTCTTCTGGCCCGACCGCGAGGCAGATCGCGCCCGCAATTCACTTTCCGACGCACTCTCTCACTTCCGCCGCATTCTGGGAGCCGAGGCGGTTCCTGGCTTTAGCGAAGTGATACAATTTGCTCACGATACTCCGCTTGTGGTTGACGCGAAGCTGCTTGCGACCGCCGCGGTCGCGAACCAGCATGACCGGGTCGTGAGCCTCTATCGAGGCCCGTTCCTCGCAGGTACCGACATCGGCGCCGGCGCCGACTTCGAGCAGTGGTGTGATCGCGAACGTTTGCGGATCGACCGCTTCTTCACTCGTAGCGCCGCGGTCCGATGCGCTGAGCTGGCACGCCACCGCCAATGGGAAGAGTGCGGCGCACTGGCACAACGCTGGCTCGACTGCGATCTCGCGAGCGGCGACGCCGCCATCTATCTCATCAACGCCATCAAGGCTCCCGCCACACACACGGCGCGCGTCGCGGCGGTGCTGGCGTATGAAAACCTCGCCGCGCGACTCCAGCGCGAGCTCGACGTATCACCCGACCCGGCGGTGGCCGCGTTGGTCCGAGACATCGGCACGGCAGTCGCCTTCTCACCGGCCGGCGAGCCGAGCGCGGAGTCGATCACCCTGTCGCCGATCATCGGCCGCGAGCGCGAACGCCGCGCACTCTCCGACGATCTCGCCCTGTGCTCCGCCGGTCGCGGGCGGCTCACCTATGTGTGCGGCGAGCCGGGCATCGGCAAGACCCTGCTCGTCGAATCATGGCTCGAGGAGGTCCTCGCCGGTCGCGCGCCCGTCTACGTGATGCGCGGCCGCTGCTCCGAACGCCTCGCCGGCGCCGAGGCGTACCTGCCGCTGCTTGACGCGCTCGAGGATCTCTGCTCCGGCCCCGATGGCGCCCATGCGGCAGCCGCGCTCCGTCGTACAGCCCCGGTGTGGTGGGCGCAGCTGACGCCCGTGGAGCGTCGGAACGCATCCACCTCGCAGCGACGGCTCACCCGCGAGCTCGCGGCCTTTCTCCATGAGCTGTCACGCGAGCGCCCGCTCGTTCTGTTCCTCGACGACGTCCACTGGAGCGACGCGGCGACCGTGGATTTCCTGGCGTACCTGGCCACGCGACTCCCCTCGCTGCGCGTGCACATCGTCACGACGCACCGCGACGAGGAGCTCCGGCGCACGGGCCACCCGTTCCTGGGGCTCTTCCTCGATCTCGAAGCCCGCGGGCTCGCCCGCGAGCTTGCGCTGCCGTTCTTCTCGGCTGACGAAGTCGCGCGCTTTGCGCGGCGTGAGTTGCCGAGCGTCACCGTCACCAGCGGACTCGCTGCCAAGCTGCACGAGACGACCGAGGGCAGCCCGCTCTTCGTCGCCGAGTTCGTGCGCGAGCTGCGCGCACGCACCGAATCTGGCGCGGGCGCGGCTGAGTCGCTCGAGCGTGCCGCGAACGATCTCGCACACGAGCTCCCCCGATCCGTCCGCAGCGTCGTCCATCGGAAGATCGAGCGCTTGAGCGCCGACGATCGCCGTGTTCTCATCGTCGCGAGCGTGCAGGGTGTGAGGTTCGACGCCGCGGTGATTGCCGACGTTCTCCGAGTCGGCGCTGGCGAGATCGAGGACCGGCTGGCGGCGATTGCCCGCCAGTCCGCGCTCGTCCGGAACGCCATCGACTCACATGACACGCTCGGTGCGCGCTACACGTTCGTGCACGTGCTCTATCAGAACGCGTTGTACGCGACGCTCGGCCCCGCGCAGCGCCGCGAGTTGAGCGCGGCCGTCGCGTCGGCCCTCGTTCGACTCGCCGACCGCCGCATACTGGGACTGGACGCCGAGCTCGCACTTCTCTACGCAGCCGCGCGCGACGCCGAGCGGGCGGTGGCGCACTACGTGCTCGCGATCGAGGAAGCGTCCCGCCTGTTCGCGCATCGCGAAGTCGTCGTCCTCTGCCGCCGCGCGCTCGGGCTGCTCGACGCGCTTCCGCCATCCACCGAGCGCTCCACGCTCGCCATGCGGCTGCACTTCACGGTGGGCATATCGACGATGATCGTCGCGGGATACGCCGCTCCCGACGCTGGCCGTGCATACGCCGCCGCACGCGACATCGCCGCGACCTTCGGCGACATCGCGGCCGTGTACCCGGTGCTGGCCGGCCTGCTCGGGTTCTACGTCGTCGCGGGAGACTTCGCCCAGTCCGCCGCGCTCAGCGAGCGCATGATGCGCATCGCGCTCACGCAGGATCGCCCGGCGCTTCAGGTAATGAGTCATTTCGCTGACGGCCTCTTGCGGCACGTGGCCGGCGACCACGCCGGCAGCCACGACTGCTTCGAGCGTGCCGTCGCGCTGTACGATCCGTCGCAGCATGCCGAGCACATCGCACTCTACCGGCTCGACCCCGGCGTGTGCGCCCTGGCCGAAACCGCGCGCACGCTCTGGCTGCTTGGCAAGGCCGACCAGGCGCTCGCGCGGGCTCGCGAGGCGCTCGACGTGGCGGCCGCGCTGCCCGACCCGCGCTCGCGCGCCTTCGTCATGATCTTCCTGGCGATCGTTCACCAGTTCCGACGCGAGCCGGCCGAAGCGTTGCACTGGGTGGATCGCACGATCGCACTCTGCGATGAGCACGACATCGCGCAGGAGCGCGCGTGGGTGCTGCCGATTCGCGGCTGGGCACTCGCCGGCACCGGTCGTACCGAGGAGGGTATCGCGTTGACGCGAGCGGCGATTGACGCGTATCGCGAGATGGGAGCGGCGCTCACGGCCTCATACTACTACTGCATCCTCGCCGAGGCGCTGATCGATGTCGGCAAACCTCGCGAGGCGTTCGCCGCGTGCGAGGAGGGGATGACGGTCGTGCGCCGCACGGGCGAGATCGCGTATGACGCCGAGCTCGCACGCCTGCGCGGCGTGAGCCTCATCGACGCCGACGCACGCGAGGCGGAGCATTCGCTCGAGGAATCGCTCCGCATCGCGCGCGTGCAGCGGACGAAGTACTACGAGCTTCGCGCCGCCGTCGCCCTCGCGCGTCTGTGGCGGCTGCGGCATCGCGCCAATGAAGCGGCTGCGCTGCTACGTGGCGTGCTCGCGACCATCACCGAAGGTGTCGATACGGCCGACGTGCGCGAAGCGCGCGAGCTGCTCACCGATCTGTGTGCAGGCGGCGCACCGTGAAGAGAACCGAGTCCTTCGAGACGGTCCCATTCGGAAAAGCGACATGCGCAACGCCGCTGATCGCTTCGAGCGACTCGTCGAACCTTCCGGTGCCGTAAATCCGTGCGGCCCCGAGCGACACACCCTTCGCATTGGCCGTGAGCTCGAGGACATTGAACCGGTATGTTCGTTCCGGGATGGAGATGGCATCCCACCGGCCGCGTCCCGGGCTGTCGAAAGTCTTGCCCGAAATGCCCTCGAAATCGTTGCCATCCGACGTCGCGACGTTGCCGTCGGCGAACAGCGTGACCACGACCGGCAATGTGCTGCCGCCGGAGATGCGCAACTCGCCGGTGAATGTGCCCGCAAAGGCCGCCGGGTGATCGAGCGACGGCGTGGCGAGCGTGCCCGCGCCACTCACGCTTCGCGAGCACGCGGTAACGCTCAACAGACAAAGACCGATTGCGAAGGCAATGCCGACACGTCGCATCGTCAGACCTCGTTGTGAGGATTGTGAAGGGTGTGATTCGTCGGAACCGGCGTACCCAGCGGCAGCAGCGTGCGGAATGCGTCGCAGCGAAACGCGGAGAGTGCCTTCGTCTCGTGTAGGCCCAGTCGGCGTACGACGTCCGCGGTAGGCCCATCGCCGGTGATGTCGAGGCGCACCGAGCGGGCGCCGCCCAGTCGAACGCGATGAAAGACGTCGATGTGCGTCCGCAACAGTTCGTGGCCGCAGCGCGTGAACGTCACGATCGGCAAACCGGCGACGCGAAGCCCCGTCCCACTCGAATGCTCCATCACGAGCTCGCCGGGTATTTCGACCCGGACCCGCTTCGGGGTGAAACGCGTGTCGATCGGCGTCACGTATTTCGGGTAGCCCCACAACTCCGCGCCGGCAGCGCGGGCGAGTTCGCTCGTCACCGGCAACGCCGCAACCCAGAATCCCGCGTCGCGCGCACGGCCAGGATCGAGCATCGCCCGCACACCGGAGACGTGTGTGCCGCGCCGCCGCACGTAGAAACCAACCGCGACCTCGTTGTATGCGCCGACGGTCGTGTCGCGGTACTCGAATGCGGTGATCACCGCCAGTGCGCGTCCGGCGAGCGTCACCGGCTCGAGCGTGTCGTCCGGGAGCAACGCGCGCACCCGATCGAGGCCGACGCGGTAGAGCGCCAAAACCTGCGAGCCATCGCGGTAGCGAACCGGAACGTCGAGCGTACCAGCGGAGCATTCCACTGTGCCGGCCGCGCGCGGCGAGAGAACGTTCAGCATGCCTGTCTCCGGGCGAAGGTGTCGTCAGGGGACAGGCTACCGCGGGACTCCCAATTCAGTCCCAATTGTTCAATTCATGTCGCGCTTCCCCCACTTGCGGCTGCCGTAGTGGGCACAGCAGCACCTCTGCGACGGCGGGGCATCGCCGCAGGCACCTACAAAACACGCCGCCGGAATCGAGGATTCCGGCGGCGTTGTACGTTCTTGAAATCGAGGAGCGGGCGACCGGACTCGAACCGGCGACGTCCAGCTTGGGAAGCTGGCATTCTACCAACTGAATTACGCCCGCAGATTTGCCGGCCACAGACGTCGCGCCGACGTTTCGAATATCACCCTGCGCGGAGATGAGCGGAAGGCCCGTGTCCGCATCTCCGCATCCCCTCATCCCCGCATTCTCGTCAATAAAAAAGCCCCCGATGAGATCGGAGGCTGAACGGCATCGGATGAAGGACCAGAGAGCCACTGGTCGGATTTGAACCGACGACCGCTCGATTACGAATCGAGTGCTCTACCCCTGAGCTACAGTGGCAACGAACGTCGAGGATGCCCTGGCGCGGATTCGAACCGCGACGCCTTTCGGCACCACCCCCTCAAGATGGCGTGTCTACCAGTTTCACCACCAGGGCATTGTACTGCGTGTATGCGTTGGTGAGCGCTGTCGAACTCACTCACCAACTCACGCACTCACCAACTCACAATTCAACGGGGCCGACGGGGCTCGAACCCGCGACCTCTCGAGTGACAGTCGAGTGCTCTAACCAAGCTGAGCTACGGCCCCTTGCTCTGAATCGGGGCTCTGTGGCACACCTAACCGCCACCGAATCCGATCTCCTGCACCAACACCGCGTGTCACCGCGGAAACCAACTCACCAACTCACTCACTCACCAACTCACACCGTCCCGCCGATCGGAGTTGGGCCCTACGAATAGCCCGTAGGGGAATCGAACCCCTCTCTGCACCGTGAAAGGGTGCCGTCCTAACCGATAGACGAACGGGCCACGTGCCATAGCGGTAACGGGATTCGAACCCGTGTTTGAGCCTTGAGAGGGCTCCGTCCTAGTCCCCTAGACGATACCGCCGCGTGCCCTTCACCTTCGCCGTCTCAAACAACCGCCACCGTTCACGCAGGCCCGGAGGGAATCGAACCCCCAACCGCCGGTTTTGGAGACCGGTGCTCTACCAATTGAGCTACGGACCTAAACCGTCGGGAGCCCGTGTCGCGCGAATACGCGATCGTTGCTCCCTCGCACAGTCAGGGGTGACTGACGGGAATTGAACCCGCAACCCCCGGAGCCACAGTCCGGTGCTCTGACCAATTGAGCTACAGTCACCGTGGTCACCGCCGCCCTGCGCGGTTCGCTACGCCGAAGCGTAGAGAGCATTGAGTGTAATCGGCTGAACAGCGCAGATCAACCGCTCGCGCGGCCGCTGACGCCGCTGTTCCGCCGCTTACTTCCTCTTACTTCGCGCGCTCGATGTACTCGCCCGTCGTCGGGTTCACGCGAACCTTGTCACCCGTCGCGACGAACTCGGGCACGTTCACCGTCACGCCGTTCTCCAGCTTCGCCGGCTTCGTCGACGCCGTCTTCGTCGCCGTCTTCATCACCGGATTCGTCTCGACGATCTCGAGCGTGAGCGAGTTCGGAAGACGCACGCCGATCGGACGCCCGTCGTAGAACTCAGCCTGGATCTTCATCCCGGGCTGCATCCACGGCGCGTTGTCCCCCAGCGCTTCCTCGTCCATCTCGATCTGATCGTAGTTGGACGTGTTCATGAAGTGGTACGTCCCCGCCGCATCGTACATGTACTCGAGCTCGTGCGTCTCCATCGACGCCGGCTCGATCGAATCGGCCGCGCGGAAGCGATGGTCGAAGCTCGACCCCGTGCGAAGGCTCTTGAGCTTGGCCTGCACCATCGCGCGAAGGTTACCCGGCGTGTGGTGACGGAACTCTACCACCCGGACCGGCTCGCCTTCGAACACGATGACCATGCCGCGGCGGATCTGCGTTGCGGGAACTGCCATAAAAAAGGACCCCGACGTGAATTGGCGTAAAGTAGGACAGCCTTGGAATTTAGCGCCTCGAAGCCCCCCCTGCAACTGCCGCATGTCGAGGCATGTCAACCCGCCCTCATACCCCTCTCCCGCCCCCCCGCTCCACGCATCCGCATCCCCTCATCCCCGCAT
>DASVNI010000058.1:0-3404 GCA_036383935.1 Gemmatimonadaceae bacterium | reverse complement strand
CGTCGAGTCCCTCTCGCACTCGTCATTCTGGAAGTCGATGGCGATCCTCGTCATCGAGGACGACGCGCAGGATGGCGTCGATCACATCGACGGGCATCGCACCGTGGCGCTCGTCGCGAGCCCGTACGCGCGGCGCGGCATCGTGGACAGCACCTTCTACAGCCAGCCGAGCATGGTGAAGACGATCGAGCTGATGCTCGGCCTGCCGGCGCTCAGCGCGTACGACCTCGTCGCCACCGACATGCGCGCCAGCTTCATCGGCGCGGGCGAGCAGCCCAACCTCACGCCGTACAAGGCTCTCGTACCGAAGCAGTCGCTCTACGAGCTGAATCAGAGGGTCGGCGAAATTATCGGACCAAACGCCGCAGAGCGGCGTTTGGCTGCGCGAGCGTCGGCTCGCATGCGCTTCGACGTGCCCGACGCGGCGCCGAGCGAGCGGCTCAACCGCATCCTCTGGCACGACGCACGCGGGTGGAAGACACCCTATCCGACCGTGAAGCGCTCGCTGTTCTTCCCGCTCTCGATCGACATCGCCGACGAGGATCGCGACGAGGTCGAGGAGAAGGGGGAGCGCTAGGCGGCGCGCGACGTGATGGCGCGGTAGGCGGGTCGGCTCAGGACCAGTGCCAGGGCGACAATTACCGCGCCACGCGGATCGGCAACGAGCGTCGCGCCGAGAAAGACGAGTGACCCGAGGAGCACCACGCCTGTAGTCCACGGGTGGCCCCACGCGCGGTACGGCCTCGGTGTGTCGGGCTCGCGCCGTCGCAGCGCGAACACCGAGAGGAAGGAGAGCGAGTAGCTCGCGATGAAAAGGAAGGCGCAGATCGCGATCAACCGCTCGAACGTACCGCTCAACAGAAAGACGCCGGCTGCAACCGCGCTGGCGAGCAGTGCAGGCGCGGGCGTTCCGCTCTCGTTGACGCTCGCGAAGGTGGCCGGTGCGAGGCGGTCCTGACCGAGCGCGAAGATCACGCGCGAGACGCAGAGCATGTTGGCCACGAGCGCGCTCGGCAGCGAGAGCGCGATGAGGAGCTGCACGACCGTGCCCCCACTGGCGCCGAACACCATGGAAGCCGCAGTCGCCGCGGCGAGCGGCGAGGCGGCGATCGCGTCCATGGGCAGGACGGCGAGGAACGCGACGTTCACCAGCAGGTAGATCGCCAGCGTGGCGAGCAGACCCATGATGAGTGAGCGCGGGATCTCGCGACCCGGGTCGCGTACCTCGCCGGAGAAGTACACCACGCCGGTCCAGCCGTCGAACGCGAAGGCGACTCCCCGGAACGCGACCGCCATTGCCGCGAGCAGCGCCCATCCGGTCGTTGGCGTAGTGGCGCGCGCCGGTGTTCCGACGTCGCCGCCGCCCAATCGCCACACGAGACACGCGCCCACAAGGGCCAGCAACACGACCGCCTTCAGCACGCTCGTCACGCGCTGTGCCCGATCGCTCTCGCGCAGTCCGCGCATCAGCACGACGGTCGTGAGCGCGACCGCGATCTCCCCGACAAGCACCTGATGCGACGCGAGACGCGGCACGAGCGCGCCGAACGCTTCGGCTTGCACGATCGCGACCGCCGAAACGGACGCGGTCGTCGAGAACCAGTCGTTCCATGCCACCAGGAAGCCCGCATACGGTCCGAGCGCGCGTCGCACGAAGACGTACTGCCCCCCGGAGCGCGGTACCGCCGTCGCCAGCTCCGCAACGGCATTCCCGCCGAGGAGGGCAAACACGCCGCCCAGGATCCACACACCGAGGAACAACCACGGACTGGGAAGCTGACGTGCGACCTCGGCGGGCGCGCGGAGGATACCGGCACCGATCATCGTGCCCACCCCGACCGCGACGCCGAACCCGACACCGAGCGAACGCTCGAGAAGGCGAACCGGCGCCGCCGCCGTGACGGGAGTCGCCGTCACGTCAGGAACTCGTGCAGCAGGGAATGGAAATGGTGTACGCCGTTCTCTCGCGCGGCGGAGTAGCGCCCTCGGTCGTACACGCGCGAGCGCAGGTTGCGCTGCACGATCTCGCAGATCTCGACGTCTTCGTCCTGGATCTCGTCGCTGAACGCGAGGAGCTTGGTCCACGACGGGTCCGTCGCCGCGTCGGCGGGTGGGTTCGCGGCGTACCACTCGAACACCACTCGGCAGCGATCATGGCCGAGCGGCAGGACGACGTTGGTCTGCATCTGCCCGAGGTAGACGTTGAGCATCACGTTCGGAAAGAGCCACGCGTAGACGGCCTCGGGCTGTTCGGTGGCGGACGGATCGTACTTCCGGTCGCTGGTGCCCTCGTGCGGGCGCAGCGGCGCATGCTGGATGGAGAAATACCGTCGCGGCTCGACGACGTAGTTGTCGTAGTCCAGCTCCTTGTGCAGCCCCGGGTGCACCACCGGGACGTGATAGCCCTCCAGATAGTTGTCGACGTAGATCTTCCAGTTGCAGGCGATCTCCCATTCCTTCCGCATCACGTAGCGCATCGACTCGCAGTGGAATGGCGCAAGCCGAGCGGGCAGATCCTCCAGCACGCCGGCGAGCGGCGGGGCCTTGCCGTCCACGTTGACGAAGACGAGCGGTCCCCACGTCGCAACCTGCACCGGCACGAGGTGCATCGAGTCGGGGTCGAAGCGCTGCACTCCCTGCATCTCGGGGGCGCGCCGGAGCGTCCCGTCGAGGGAGTATGTCCAGCCGTGATACTTGCACTGCAGCGTGTTGCGCTTGCCGCACCCGGAGGCCACCGGGCCGGCGCGGTGCAGGCACACGTTGTAGAAGCCGCGCAGCGTGTCGCCGTCGCGCAGCACGACGATCGGGTCGTTCTCGATCTGTGCCGTGATGAACTGGCCGTGCTCTCGCACGTCGTCGACGCGGCCGACGAGCTGCCACGTGCGCGCGAAGATGCGCTCGCGCTCGAGCTCGAGGAACACCGGGTCGTTGTAGACGCGCGCGGGAATGGTGGAAGCGCGCTCGATGTTCGGGTCGAACGGAAAGACCAGCGACATGATGGTGTCAGCGACTCAGGGCGACGGCGCGGCGGGGCAGGGGACGCGCCGGTACGATGCACGCCGGCCTCCGCATCGGCCAGACGTGACCCACGTCGCAGTGCCGCCTGCGTCACGACCGGTATCGTCGTCGCATCACGAGCCCCCTCCTCGAGCCAGCCATGCCGAACATGCTCCGAATCGCGGCGCCAATCGCGCTGGTGTTGCTTGCCGCATGTTCGTCGTCCGAGAGCTCGCTCACCGACCCGGCGAGCGCGACGCCTGATACCGCCTCGAGCCCCGCACTCGGGGCACGGCGCGTCTTTCCGGCCGACAATCCCTGGAATGCCGACATCTCGTCGCTGCCGGTCGACCCCGGCTCCGCGCCGCTGATCGCGTCGTGCGGCCTGCGAAATCTCCACCCCGACT
>DASVNI010000057.1:0-3651 GCA_036383935.1 Gemmatimonadaceae bacterium | reverse complement strand
GTTGCCGACGATGCGCTCCGCCAGCGGCTCGATGACGTCCTCGCCTTCCTTGAGGGCGCCGACCTCGAGACCCATGATCGTGCCGCAATCCTCCTCGGTGATCGTCACGTCCTGCGCGACGTCCACGAGGCGGCGCGTCAGATAGCCCGCGTCGGCCGTCTTGAGCGCCGTATCGGCGAGACCTTTACGGGCGCCGTGCGTCGACGAGAAGTACTCGAGCGGCGAGAGACCTTCACGGAAGTTCGACTTGATGGGGCTCTCGATGATCTCACCGATGCCACCGGTGAGCTTCTTCTGCGGCTTCGCCATCAGACCGCGCATACCGGCGAGCTGACGGATCTGGTCGCGGCTACCACGCGAGCCCGAGTCGAACATCATGAACACCGGGTTGAACCCCTGCTTGCTCTCGCGCATGGCCTTGACCATCGCGTCGGCAACGTCGGAGTTCGCGTGCGTCCAGGTGTCGATGACTTTGTTGTAGCGCTCGCCGTTCGTGATGTTACCGGTCTGGTAGGCGCGCTGGAACCGCTCGACGCGGTCGCCCGCCTCCTTGAGGATCGTCTCCTTCTCGCGCGGGATGTGGAGATCCTCGATGCCGATCGACACGCCGCCGCGGGTCGCGTTGGCGAAGCCGAACTCCTTCAGTCGATCGAGGAACTGCACGGTCGCGGCGAGACCGGCGCGGCGGTAGCTCTCGAACACGAGCTCCGACAGCGCCTTCTTCTTCATGTCGTGGTTCTTGTAGCCGAGCTCCGACGGGATGATCGCGTTGAAGAGCGCACGACCGATCGTCGTCTTCTCCCAGCGCTGGCCATCCTTGTCGTCCACCCAGTACATGATCGCCGTCTGGTGCGTCACGCCCTTGCCGACGCCCAGCTCCATCTCGACCTCGGCGATCGACGCATAGCGCCGCGTCGGCTTCACTGAAGCGAAGTCCGCCGGCGCCTTCGTCGCGACGTAGCAGCCGAGCACGATGTCCTGCGACGGCTCGGCCACCGGACGTCCGTCCGAGGGCTTGAGGATGTTGTTCGACGACAGCATGAGCAGGCGAGCCTCGAGCTGCGCTTCGAACGACAACGGCACGTGCACGGCCATCTGGTCACCGTCGAAGTCGGCGTTGAACGCCGCGCAGACGAGCGGGTGAATACGGATGGCCTTCCCTTCGACGAGCACCGGCTCGAACGCCTGGATGCCCAGACGGTGGAGCGTCGGCGCGCGGTTCAGGAGCACCGGATGATCGCGGATGATCTCCTCGAGGATCTCGTACACCTCGGGCGACTCGCGCTCGACAATTTTCTTCGCCCTCTTAACGGTCTCCGCTATTCCCTTCTCGACCAGCTTGTGGATGATGAACGGCTTGAACAGCTCGAGCGCCATCAGCTTCGGCAGACCGCACTGGTGCAGTCGCAGCTCGGGGCCGACGACGATGACCGAACGGCCCGAGTAGTCCACGCGCTTGCCGAGCAGGTTCTGACGGAACCGGCCCTGCTTGCCCTTGAGCATGTCCGACAGCGACTTGAGCGGACGCTTACCGCGGCCGCGAATCGCCTTGGAGCGACGCCCGTTGTCGAACAGCGCATCGACCGCCTCCTGCAGCATGCGCTTCTCGTTGCGCAGGATGACCTCCGGCGCGCGGTGCGAGATGAGCTTCTGCAGACGGTTGTTGCGGTTGATGACGCGGCGGTACAGGTCGTTCAGATCCGACGTCGCGAACCGGCCGCCGTCGAGCGGCACGAGCGGACGGAGATCCGGCGGGATCACGGGGATCACGTCGAGGATCATCCACTCCGGCTTGTTGCGCACGTCGCCCGAATCGCCCGAGTTGCGGAACGCGTCGACGATCTTGAGCCGCTTGAGCAGCATCTTCTTGCGATGCTGCGACGTCTCGACGACGACGGCCGCACGGAGCTCTTCCGCCGTCTTGTCGACGTCCAGGCGGCGGAGCAGCTCGCGCACGGCGGGCGCACCGATGTCGGCGAGGAACGCGGCGTCCCCCTCCTCCTTCGCCTTGGACTTGAGCGTGAGGTACTCGTCCTCGTCCAGGAGCTGGTTGTTCTCGACTTCCTGGTTGCCCTTGTCGATGACGACGTAGTTCGAGTAGTAGATCACCTTCTCGAGATCACGGAGCGTGATGTCGATCAGGTTCCCCATCGGACTCGGCAACGTCTTGAAGAACCAGATGTGCGCGACGGGAACGGCGAGCTCGATGTGCCCCATGCGCTCGCGGCGCACCTTAGACAGGGTCACCTCGACGCCGCAGCGGTCGCAGATCACACCGCGATAGCGGATGCGCTTGTACTTCCCGCAATGGCACTCCCAGTCCTTGACGGGACCGAAGATGCGCTCGCAGAACAGGCCGTCCTTCTCGGGCTTGAACGACCGGTAGTTGATGGTCTCGGGCTTGGTCACCTCGCCCCACGACCACCAGTTGCGCACGCCGGCCATCTCCAGCCGCTCGCGCTCCTTGGTGTCCTTGGGGCCACGGATCTCTTCAGGCGAAGCGATCCGGACCTGGATGAAGTCGAACGCCGATGCGCGGGTGTCGCGCACGCTGCGGAAATCAATCATGACTACTCCTCGCTCCCGTTACCGGCGGCGTTCTCGGCGGTCCCCGTGTCGATCCCGGTGCCGTAGAACCCGTCCGTGCTCTGTCCCATCGTGACCTTGATCCCGAGCGCCTGCAGCTCCTTCACGAGCACGTTGAACGACTCCGGGATGCCCGGCTCGGGCAGGTTCTGTCCCTTCACGATCGCCTCGTACACGCGGCTGCGACCGTTCACGTCGTCCGACTTGACCGTCAGGATCTCCTGCAGGACGTGCGCGGCGCCGTAGGCCTCCAGCGCCCACACTTCCATCTCTCCGAACCGCTGTCCGCCGAACTGCGCCTTTCCGGCGAGCGGCTGCTGCGTGACCAGCGAGTACGGTCCGATGCTCCGCGCGTGGATCTTGTCGTCGACCAGGTGCGAGAGCTTCAGCATGTACACGGCGCCCACCGTGACCGGCGCCGCGAACGTCTCGCCACTCCGACCGTCGCGCAGTCGAACCTTTCCGAACGGCGTGATGCCGGCGAGACGGAGAAGCTCCACCGTCGCCGCATCGACGTCTGCCTCGGACTTCTTGCCGAGCATGCCGGCGAGCGCCGGCAGCTCCTGATCGGCGAGCAGCTCGTTCGGCTCCATGCCCGACACCTTCTCGAGCGCCTTCAGCGCCGACTTGTACTCCGCCTTCTTCGACGCCGGCAGATCGGCGTCTTCCGTCTGGTGGAAGTTCACCTCGTGGCCGACCGACGTCGTCTCGCGCTCGACGATCTCGCGCGTCGCCGCCGCGATGAACTCGCGGATGCGCCCGTAGATGTCCTTCGTCGCCTGGGACATACCGCGCGCGCCCAGGTCGTTCAGCGTGACGTCGTTGAGAAGAAGCGCCTTGCCCTCCTCGATGCGGTCCGGCTTGATGTCGGCCAGGATCGCGTTCACGTCGGCCTGGCTGATCTCGAGCTTCGGCGTCTTGAGCTCCAGCGCATCACGCACCCACGTGAGGCCGGCGATCTTGAGCAGCAGCCCGATCTCCTTCTCGTTCGCGCCCTGGAACACCGGCGTCTTCGCGTAGAAGCCGAGCAGCTTCGCGGCCCACCCGAGGTGGGTCTCGAGGATC
>DASVNI010000056.1:0-13141 GCA_036383935.1 Gemmatimonadaceae bacterium | reverse complement strand
CTTCACCCGGACGAAGCATCGGTCCAACCGGCTGGCGGAGTACCTCACCAGCCAGGGGGTGTCCAACGCGCGGATCCATGGGAACCGATCCCAGGCGCAGCGCACCGACGCGCTGGATGGGTTCAAGTCCGGCCGGTATCGGTGCCTGGTGGCGACGGACATCGTGGCGCGAGGGATCGACGTGGAGCAGCTCGAGCACGTGGTGAACTTCGACGTTCCCCATCTTCCGGAGGACTACATCCACCGGGTGGGGCGGACGGCGCGCGCCGAGGCGACCGGGGACGCGTTCACGCTGGTGTCTCCGGAGGAAGAGCAGGACCTCGCGGCGATCGAACGGGCGATCGGGAAGCGGCTGCCCCGCGTGGTCGTTCCCGGGTTCGATTACGCGAGCAAACCGCAGCAGCGGTTCGAGGTTCCCATCGCGGAACGGATCGCCGAGATCCGTGCGAGGAAGGCGGAAGAGCGTCGGAGAGCGAAGGAGAAGGCGGAGCGCCGAGCCGCCAATGCGGCAGGTAGTGGCCGCGCCTCCACGCCGAAGGCTGCCGGGCCAGCGAGCGACCGTCCGGCGCGAGGGCATGGGCGGAGTGAAGGGACGGAGGCGAAGCGAGACGGTGGTGCACCTCGCCGCCGGCGCCGCGGGGGCCGTCCTCAGGGCGGGCAGGGAGGCGGTGGGTCGCACTCAGGCCGATCGAACGGCCCGTATCGGTAGGCAGCAGCGTGGGCAGGTGAATGTTGGCAATGACGTGATGAAGTAGCTCATCATGTATCGTTCAAGTAGCCAATCAAGAATAGCTTAAGGCGCTATCACAAATATTTTCATAGTCTGTTCACTCGGTGTGATGGGCGCCTCGGCTGCCCTGAGCGCCACGGCGGCGAGTGGTTGGACGGGGAGCGCGGCGGACGATGTCGCCTCTTTCTGATCTGGCCGCCTGGCGACTCGTACTCGGAGGCCCCTGGGTGGCGATGCAGGTCTGCGGGCAAGGCTGGCAGGCTCGTACTGATCGCTACCATGTGCGGGTATGAACCCAGTGAGGCGCTTGCGACTGCTGGCTGCTGCATCTGCCAGAGTGGCTCAAACGACGAGGGCGGCGACCGATTGGTCGCCGCCCCTCGTCGTCATCGAGCGCCGTTCTACGCTCTACGGGACCGGCTTCAGCGACGTCCCGTACTTGCTGTTGATCACGGTGACCAGATTGTTGGCGATCAGCTTCTGGCCCTCAGCGGAGGGGTGGACGCCGTCCAGGCTGAACGCGGTGCCGAAGGTTCCGGTCGCCGCGAAGCTCGGGAAAGGGGCCTTCGCAGAAGCGGGGAGGTTCGAGAGGGTGGGGTTCGGATCCCAGTAGGCGAACCCGATCGCGTCCGCCTTGCCTTTGATAAAGGTGTTCAATCCGGCGATGAAGGCTGACAGCTGAGCTCGTTCCGTGGCATCGAGGACGAAGAGGTTGCCGACGGTGTTCGTGGTGTCGGCGGGGTTCGGCTGACAGGTGATGATTGGCGGGTGCGTTCCCGCCTTGATCAGGTTGAGGAGAAGCGGCGTGGTGATGAGCGCTGGGGACCCGACGCAGTTGGGGTCCACCGCGACCGGCTTCCCGGCGACCAGGGCCAGCGCACCCTGGGCCTGCGGGCTGGCGGCGATGAGAGCTGCTGAGGACATGAGGGGGATGGCCGATGCGTCGGGGACCCCGATCAGCACGCCCTTGAGGCCCGGCATGCTATCCAGGAGCTGCTTGATCATAAGATCGTAGCTCGCCTGGAACTCGGCCTGGGTGCCGACGATGCCGTTGGACTTCCCCGGTGTGGGAACGAGGATGCCCGTGTAGGCGGCCTGGAGGACGTTGTTCGCGCCGATCCAGACGGAGACGAAGGTGGGACGAGCGTCGAGCGCCCGCTGGACCTGGGTCTTGCCGCCGAGGATGAAGGTGGTG
Source organism: Gemmatimonadaceae bacterium (assembly GCA_036383935.1). Taxonomy (GTDB): domain Bacteria; phylum Gemmatimonadota; class Gemmatimonadetes; order Gemmatimonadales; family Gemmatimonadaceae; genus AG11. Next base: position 11,216 of record DASVNI010000056.1, on the reverse strand, counting down.
AGCGGGTTCGACGCGGCGGTGGAGGTCGAGGTCGGGTCGGACACTCGCGCGTCGGGGACGCCGACGTTGTTCAGGACGTCGGTGACGGAGGCCGGCGAGCGGAGGGAGCAGGCCGGGGCAGTCGCGCCACCAACTTTGGCCTGCGTCTGGAAGTTGGCGACCGGTGGCGGACAGCCCGGATTCACGAGGGACGCGAACTTGTACGGCGTACCCATCTGGATCGCGAGCAGGCGCGGATAGGCCTGCTGCTGGGTGGAGTCGTTGATTCCACCACTCTGGAAACCGGCCGTGATGCTGTTGCCGATCGCGACGTAGCTACGGAAGATGTCGCTGTTGAGGTTCGTCAGGCCCACGGCGTCGCGGTTGGCGTCGCAAGCCACGAGCATCGCCGCGGCGCCGATACCGATGATGAGCGCGCGGGTGCGGTTCGTCAGGCTATACATCAGAGGTCTCCGGGCGCGTATTAGAGGGAAGCCTTGAGGCTGATCGAGAAGATGTTCGCGTGCAGGGAGTACGCGCCGGTGTTGAGCTGATCGGCGGTCTGCGCCGGCGAGGTGCGTTCGTCGATTCGTCCGCGCCGGCCCGGCGTGAAGATGTGCGAGTAGGCCCCGTCGACGCTGAACGTCTTGTTGATGGGATACCGGCCGCCGAGCGAGAAGTAAGCGCGATCCTGCTCCGGAAGGAGCGGGGTGACGGTGACGTCCGGCGCGGCAGAGGCGGTCGCGGCGCCTCCGACCCGAATGGCGGCACCGCTCGTATACCGGTGCTCGACGCCCAGGCGGAGGGCCGAGGTGTTGTTGTAGTTCTCGAGGAGCACTTTATCGGGGGCGCCGCCCTGGAAATCGACGGGGAGCGTCTTGAACGACTTCCAGCCGACCCAGGCATAGTCGACGCTGATCGTGGTGCTATCGAAGCCGTTGTAGCCGACCCCGAACTGCACCTGCGCGGGATGCATGATCCGGGTCTGAACCTTCTGTGCAGCGAGCGCGCCGCCCGAGGCGAACTGGGGAGCGAGCAGAGCGTCCACCGGCGTATTCGCGGGGGCTCCCAGCGGGTTGCCCGCGGCGAGCACCAGTCCGGTGGGAATCTGCTGGAAGGTCGCGTCGGCGTCGTCGTACTTGAAGTACATCTGGGAGAGGAAGCGGGCGCCCACCTCCCAGCTCGTATTGATACGACCGTGCACGCCGAGGTTCACGCCGAACGCCGTGGTGTTCCCCTTGAGCGTGGCGCGAGCGAACTCGGTTCGCTTCGGGATACCGAGCTGGCCGAAGGTGGGTCCTCCGGCCGCTGCCTGTACCTGTGAGAGATCGGCGCTCTGCACGAGCTCCACGCTCGAGAATCCGAAGACCGGACCGAGGCCGACGGACCAGTCGTCACTCAGGGCGTAGCTGACGTTGGGTTGCACGTAGATCGTGTGGAGCGACGCCTTCAGCGCAGAGAAGCGGCCGGGGAAATCGGTGCCCCATTGGGAGGTGAGGCCGTAGGGCACGTACACACCAAGGCCGTAGGCGAGGCTTCCCGAGGTGCGGTAGTTCACGAAGAGATGCGGAACCCACTCCGTCGAGACATCCATATCGTATCTCTTGAGGGTGGTGTCCTGCGTGAAGGAACCATCGAGGGAGATCGCGGCGACGCCGGCGAGGGCCGTCAGTCCCTTCGCCTTGGGGATCGCGCCGGGGTTCCAGTAGATCGACGAGCCGTCGTCGCACGGCGCGCTCGTCGTGGCGAATCCGCGAGCGAGTGCGCAGGAGCCGATTTCGTTCAAGCCGAACGCCTGCGCTCGGGCAATGGTGGGGAGGCCGAGCAAACCGAGGGCGAGGGCGAACCGTGTAGCACGGTGAAACGTCATCTCCATCCTCCTATGGGGCGTCGAGTCGTGGCCACGAGCGGAAGGGGAAAGACAACACTCGGTTGGGGCCACGCTGCGCGGTTCTGGAAGGGTCCGGCAGGGCGATAATATAGGGTGCGGTACCCGTGCCGGGGCTAGAGCCGCGGGGCAGGGCGTGACGGGTTCGAACGCTCGTTCCTTTCCATGCGGTGCGATTCGAAGTCGACCAGCGCGACGCGCAGCGCCTCGTCGGCGCCGAGGGCGTATCCGAGCATCTGCCCCACGCCATCGAGGAGCAGACCGGCGGCGAGCGTCGGGGCGACACGCGCCATTAGCGAGACCGGGATGCCGGCGCGACGAGCGTCACGTGCGGCGCGGGCGAACCGGACGACCGGGATGAGCGGCGAGGCGGCGGCAAAGGCGAGCCGCTTCGCGGTGGACCAGTCGCGGCAGCGCGTATCGGCGAAGACGCGACCATTCATCACCTGGATGGATCGGAAGGTCGTCCAGTACGCGAAGTTCGTGTGGGCCGCCCGAGCCGCCGGCTCGAGGAACAGCTGGTGCCCGCGGCGGCGCAGATCCCACTGGAGGACTGACTCAGCCTCCATGAGCTGATCGAGCCGGTCACCGTACTCGAGCAGCACGGACACCTTGTAGCTGGAGTTGTGGCCGGGCAGATGGTCCCGCGGGCCGGCGCTGCCCGGCGCCAGCCAGGGGCTGTATGCGATGAACAGATCGGCCCAGCTGACCATCGTGTCGGGGTTCGCGTTCCGCAGGACGGGCCCGACGGCGGCCCAGGGTCCGGCGTGGCGCGCGAGCAGTGCGGCAGCCCATTCGGGCTCCGGGAAGCAGTGATCCTCGGTGAAGACGACGATGGGAGCGGACGCCTCGCGGACGGCGCGCGCGCGCACCTCGCCGGTGGGGCCGAACGGACCGGTCTCGACGATCTTCACCCAGCGGAACTCGGCGAGCTCGCTCTCGTCTGCAGCGAGGGCCTCGCGCGACGGTGCGATTAGCAGCAGCTCGATCTCGTCGAGCGCCGTCTGGGCACGCACGTGGCGAAGGGTGCGCCGGACAGTCTCGTAACTGTCCGGCGTGATGGAGACGACGGTCAGCGCCGGACCCGTGGACGTGCGGGTTGAGAGGGGAGCGCTCTCGGTCATGCGAGAAAAGATGCGACGTCGACCGCGCGTCCGGAACGAGAGGACTCCTCGGCCGCCAGCACGACGGCGAGACTCGCGAAGCCATCGGCGAGATCGGGGGACATCGGACGATTGGCGCGGCAGGCGGCGACGAAGTCGTGCATCGTGCGCGCGAAGGAGGGCTCGTGGGCGGGCGCGCGGCGCTTGGCGACCGCGTACGCGAGGCCACGGGCACGGGCTCCCAGGCGCTTCGCGTAGTCGAACGCCGAGCGGTGTGCGCGCAGCGGATCGGCCACCACGGAATGCTCGCGGTAGCGATCGACCACGATGCGACCCCTCTCACCGTAGATCTCCACGCGGTCGGACTCGGCCGACGACAGCGACACGAAGAGATCGGCGGTGCTCCCGTCGGAGAGCTCGAGCAGGAGTAGCGCGGTGTCGTCCTCCGAGTGGTGGGATCGGATCTGGGCGAAGACGCGGACCACCTCGACACCCGAGAGGAAGCGGATCAGGTCGATGTGGTGCGGTGCGAGATCGAGGAGCACGCCACCGCCAGATGCGCGCGAATGCCGCCAGCTCCGAGGTGTGGCCGAGTCGTGGAAGCAGGTCGAGAAGACCGTCCTGAAGGCGATCGCGCGTCCGACGTCGCCGCGGCGCAGCATGCTGGCGGCTGAGTGGACGAGGGGATTGCGGCGGTAGTTGTATCCCACGACGCCGATGCAGCCAGCGCGGCGCCAGGCATCGAGCACGCGCTGCGCGTCCGCGGCCGTCGTCGCGATGGGCTTCTCGAGGTAGAGATGCCGACGTCGCTCCAGCACTGCGACGGCGAGATCAGCGTGCAGCGCCGACGGTGCCGCTACAATGACCGCGTCGACTTCTCCTTCGGCGAGCAGTGCGTCAGCGGACGGGAAGGCGCGCGCATGCGGCACACGAGCGCGTACGGCGTCGAGGGCCGCCGCATCCGAGTCGGCGATCGCGGTGATGCGGGCGTCGCCGATGCCGAGCAGCACAGGGAGATGTGCGCTTCGCACAATCGCGCCGCATCCAACGACGCCGATCGCGAGAGGCGTGTCGTGCGTCACGGGCGCAACGCGAGGCTCACGTAGTAGCGCCAGTTGCCTTCCACGGGCTCGTCCTGGGCGCGCGCGAATCCGGCGAGGATCGCGACCTCCGGTGTTCCGAGCGCGGCGATGGCCGGCACGCGCGTGCGAACCTCCGCGCCGTAGCTGCGCAATTGCGACTGGAAGAAGTCCGTGGTGACGCCGGCGTAGTACAACTCGATCGGTTCCACCGGTACGCCGACGCGATACGATGCGAAGGTCAGGCCGGTCGCGCTACCGACCGGATACGCGGCGGCCTCGACGCGACGCGCATCGAACAGTGGCTCGATGAGCGCCGAGCGGAATCCGCCAACGGCGTAGGACTCCCGACCAGAACCGTCGCCGCCGCCAACGGTTCCATAGGCGAGGCGAGCCGTGAACATTGCGCGATCACCCTGGGCCGTACCGAACAGCAAACTGCTGCGCTGTCGTGCGTAGCGTTCACTCGCGATGGAGCCGAGCTCTCCCATCCCGTCGAGGGCGAGCAGATAGCGGGTATCTTCGTCGACGCGGCGAACCGTTGCGCCGAAGGCAAAGATCGCGGCGGCGCGCGTCGCGTCCGGGAAGGAGGTCGCGCGCTGGTTCTCGCCGAGCAGGGCGAGCGTTCCCGTGAGCTCGCCCCCGTCGCGTATGCGTCGAGAGTCGAGGCGCAGCGCGCCGCCGGCGCGCGAGAGATCGAGCCCTTCCTCCAACGCGATCGGCAGCACGCGCGACGGCGCCTCGTGCGAGGACCACCCATTGAGGCCGAGAAAGGTCCGATGCGCGCGAGAGATCAAGGCGATGGAGCCACCTGCGGGCAGCGCACCTGCTCCCGCTTCACCCTGCAAGAGGAAGCCGAAGCGCCCGACCGGATCGCTGCGGGCGATCGAGAGCGCCAACGTCGTTCCGCCGAAGCCGGAGTTACCGCTCGGAACGTAGCGGAAGCGGGAGGGGCCGAATCCGTAGCGCCGCTCGGCCGGCAGGGGAGGCACAGGCAGCCTCGCAGTGGTGTCGCGCACGACGGCAGGGCGCGGCGGAGGCATCACACCCGAGATGGTATCGCCGAGCGCCACCGTGGGGAGCGGCGTGTCGATGCGCGCACTGTCGGGGCGAATGCGGCGAAGGTCGAAGCCGGAAGACTGGAGGTTGAGAAACCACACCGCGCCATCGGGTGCAACGTCCGCGGCGACGGCGGCGCCCGTGACGCGCGTGATGGCTACCGGTGCGCTGCCGTCGGCGGGGAGTCGCTCGAGATTGATGAAGCCACCGCGCTCCGACGTCGTCACGATGGAGACGCCGTCGACGTCGAAGGTCGCGTCGTAGCGATTCACTCCGTCGTCGGGGTCGGCGTAGCGCAGCTCGCCGGTGGTCGGCGAGACGCGCGCGATGCGCCAGCGGTCGCCGAACTGCTCGGAGACGATCACCTCGCCGGTGCGATGCGACACGCGGGGCCGGTAGTAATTGCGCGTCACACTACCGGCGCGCAGGACGCGGATCGCTTTCGTCACGAGATCGACGCGTACGAGGTCGCACCATCCGTGCTCGCAGCGGACGGCGGCGGCCCAATCGCCATTCACGGAGGGATCCGCGTCGCGCAACGCGGCGCGGCGCGTGATGCGCGAGAGGCTTCCATCCTCCGCACTCCAGACGAAGAGATCGGGGCGGTAGGTGCCATCGCGGGAGGGGACGTTTCGCGTGAGGAGCAGCCGCTTGTTGTCGGCGAACCATCGCGGCGTCTCATAGGGGAAGCCGTCATTCGCGACGAGTGAGGCGATGACTCTCCGGGCGGGCGGATAGAAGCTGCGATCCGGGACGTCCTCCGGATCACGACGCCGTTGGGCTGCGCGGCGGGCCGCGGCCGCGGTATCCGGTTCGTCAGCGGTGTTCCACACCACGACCTGGCTCGGTGCGTCGATCTTCCGGATCGTGAGCGCGACGAAGCGTCCGTCGGGGGCGATGGCCGGGTCGCCGGTGGAGCGGCGAAGTCGCTGCACGAGAGTGCCCTCGCTGAGCTGTTGCCGCCGGAGCTGACGCGCGATCTCGACGGCGTCCGCCGTGAGGTCGACGGTGAAGCGACCATAGAGCTCGGAGGGGGAGTCGCCGTACACGCCCCCGAATGCGCCGGCGAAGGAGCGGTCGGTCTTCGCCGTCATGCGACGCCAGAGCGCGACGACGCTCGAGTCGCCCTCGCGACGTGCCAGCCATTCGAGGAAGGCGGAGCCTGCGAGGTACGCGAACTCGCCCGACATCCATCCGCCGGTGGAGCTGAGCTGCCCATATCCAGGGAGCCGACCTTCGAGGGCGAACTGGCGCAGGATCGCGGCGCGCCAGGCGCTATTCGGGCGTCCCGTGCCGGAGACGCGTCCCTCGATGTACGTCGCGTAACCTTCCATCACCCACCGCGGCGCCTTCGTGGCGATCGGGCCGAGCGGCACCGGCGAGATGGACTGCAGCAGCTTCTGGAAGCGATTGCGCGAGGGACGCGTCAGGTGCGCGACGTGCGCGAACTCGTGCGTCGTGAGGAGATCCTGCCAGACGGCGTAGTCGCCGATGTCCGAACGTGGATCGGGGGACACGGGCCAGAGCACGATCGTCGGCGCGTCGAGCGTCGTGAATGCGTACCCGTTCGCGGCGTTGATCGGGTCGTCGATGACGACGTGGACGCGGCGCCTCGGTCCGTATCCGACGAGGGCAACGACCTCGGTGCGCACCGTCTCGATGCGCTGCGCGAGGGAGAGTGTCCACTCCCGATACGCGGTCGGATAGTGGAGGACGAAGTGCGGCGTCTCGACGGTGTGCCAGTCGAGCCAGGGTCGCGGAGCGGGACCCTGTGCGCGCAGCGAGACAGGAGTGAGAAGGAGCAGGGCGGCGAGCCAGGTCGCAGCGCGATGGCCCGGAAAACGAAAGGACGCGCGCCGAAAGCGCGCGTCCCGTGACACGACGTTGGACCGGCGTGCCGCCCGCTCAGTCACGCACGCGAGCCTTGCCGAGCACCTTATCCTGCAGCCAGGTGGCGGGGACGATGAACAGCGGCGTCAGCACGAAGCCGAGCAGAGTATTGATCCAGACGAGCGCGATGTAGAACGCGCAGAGTCCGAGTCCGACCCAGAGTGTGCCGAGCGGGCCATGAGTTTCCAAGGTGTCGCTCCGAAAGGCGTTGATCGAGTTTCAGCGCAGCAAAGTTAGCGCGTGGCCCGAGGGCGAGCCAGAGGTGGCCGATTCCGTGGAAGGTCGGACGCACAGTATACTTAGCGAGCATGCCATCGTCCGTCGGCCACGAGGTCCTCGAGTGCGCGAGCCGCGCTGCGCGCGACTCGGATCTGCCGCTGCTGCTCGCCGTGTCGGGCGGCCTGGATTCGATGGTGCTGCTCGACGCATTCGCCGCCGTGGCGGCGACGCGAGTCGCCGCGGTCGCGACGTTCGATCACGGGACGGGCGCACACGCGACGCGCGCCGTTCGGCTGGTGTCGCGTGAGGCCCGACGCCGCGGATTCGCCGTGGTGACCGACCAGCTGTCGGATGAGGCAGCGTGGGGGCGACGAAACGGGCTGGAGGCGCTGTGGCGCGTGGCGCGCCATCGCTTCCTCGCCGACGCTGCGAAGGCCCGAGGAGCCAGGGTCGTCACGGCGCACACGCGCGATGATCAGATCGAGACGATCCTGATGCGCGCGCTGCGCGGCAGCGGGGCGCGCGGGCTGGCGGGGCAGGCGGTGGCAAGTCCCATCGCGCGGCCCTTCCTGGAGCTGCGGCGGAGCACGCTCGAGGCCTACGCGCGGGCGCGGGGCGTGTCGTGGGTGGAGGACCCGAGTAACGGGAGTCGGGCGTTCCTGCGAAACCGGGTGCGTCACGACCTCCTGCCGGCGCTGCGGCGCGCCGATCCGTCGATCGACGAGACGCTCTGGAACATTGGAACTCGTGCGGCGCAGTGGCGGTCCGAGGTGGAGGCGCTCGTGGACGCCGGGATCCCGTTCCGCCAGCCCGATCCTGCAACGATCATCGTGCCGCAGGCGGAACTCGCCAGACATGGGGAGAGTTCGTTAGCAGTGCTCTGGGGCGCCCTGGCCGGGCGCGTGGGGTTGGCGCTCGATCGGCGCGGAACTCACCGGTGTACCACATTTACAATGACGCAACCGCATCGGGGCGCGATCCCACTCGCCGGCGGGTGGATGCTCGAGGCACGGGGAGGCGCCGGTGAGCTGGTGTTGCGCCGGGCCCGGCCAAACGATCCTGGCACGTCGGAGCTGCCGGCTGACGGAGCGGTGACGTGGGGCGAGTTTCGATTCTCGGTCGCGGCGGAGCCCGGTGGGGCGGATGGGTGGAGTGCGGCGATCGCGGGGTCGGCGCCGATCGTGGTGAGGCGGTGGCGTGCCGGAGATCGTCTGGCGTCCTCGGGCGCGAACGGGCCGCGGCGCGTGAAGCGGTATCTGACGGAGGCGGGTGTAACGGGTAGTGACCGAGAGGGTTGGCCCGTTGTCGAGCAGGGTGGGAAAATCGTCTGGATTCCAGGAGTACGCCGCAGCGACGCGGCGACCGCACGGTCCGGACGACCGATCCGTCACTACCTTTGTGAGCGTGCCAACGGCTGACCCGCGGCTCGAGGGACGAACGCTTCGTCGCGTCGTCTATGATGCGTCGCAGATCGCGGCGCGGGTTCGCGAGCTCGGGGCGGAGATCACCCGGACTTATCCCGATGGTGATCTTCTGGTGCTGGGGTTATTGAAGGGAAGCTTCATCTTTCTGAGCGACCTGGTGCGAGAGATCAACCGGCCGCTGCACGTCGACTTTCTGGTCGCGTCGAGCTATGGTGACGCGACGGTCTCGAGCGGGAGCGTCCGGTTGGTGTACGATCCGGAAACCAAGCTCGAGGGAAAACACATCCTGCTGGTGGAAGACATCGTCGACACCGGCCGGACTCTGAATCGCCTGATGGATTTATTACGGGCACGGAACCCGCAATCTCTGGAGATCTGCGCCCTGCTCCACAAGCACATCGCCGAAGAGCTCAAGTACGAGACGAAGTTCGTGGGATTCGACGCACCGCACGAGTTTCTGGTCGGATACGGGCTGGATCACGCCGAGAGCTTTCGGCACGTCCCCTACATCGCGAGCCTGCTGTAGATGCCAGTGCCAATGTCGCCGAAAAACGGCAACAAGAACAACAACAACAAGGGCTTCAATTGGGGGCGCTTCTCCAAGACGCTCTCATTTTGGGTCTTCATCCTGTTGATCCCAGTCGTCCTCATCCAGCTGGCCGGTCCGCGGTCCGAGGCGACGACGGAGATCAACTATACCGATTATCGGGCCCAGCTCGCCGCCAACAACATCAAGGAAGTGACGGTGTCAGCCGGGAAGAACATCACCGGCACCTTCCGTCAGGCGACGGTGATCGGGCAGAAGACCGCGAAGCGGTTCAGCCTTCAGTTGCCGGTGGCGAACTCGCAGAGCGAGATCGATCAGCTGACGGCGCGGGGCGTGACGATCACGGGCACGGACGCAAAGCCGAACCTGCTGAGCGTGGTCGTGAGCTTCCTGCCGTGGTTGCTGCTCATCGGGTTCTATCTCTTCCTCTTCCGGCAGATGCAGTCGGGAGGCGCGAAGGCGTTCTCGTTCGGCAAGTCGAAGGCGAAGCTGCTCACGGGCGACACGCCGAAGGTGACGTTCGCCGACGTGGCGGGCGCCGACGAGGCGAAGCAGGAGCTTCAGGAGATCATCGAGTTCCTGAAGGACCCGCAGAAGTTCACCAAGCTGGGCGGCCGTCTGCCGAAGGGATGCTTGCTCGTCGGCCCGCCAGGTACGGGCAAGACGCTCCTCGCGCGTGCCGTGGCGGGTGAGGCGGGACGTCCCTTCTTCTCGATGTCGGGCTCCGATTTCGTCGAGATGTTCGTCGGCGTCGGCGCGAGCCGTGTGCGCGATCTGTTCGAGCAGGGGAAGGCGCATGCGCCGTGCATCATCTTCATCGACGAGATCGACGCGGTCGGCCGCCATCGCGGCGCCGGCCTGGGTGGCGGTCACGACGAGCGCGAGCAGACGCTGAACCAGCTGCTCGTCGAGATGGACGGCTTCGAGAGCAACGAGGGCGTCATCCTCATCGCCGCGACGAACCGTCCGGACGTGCTCGATCCGGCGCTGCTGCGCCCGGGTCGCTTCGACCGGCAGATCGTCGTCGATGCGCCGGACCTGCGTGGCCGCGAGGGGATCCTCAAGGTGCACCTGCGGAACAAGCCGGTAGGCGAGGACGTGAACATCACCACGCTGGCGCGTGGCACGCCTGGAATGGCGGGCGCGGACCTGGCGAATCTGGTGAACGAGGCCGCGCTGCTCGCGGTCCGTCGCGAGCACGACAAGCTCTACATGATCGACCTCGAGGACGCCAAGGACAAAGTCATGCTTGGTGCCGAGCGGAAATCGATGGTGATGAAGGAGGAGGAGCGCCGCCTCACCGCGTACCACGAGGCGGGACACGCGCTATGCGCGATGAAGGTGGCCGGCAACGATCCGCTGCACAAAGTCACGATCGTGCCGCGCGGCCGCGCGCTCGGTCTGGCGTTCACGCTGCCCGAGGACGACCGGGTGTCGATCACGCGTCAGCAGCTCGAGGCGATGCTCGTGATGACGTACGGTGGTCGTACGGCGGAGGAGCTCGTGTTCGGCTACGACCGCGTCACGACGGGCGCGTCGAGCGACATCCAGAAGGCGACGAGCATCGCGCGGCGCTACGTCACGCAGTGGGGACTCTCCGACGCAATCGGTCCGATCCTCGTCGGTGACAACGAGCAGGAGCTCTTCCTGGGTCGCGAGATCCAGCACCGGCGCGAGGTCTCGGAGCAGACGGCGCAGCTCGTGGACGCCGAGGTGAAGCGCGTGATCACCAACGCGTACGAGCGCGCGAAGGACGTGCTGTCGGAGAACATCGACCTGCTGCACACGATGGCGCAGGCACTGCTCGAGCGTGAGACGCTGTCGGCGGAGGACATCCGGATCATGGCGCGTGGCGAGAAGCTGCCGCCGTTGCCGCGTGGTCCCAGCTCGCTCACGCCGCCGACGCCGACACCGGTGCAGAATCCGGTGCACGAGCCGCGGCGCAATCCGCCGCTGCTTGGCGGGCCGGAGCCATCTCCTGCGTGAGTTGGTGAGTTAGTGAGTTGGACCGACGAATCGGGCGGCGGG
>DASVNI010000055.1:0-2572 GCA_036383935.1 Gemmatimonadaceae bacterium | reverse complement strand
GGGAGTGTGGGCGCGCGGCCGAGCGCTGTCGGATTCACTCCGGCACCCTGAAGACCCGCGCGCCATCCGCCGCGCCCTGGTCGGCGACACGTGGTGGGGGATCGCCGCCGCGCTGTGGATCATCACGGGGCTGTGGCGATTGTTCGCCGGCACGGAGAAAGCCTCGTCGTATTACGTCGTGAGCCACGCCTTCATGCTCAAGATGACGCTCTTCCTCGTCGTCTTCGCGCTGGAGATCTGGCCGATGACGACGCTGATGCGCTGGCGACGGAAGAAGGCCGCGCCCGACGCGCGCGACGTCGGCCGGATCGAGATCATCAGCTACGTGCAGTGCGCGCTCGTCGCGACGATCGCCCTCGTCGCCGTGGCGATGGCGCGCGGCTACGGCTCCGGCTTCGTCGCGCCGCCGGCGCCTGTCGTGAGCTCAGCGGGCGGTGCGATCGATTCCGTCCTCCGCGTCGCCGACTCGACGAGCCGCGCCGCGCGCATCACCAACGCAGCACTTCCCACTCCGGCGCCGAGCGGGACGGACAGCGTGACGGCGGACGACGTCGCCCTGATCACGCACGAGATCGCGATGCCGCTCGACAGCATCGATCCCACGACGCTGCACAGCAACTTCAACGAGCCGCGCGCCGGCGGCATACGCCAACACCACGCGCTCGACATCATGTCGCCTCGCGGCACACCGGTCCGCTCGGCGGCGGCGGGGCGCGTGCTCAAACTGTTCCGGAGCATCGACGGCGGGTTGATGGTGTACGCCGCCGATTCGTCGGAGCGGTTCGTATTGATGTACGCGCATCTGGACCACTACGCGGACGCGCTCACCGACAGCACCAGGCTGGCGCGCGGACAGCTCATCGGCTTCGTGGGCTTCACGGGGAACGCGTCGCCGAGTGCGCCGCATCTGCACTTCGCCATCGCGCGGAGCGCGGACGTGAAGCACTGGTCGCGCGGCAACCCGATCGATCCGCTGCCGGTGCTCGTTGCGGCGCACTTGGCGGCGAGAACGATCTCGCTGCGCTGACTGCGCTCGCGTGTCGTCACGACGAGGCCTCCGGACTGTCGAAGGTCGGCCCGTCAGTCGCTGAACTGCGTTGGGAGTCTCGGCGCTGAGTTCAAAAACGGAGGGCCTGACGCGGATGCGGCGGATTAGGCGGATGCTAGGGCAACTACAACTACAACAGCAAAGACTGACTGCCGGACACCGCCGCATCAGCCCACCAACCAATTCACAGCCAACTGATTTTGGGGGTGCGCCACGAGAGACTCTGCGCGGCGCACCCCCTTCCCAAAAAATCAGTTGCGATAGCCGTTGTCGGTTAGCGGTTGCAGTTGCGGCTCGTGTTGCAGTTGCTCCAGCATCCGCTCAATCCGCAGCATCCGCGTCAGACCTTCCGTTTTTGAACTCAGCGCCGAGACCGATAACGCCCTTCACGGCAGTGGCGCCGTGAGGAGTCTGCCCGCTACCCTCGCGCCGCCTCGACGCGCGCGACGACGCGGCTCGCTTCCCCCTGCGGATCGCGGAACCAGTCGGTGGACCAGATGCGGTGCACCTGCCAGCCGAGCCGCTCGAGCACCTCCTGACGCAACCGGTCGCGGTCGCGCGCCGATTTCGCCGAGTGGTACGTCGCACCGTCGCACTCGATGGCGAGCAGGTAGCGCCCCGGATGCTCCGGATCGACGACGGCGAGGTCGAGGTGATAGCCCGCGACGCCGACCTGCGCGTGCACGTCGTAGCCGAACGTCCGTAACGAGCGCGCCACCTCCACCTCGAAGTCCGACTCCGGCTCGCGCGCGGTGAACCGCCCCGTCGCGAGGTTCTTCTCCTTCGCGAAGCGCAGATAGTCGCGCAGCACGCACAGCCCGCGCGGGCTCTGCTCGGTGATGCGCAGCGCGGTCGGCTCGAACGAGCAGAACACATCCAGACGGAACTTGGCGCGCGTGAACAGCACGTTGAGCCGGCGCTCGCCGCCGGTCGCGTTGATCGGGCCGAAGTGCTGCGCGACGATGCCACGCTCGTCGGGGCCGTAGGTGACACCGACGACGATGACGTCGCGCTCGTCGCCCTGCACGTTCTCGAGGTTCTTCACGGCGAAGGGCTCGAGCCCATTCTGATGCCGCTCGCGGAAGGCGGCGAGCGCGGGATCGTCCTTCTCGGCGTTCTGAACCAGTGTGTCGACGAGCTCGCGCTGCGGCTGGTTCATCGTCACGACCATCAACGTGCGCTCCGGCTGCTCCTTGGCGTGCCGGCGCACGGCCTCGACGATCGCCTCCGCTTCGCGCGGATTGAGGCTGGTGGTGTACAGCGCACCGTCCACCGCATGGAAGTTGATGCCGTCGCCCTCGCGCTCCGTCCCCGGATGCGGGAAGAGCACGAGCCCATTGCCATAAAACTCCTGGTTGCTGAATGCGATCAGCTCGGGATAACGGCTGCGATAGTGCCAGCGCAGCATGCGCAGCGGATAGCGTCGTGCCGCCGCGAGCAGGATGCTCTCCGACCGCTCGAGTACCGACACACCCGCCGTCATCCCGAGCGAAGTCGAGGGATCTGCACCTGCCGTTGCGAAGT
>DASVNI010000054.1:0-5297 GCA_036383935.1 Gemmatimonadaceae bacterium | reverse complement strand
CGGGCCCTCGAGGATCCGCGGCGTCTGGGGCGTCATCGCCACCGCGCGGAAGGGATGCTGTGCCGCATCGTGCGCGCATCCGGCCTCGCACGTGCCGCGCACGGCGAGATAGCGATTGAGCCACCCGTCGTGCGTCCCCTTCTCGTCCGGTGTGCCTGTCTCCATGTAGTCCTGCGCGTCGAAGTGCGAGCGCGTATTGCTCGGGCTGCCGACTGCGTGCACCGGCGCGAGGAGTCCCTGGTCCCACAACGGCTTCATCGGTGCGAGCGACGGATGCAATCCGAAGAATCCGTCGAGGTCGATCGCGCCGCTCTGGCCAGCGGCGAGCGTCGGCCGGCCGATCGCGATGTTCGGGCGCAGCCGATAGTAGGCCGCCTCACCGTGCGGCACGACGACGTTGAGTGCATCGGCGGCGCCGCGCTGGAAGAGGCAGACGAGCGTCTTGCCGCGTGCGTTGCCCGCCGTCGCCGCGCCGCGCAGCAGCTCCGCGCCGTACGCGGTGCGACGCAGGAAGCTCGGGCTCAACCCCATCGTCACGAGGGCCATCGCCCCGGACTTCATGAACACTCGGCGATCCATGGATTCCTCTCAGTTGATCGAATGCGGCACTCCGACCGAAGGCGCGAAGCGCCGCAGGGAGGAGCGATGACCACGGTGGACATGCAGCACTCCGACCGGAGGTGCGAAGCGCCACAGGGAGGAGCAATCACAGTACGTGATGATGCGATTCGACGTCAACGCCGCTGGAACTCGGGCGCGCCGATCGCCAGCCCGACGATCTGTGCGAGCCCCTCGAGCTGCACCGGGCGAGCGAACGCCGCACCCGGTTGCCGGCGCGCCATCGGGCGCATCGTGCTTCCGTCGTCGTCCTCAGCTGCCGTGGCGGCGCGCACTGCGGCGCTGTCGACGCTGCCGGCGAACTTCGTGGCGAGCGGATTCTCTCCGTTCAGCAGGATGCTTCGTGTGTCTGGCGAAACGTGTCCGCCGAGCATCGCGCCGATCACTGCATCCACCTGCTGCTCGCGCGACGCGCCGCGCAGATGCTCCGTCTCCGGCCACCGCGCGAGACTCGCTCCGGGCAAGCGGCCGCCCGCGAGCGCGAGCCCGAAGTTGATGCGGTTGAGGATCGCACCGGCGTTCATCCACGCGTCTCCGGTCTCGGGCCAGCCGTTGGGCGCCTGGTGCCCGAAGATGGGCGCGCCCAGGAACGCTACCGTCTGTGCGGAGCGCGGGGTGGTATCCGCCGGCGCGCCGACCACGCGAAGCGCCGAGGCCACGAGCTCGAACGGGCTCTTCACCTTCGAGCGATAGGCGGCGCGGCTGAAGAACTCCGTACTCGTGACGATCGTGCGCACCGTCTCGCGGATGTCGCCATCGGTCGAGAGGAAGGTGCGCGCCGCACGATCGACGAGCGCGGGCGGCGGATCGTCGCTGACGAATCGGACCGCGAGCTTGTGTGCGATGAAGTGCGCCGTCGCCGGGCTGCGCGCGAGGATGTCGAGCACTTCCTCGCCGTCCTCGATGCCGCGGCCGGCCGCGAGCCGGTGACCGAGCACCGTCTTCTCGTCGGCATCGTGGATCTGTGGACGGAAGTTGAACTCGCCCCCCTGGCGCGGATTCATCGTCCAGCCCGTGAGCGCGCGCGCCACCTCGATCACGTCGCGCTGCGTGTAGCCGCCATCCACGCCGAGCGTGTGCAGCTCGAGCAGCTCGCGGGCGTAGTTCTCGTTCAGGCCGCGCGCGCGCTGCGCCGGCCGCGCCTGTTGCACCGGCCGACCGCGCTGCAGCCGCGCCCGTCGCATCGCTGCGCCGGCCAGCGGCGTGTGCATCGAATCAACGGTGCTCTGGAATTGGTCGAGGTAGAACAGCATGGCCGGACTCTTCGCGACGGCGCCGAGCAGGTCGCGGAATTTTCCCAGCGCGCGCGGGCGGATGACGTCGCGGTCGAAGTCCGCGAGGAAGAGTCGCGTCTGCCCCTTGCCCGAGAAGACGGAGAAATGGTTCTCCCAGAAGTCCGTCATCACCTCCTCGAGCTGTCGTTCGCTCGTGACGGCGCGCGCCAGCTTGACGCTCTGCACGTCCGTCACCGAGCGACGCGCGCGCTGCAGCTGCTCGCGGAGCATCGGATCGCCGCGCAGCACCTCGGTGCGCACGTCGCGCTTTGCCGAGCTGTCGCCCTGCGCCGCGAGCTGTCGTGCGCGCTGGCGGATCGCCTGCTGGCTGGCCAGCGCCGCGGCGGCGAGCTCGCTGGTCGGCAGGTGATAGGTCGGGAACGCCGAGGCGACGAGCGCGTCGGTCGCCGAATCCGGAATGCGATCGGGGGCCAGCTGGAGCGCGATCCATTCGTCGACACCCGTCGCGCGAACACGCGCGACGTCGCCCGGTCGCGCACCGAAGGCGAGGCGATCGAGCACGTGGCGCACCTGCTCGTCCGCCGTCTGCTCGCGCGGCTCGGACGGTGGCACGACGAGGTAGCGCCCTCGTGCCGCCGTGACGGGCGAGGGTGTTCTGCTCGGCGTCGCCGGCGAGCAGGCGGCGATCGCGACGAGCGCCGCGATGTGGGCACTCCGAAGATGCGGGATCATCATCGTCGTTCCTGGAATCGTACGTGGGCGTGACTCCGATCCGTTGGACGCCGGCGGCGCGCATCGGTTAAGGGCGCCCTTCCCGCCTTGCGTCCAGGTGCGCCGGGCCCCTAGGGTAGGAGTGGCGGAGGGGCGCGTCGTAGCGATCCCACCCATGCACCCCCGACGCACCGGTTCCGGATGCTCGCCGACGATTTTGCCCCTCAACTCTCTGCCGACGAGCTGGCGTCCCTCGCGAGCGTGATCGCCGCGGATCGCCCCGTCGTGGTGCTGGCCGCGGTTCCCGCGCGGCTGGAGCAGCTTCGGCAGGAGATCGACCCACGCCGCGTGGAGCTCATGCTCCGCGAGCTGGTCATGCTCGTGCGACGCAGCCTTCGTGGCACCGATGCAGTCGCCCTCACGGGAGACGAGCTGCTCGTCATGATCGACGGGCCGATGGCGGTGGGGCAACCTATCGCCGCGCGCCTCCTGGCGGCGGTGCGCGCGCATCGGTTTTCCGGTGGCGCCGCCGACCTCCCCGTGCGGCTCACCCTCTCTGTCGGCACGGCAGCCGCCCCCGATCACGGCAGCGACTTCGACCATCTGATCCGCGCCGCGCGCCGCGCGCAGAGCGACGCAGGCGCAGACAACGCCGCCTTCGCCCATTCGCGCGACCTGGCCGGCCTCGACCTCGAGCGGTTCGTCGGCCGGACGGAGCCCCTCGCGCGGCTGAGCGAATCGCTCGACGACATGGTGCGTGGCGTGGCGCGCGTCGTCGCCGTGATCGGCGAGTCGGGTGTCGGCAGCAGCTCGCTCGTGCAGATGCTCGGCCCCGAGGTGCGGCTGCGCGGCGGCTCGCTCATCAGTGCCACATGTCACGAGCAGCGGCTGCCCGAGCCGTATGCGCTCTGGAGCGAGGTGCTGCGCGCCGTGCGGCGGCTGCCCGTGAAGAGCACGCGCCAGTGGCGGGAGCTTCCCTCGCTCGATCCCTCGCTCGAGCGTGCGTCGGCCGAGCTCAGTCGCGGCGGCAGCAAGGTGCGACTCCTCGAGGAGCTCGCCGACTTCCTCCGACTTGCCGCGCAGCAGCGTCCGCTGTTCATCCTCCTGGACGACATGCAGTGGGCCGACGACGCGTCCTGGGACGCCCTCGAGCATCTCATACCGCAGATCGAGAGCGAGAGGATTGTGCTCGCGCTCACCATTCGCACCGACGAGCGGTCCGACGACGCACTCGAGCGCTGGGCGCGCCTGAGCTCGCGGCCCCGCCACGACGAGATCCGCATGACGCGCCTCACGCGCGACGACGTCAAACGCTGGGTCGAGGGGGCGATGGCCCACGGAGAGGCGGGGCGCGATCTCCTCGCGTATCTGTACCGGCACACGGAGGGGAACCCGCTCCATCTCGTCCACCTGCTGCGCGATCTCGAGGAGAGCGGGCATCTCGCGCGCGAGGCGGACCGCTGGCGCTGGGGGGATCTCCAGGAATTGCCGACGGCCGTCAGTCTGGCCGAGGTGGTGGGTCGACGGATCGATCGGCTGCCCGCGCACTGTCGCCCGATGCTCGAGCTCACGGCGACGCTCGATCGCGAGTTCGACGAGGAGCTGCTCCGGCGCGTCGGTGATTGGGATGACCACGCGAGGGCTGAGTCGATCCGCTGTCTCGTCGATGCGCGGTTGCTGACACCGACGTACGATCGCGACACCGCATCCTATCTCTTCTCACACGACGAGCTGGCGCACATCGCGCGCGAGTCGCTTCCCGCCGAGCGACGGGCCGAGCTGCACGCGCAGCTGGCCTCAGCGTTGGCCAGGTCGGAGGGCGCGTCGCAGTCGCTCATCGCGACGCACTACGAGGCGGCGGGGCAGAGCGCCGAGGCGCATCGTCATGCGGTGCTGGCGGCGGACTCGGCACTCCAGCTCTACGATTCCGCAGCGGCGTCGACGCTGCTGACGGTCGCGGCGCGTCACGCACCGTCGCCACAAGCACTGGCGAGCGTCCGGGCACAGCTGGCCGAGCTGGCCGAGAAGGCCGGGCACTATGAGGATGCGGAAGCGCTCTGCGACCTGGCGCTCGACTGGTACGAGGGAAGTAAGGATCCGGTGCGGGCCATCCGGCTCAAGCGGATGCGCACGCTTGTGCGAATGCGACGCGGGCAGGGTGCGCGCGAGACGCTGAGCTCTCTCTTCGCGTTGGTGGACGAGGCGACGCTGGTCGGCGCGGACGCGGAGCGCGCGTCGATTCTCCTCATGAGCTCCCAGATGCTCGGCCGCCTTGGCGACCCCGTGGAGGCGCAACGCGTCGCGGAGGAGTGCCTGGAGATCGCGGAACGCTGTGCCGATCCCTGGCTCCTCTCCGACTCCTGTAACCGCCTCGGATCATGTTTGCTCCTGTCCGACGGCGCACGCGCGCGAGCGCTCTTCGCGCGTGGGCTCGAGCTCATCGTGCCACTCGGCGACGTCGTGAGACGCGTGACGTTGCTTCACAATATCGGACTGCTCGAGCTCACCTCGAGCCGCTGGCACGATGCGCGGCGAAGCCTGGAGGAGGCGATCGAATACGCGCGCGCGGCGCGTCTCATCGCGCTGTGGGCGCGCGCATCACTCAACCTCGGAGTTCTCGCGATCCGGAGCGGGCAGTATCACGACGCGTCCGCGCCACTCGACGAGGCGCTGCGCCTGAGTGCCGAGGCCCAGCATACCGAGCTGCAACTCGTCGCGACATACAATCTCGCC
>DASVNI010000053.1:0-3654 GCA_036383935.1 Gemmatimonadaceae bacterium | reverse complement strand
CCCATGCGGGTCTCGGCCGGCTTCTTCGTGATCGGCTTGTCGGGGAAGATGCGGATCCACACCTTGCCGCCGCGCTTGATGTGACGGGTCAGCGCCACACGAGCCGCTTCGATCTGACGGCTGGTGACCCAGCCCGGCTCGAGCGCCTGCAGGCCGAACGTACCGAACGCCACCGTGTTGCCACGCTGACTCAGGCCGGTCATGCGGCCCTTGAACTGCTTGCGGAACTTGACGCGCTTCGGACTCAGCATCGGTCGGCTCCTTACTGCCCGCTGGAGTACGTGGTGCCGCGGCGATCCTGCATGATGTCGCCCTTGAAGATCCACACCTTCACACCGATGGTGCCGTAGGTGGTCTTCGCCGTCGAGATCGCGTAGTCGATGTCGGCTCTCAGCGTGTGCAGGGGAACTCTGCCCTCATGGTATCCCTCGACACGCGCGATCTCCGCACCGCCCAGTCGCCCGCCTGCCTTCACCTTGATCCCTGCCGCGCCCATGCGCATGGTGCTCTGCACCGCGCGCTTCATCGCGCGGCGGAACGAGATGCGCTGGGCCAGCTGCGCGGCGATGTTGTCCGCCACCAGCTGCGCGTCGAGCTCGGGACGTTTGATCTCCTCGACGTTGATCCCGACTTCCTTGTTGGTCAGGTGCGAGAGCTCGTCGCGGAGCTTGTCCACCTCGGCGCCCTTCTTCCCGATGACGACACCCGGACGACCGGTGTGCAGCGTCACGACGACCTTCCCCGGCTTGCGCTCGATCACGATGTTCGCGATCGCCGCGTGCCCGAGGCGCGCCTTGAGATACTTCCGCAGCAGCTCGTCCTCGCGCAGCAGCGCCGGCAGCTCACGCCCCGCGTAGTACCGCGAGTTCCACTGCTTGCTGACGCCGAGTCGGAAGCCGATCGGATTGGTCTTCTGTCCCATTATCGCCCACCCCTCTCGGCCACCACGATCTCGACGTGGCTGGTCCGCTTCTGAATCGGGGTCGCCCGCCCCTGCGCGGCCGGCATGAACCGCTTGAGCTTCGGCCCCTCGTTGATCACTGCCCGCTTCACGTACAGCGCATCGACGTCCAGCGCCGCGTTCGTCGAACGCGCCGCCTGCTCCGCATTCGCCACCGCCGACTTGAGCGTCTTCGAGATCTGCTTCGCCGCGTGCTTCTTCGAGAACGTCAGCAGCGCGAGCGCCTCGTTGACGTCCTTCCCGCGGATCTGATCGATCACGAGCCGCATCTTGTACGGCGACTGACGCGTCCCGCGCATGATCGCGTGCGCCTCAGTCGCGGGCGCCGGACGCGTCGCCGTCTTCTTCGCGGCGGGACGCTTCGCGGCGCGCTTCGCCGGCGTCTTCTTGGCTGCCTTCTTTGCTGGCATCGGTTACTTGCCTCCCGCGGCCTTGGGTGCCGGCGCCTTCTTGTCCGCCGGCTTGGCACCCGTGTGTCCACGGAAGAGCCGCGTCGGCGCGAACTCGCCGAGCTTGTGCCCCACCATGTTCTCCGTCACGTAGACCGGGATGAACTTGTTGCCGTTGTGCACGGCGAAGGTGTGGCCGACGAAGTCGGGGAGCACCGTGCTCGCGCGCGACCACGTCTTGATCACCTTCTTCGAGCCGGCAGCGTTCTGCGACTCGACCTTCTTCACGAGGGCCTCCTGGACGAACGGGCCCTTCTTTACGCTTCTCGCCATGGTCTCAGTCCCGGATCACTGCGTGGCCTTACCGCGCTTCCGTCCGCGGACGATCATCCGCTGCGACGCCTTCTTCTTGTTGCGGGTCTTCACCCCTTCCTTCTTGCCCCACGGGCTGACGACGTTGCGTCCGCCGCGCGTGCGGCCGCCGTGCGGGTGATCGACCGGGTTCATGACCTCACCGCGAACCTTCGGCCGCTTCCCCATCCACCGCGTCTTGCCCGCCTTGCCCCACGACTCGAGCTCGTGCTCGGCGTTGCCGACCTCGCCGATCGTCGCCAGGCAGCGCTGGTGCACCATGCGAACCTCGGAGCTCGGCATGCGGAGGGTCACGTACTCGCCCTCCTTCGCCATCACCTGCGCCGACATCCCCGCCGAACGGCAGATCTGTCCGCCCTTGCCGACCTTGAGCTCGATGTTGTGCACCGCCGTGCCGAGCGGGATCTCGCCCAGCGGCAGCGCGTTGCCGAGCCGCACGTCAGTGCCCGGTCCCGACGAGATCACGTCGCCGACCTTGAGCCCCTTCGGGTGCAGGATGTAGCGCTTCTCGCCGTCCGCATACTGCACGAGGGCGATACGCGCCGAGCGATTCGGATCGTACTCGATCTCGCGCACCGTCGCGGCCTCGCCGAGGCGGTTCCGCTTGAAGTCGATGATGCGGTACTTCCGCTTGTGCCCACCGCCGATGCGACGCATCGCGATGTGGCCGTGGTTGTCGCGGCCGCCGCTCTTCTTCAGCGGCTCGAGCAGCGACTTCTCCGGCGTGGACCGCGTGATCTCGCTGAAATCGGCGACGGAGCGGAACCGGCTGCTCTTGGTGACTGGCTTGAATTGACGAATCGGCATGTGCGCTTAGCCCTCGAAGATCTCGATCTTGTCGCCTTCCGCGAGCTTGACGATCGCCCGCTTCCAGTGCGGCTTGCGCCCGACGCTCGTCCCCATCCGCTTCGACTTGCCGCGGTGGTTCGACGTCCACACCCCGGTCACCTTGACGCCGAACAGCGTCTGGATGGCCTGGCGAATCTCCAGCTTGTTGGCGTCGGGGTGCACCTCGAAGTGGTACTCCCCACGGTCCTGGTACGCGACCGAGCTCGCTTCGGTGATGAGCGGTCGCACGATCGTGCGATGAAGCGTCGGCATCGGCTACTTCTCCTTCTTCTTCGTGGACTTCTTCGCGGCCGACTTCTTGGCCGTGGTCTTCTTCGCCGCCGGCTTGGCTTCCTTCTTCGCGGCTGACTTCTTGGCCGCGGTCTTCTTCGCCGCCGACTTTGCCGCGCGCTTCGCGACCTTGCGCTCGCCGCGCGCGACGTCCGCCGCGGGGCGTGCACGCTTCACCGGCGCGGTCGCCGTCTCCTGGATCGGCTCCAGCGACTGGCCGAGCGCACCCGCCTCGACGAGCACGACGTCCGACCACAGGATGTGGTAGGTCGACGCGTCGGAGTACGGCATGACGTGCACGTTCGGAAGATTGCGGCCGCTGAGGAACACGGTCGGCTTCACGCCGTCGGTCAGGATGAGCACCTTCTTGTCGTCCACGGCGAGGCGCACCGTCAGGGCGCGCAGCGTCGCCGTGCTCGGCGCCTCGTAGTTGAAGGCATCGATCACGTAGATCGAGCCCTCGCTCGCGCGGGCGTTCAGCGCGCTCTTCTTGGCGAGCGCGCGGACCTGGCGCGGCACGTACTGATCGTACGCGCGCGGCGTCGGCCCGAACACGGTGCCGCCGCCCACCCAGTGCGGAGCGCGCGTGGAACCCTGCCGTGCGCGGCCAGTGCCCTTCTGCTTCCAGGGCTTCTGGTTACCGCCCGTGACGTACTTCCGGATCTTCGTCGCCGCGTTGCCCTGGCGCTGGTTGGCGAGGAACGCCGTCACCGCCTTGTGCATCACCGGCACGTTGATCACGCCGTCGAACGTCGCCTCGGGCAGCACGACCTTCTCGGTGCGCGCGGTGCCCAGCGACGTGTACGCCGACGC
>DASVNI010000052.1:0-16971 GCA_036383935.1 Gemmatimonadaceae bacterium | reverse complement strand
CGTCCACGCCCCGTACGTCTCCTCGCCGGCGACGTCGGGCCGGCACCCTCAAGACGGAGTCCGGCTCATGTGGACGGTTCTCAAGGCGGTCGCGCTCAGGTTCGCCATCGGACGGACCCTCGGCGGGATGCTCGCCACCCTTTTCCTGCTCATGGTGCCGATCGCCGGCGTCCTCAAGGTCGTCGGCCTGCCGATCCTGATCGTGCTGGGGATCGTCGGCGCACCGCTCTTCCTCCTCCTGGCGGCGATCGGACTTCCGGTGCTCGTCGTCGTTGGCTTCGGCGCCGTGCTACTCCTCTTCGTCGGCATCCTCCTCACGCTCGGCCTGATCGCGCTGAAGATTGCTCTGCCGATCATCCTGATCGTCTGGCTGGTGAAGTGGATCTTCGGGCGCAAGCACACCGGCGACGTGACGCCACCGCCCGTGCCGCCGGATATGGGAGAGGCGGGACTGCCCTGACGCAGTTATCGGTTTTCGGTTTTCAGTTATCAGCCGGCCTCGGTAAGCTCCTGCGCGACAAGGGGTCAGAGTCGAAGCTCGACTCTGACCCCAGCTGTCGGTAAACCGATCACCGTGAACCGTTAACTGCGCGCCGAAGGCGCGCGTTACGAGTAGTACCGCCTCATCTGCGCCGCTACGCCGTCCAGATCCGGGAACAGCCGCCGCTCGTCCATCCCGGCCAGATCCAGCTGGTCGCGCACCATGCTCCTCGCGGACTCCGGGATCACGAATCGCGTGAGCGCGTCCTCCAGTCCGTGCTCGGTGAGGAAGACGTCGAGCGACTTCGAGGTGTCGGAAGAGAGCGTGAACGTCGCTGACTGCGCCGAGATGCGATTGTCGAGCGTCGGCGGCTCGATCATGCAGGCGAAGGGCTTGAGGTGGCTCCCCTCGCCGATCATCCGCCACGGAGTGAAGCGGCCGTCGCGTCCGACGAGCCGGTGGAGGTCGTCGATCACCAGCGCCAGCTCAGGGAACCCGAACTGCCGGTGCACGCGCTTCCAGTCCAGCTGCCAGATCACGCGGTCGGCGCGCGCGTCGCCCAGCGTGGCGAAATGCGCTGCGACGAGCGGCGAGTAGCTCCAGTCGAGCAGACGCGTCGGCACGCCGTGGTGCTGCGCCGCCACGAGTAGCTCCCACTCGTTCGTCGCGTGCGCGAGATGCGGACGCGAGTAGCGCGCGAAGTTCCGGAGGATGTGCTCCTCGAGCTCCGTCTTCGTGTGCGGCGGGCTCACCCCGCCGAGCCGGTCGAGGCTCGTCAGCAGCGTCCGCGCCGCATCGGCCGACCCGTGGTACACACAGCGGTCTCGCCGGCGGCCAGTACGCTCATCCGGCCTCTCGGGAGTCACCCGGTCGATGAGCTCGCCGAGCGAGCTCACCCTCGTTTCGCGGAGTGCCATTCGGCTTGGAGTTACAGGAAGCGTGACAGCGTCAGTGGCACTCCGCTCAGGGCGCCGGAGGGTCGGTGTGATCCACGTTGGTGGACTTCTCGTCGCGTCGCCGGAGCCGCCGTGCGCGCGACTTGAAGTAGCGCCACCGCACGATCGACATCACGACGAATACGATGGCGAGCGTGATCGCGAGCGGCCAATCGATGTTCTGCATTCCCGCTCAGAATCCGATCGACACGCCGAACATGCCGATGTTGTCGTACGCCTTCTGTCCGCTCACCGCCGTGACGCGCCGGAACCAACCCGCCCGCCCGCCGACGCCGACGAGGAACATGAGATGTCCCTCGACGCCCAGGTACGTGGTGCTCTCCGATGCTTTCCAGGGATCGTCCGACGTACGCAGCACCGCCGCGCGCACGTCGTACCCCTGGCCGAACCGCATGCTGCGGAAGTAGCCGGCGGAGAACTGCCCCCCGCTCTGCCCCATCTCTCCCATCGCGATGACGCCGTCGTTGCGGCCGCCGTTGAAGTCGAACAGTCCGCCCGCGGCGACCGAGAGCCGTAGCGGCGTGCCGTAGTGGACGCCGATCGCCGGGGAGATGCGCACGTACGAGGTGTCGTTGGAAGACGACGCCTGTGCAGCGGCGACCAGTGGCAGGACGAGAATGAGCAGTGCGGGAAGTGCGAGTCGGCGCATGTGCAATGCTGTGGCGGTGCACGCCCCACGTCCAGCGTGATGGCCCGTGAAACGCAGAGAGCGTTCCTACACGTCGACTGGTCGGCGGCGTGCTTCCGCTCGGCGTGCCAGCAGCCCGCCGGCGAGTGCGGCGAGCGGGCTCACGATCGCGAGCGACAGCGGATACCACGACGGCTGGCCGACCGCCGGCGGCGTATGGCGCAGCACCGGCCCGAGCGCCGACATCAGGAGGATCAGCGCGAGCAGGAACACGCTGAACGGTGAACGCTCCGCGGTGATGCGTCCCGTCGCGACGCCGCCCGCTGCCGCACCCACCGCGCTGATGATCAGGTGCGTTGGGTAGGTCCAGAACGGCGCGACGTAGTGCCGCGGATCCTGCCCGCGCAGCGCGGCGAGCGTGGAGATCGTCACGCCGGCGAACACGATCAGCACCGTGATGCCCAGCCCCGCCATCAGGCCGAGTGCGGGACGTAGCGACGCCGATGCCGGATGCGGTGGTGGCGGTGGCCGATGCGGCTCCGTCACCCGAGCACCTGCGCGAGGTGATGCTCCAGATGATCCACGTAGTCACTCATGAAGTAGTCGAGCGTCACGGCGCGATCGCGAGACACGGGCCGGAACGCGCGCACATCGAGGTTGTGGGCAGACCGGCTCCGCGCGCGGTCGGCGGCAGGCGTCGCGGTCATCACGCGTGCGAGATGCCGGTTGTACGTCAGCCAGAGCACGACGAGCTCGCCCCACGGCGACTCCTGGTAACGCTGGCTCGCGACCCATCGATCCTGCTCGTAGCCCTCCACGACCAGATCGTCTCGTCCGCTCATGCGGACGAAGCGCTGATGGTTGTTGCTCGCCGAATCGATGAGATGCCCGATGATCTCGCGAGGAGACCATTTGCCCGGTGCGGGACGCGACGACGACGCGGCATCGTCGATCCGCAGGAGCGCCGGCGCGGCGCGGCCCACGGCCTCGGTCAGCCGGCGCGCGTGGTCGGGTGCGTGGGCGGGCAGGGGCGCGGCGAGGAGCGCGTCGAGCGAGAGATCGACTGAATCGGCCATGCGCAAAGTTGACGGTGGTGCGAGCCTGGCGCGAGGGCGAGCTACTCGGCGCTGCGCTGACGCATGCGCCCGATCTCCACGCCGAGCACCGCGGCGCTCCACGCCAGCAGCGCGGCGAAGAGCAGCGTCACCGCCAGCAGCGCCACCGCCGGTAACTGCAGCGTACCGCCCACGAGGCCGGCGAGCACGCCGAATCGCCCGCTCGCTCCATCCACGAGGATCAACACACTCCACGCGATGACCGCCGCCAGCGCGGTGAGCCCCGCGATCCCGCGTCGCGCGTACAGCAGCGCGCCCACCACCGCGGCAACGAGCGGTACCCCCCACCAGCCGGCGACCCATGTCGCCGCGATGAGGATCGCCGCGACGATTGCGAGCACTCGGATCAAGGCTTCCTCACCGCGCTGGCCGCAGCACGAGCGTGGCCGATCGCTGGGATCCGGCGAGCTCGGATGGATTCATGGGCACGTGCACCGCTTCGAGCGTCCCGGCGAGCCACTCCGGAAGACGGTCGCGGTATCGCGCGCTCGCCGGGTTGCCCGACTGGCCGCCGGGGTACGTGGCCCACGCGTGCAGCGTTGGCCCGAGCTCCACCACCATGCGCCAGCTCGAACCCTGCGTGCCGCTACCCGATGACGGATTCAACGTGCCCGGTCCGCCCTGCACCGGAAGATCGAGTGCTGAGAGCGCGGGGATCTGGAGCAGATGGCGGATGTTCGCATGACGGATCTTTCCCCACTCCCATCCACTCCCACTCGGCGCGCCGTAGCTCCGTCGCGTCGCGAGGAACGCCGAGACGAGGCTCGACGCGAGAATGGCATCGCGATCCTCCACTTCCGACGTGCTCCGATCGTCCCACCACGCGCTCGCCGAGTCGGACATCAGCTCGAGGAGCACCGCGCTCGAGGGAAGAAGGCGCCGGCCGTCGGAATGTGGATTGAGCTCGTCCCACGTTTCCACTGCCGCCTCGCGCAGCGCGGCCTCGAACAGGACGGCGCCCGTGTTCGTAGTCGTGTACCGACGGTCCCAGTTCGCCAGCACGCGCGCTGCCTCGTCGAGCACGGCGGGGTTCGCGCCCGTGCCGCGCGCGGCGACACGCTGTGCCGCCCGCAGGAAGTAGGGGACGAACAGGTTGGCGCGCGCGCTGCCGGGATCGGTCTGGAACTGCCGCATCGCGTCCACCGTCACCGCGCTGTCGGCGCGCAGCAGCTCGTTGATGCGGAGCGCGCGCCAGGGATCCCAGCTTCCGCCGAACCAGATGCGAGCCGCACGTGGATCGATCGGCTGCTGGTTGGCCGACGCGAGGTAGCCCTGCACGGGATCGAACGCCTGCGGCCAGTCGGCTACCGGTGCGTCCCCCTTCCAGTCGCTCGCACTCGACGACCCATCGAACAGCACGCTGCCACTTCCAGTGCCCGGGCGAATCGGATAGCGGCCCGTCGACCGGATCGCGATGTGTCCTCCACGGTCGGCGGCGAGCATGTTCTGCGCGGGCGCCTGATACGACGCCGCCATCGCATCCTCGAACTCCCGTGCGGTGCGTGCGTGCGCGCCGGCGAGGAACCCCGCGCCCTCACGCCCGGATTCGAGCACCGTCCACCGCAGGGAGATCCAGCGGCCACGCACCCGTTGGAGCGGACCGCGATGCGTGTAGTACGTCGTGTCCACGGCGATCGTCTCGCCGTGTCGCCCACGATACACCTCGACCCGTTGCTCGAGCGGGCGCCACGCACCATCGACGCGATAGCGAGTGGGATGACGCGTGTCGTCCACCTGCTCCACGTAGACGTCCATCACGTCCGCGCCCGTGTTGGTGAACGTCCACGCCATGTCGCGATTGAAGCCGATCACCACCGGCGGCAGACCGGGGATCGTCACGCCGTAGATGTCGAGCGCGCCGGGCACGACGAGATGCGCCTCGTACCAGATGGACGGCAGCGTCAGATCGAGGTGCGGGTCGCCGGCGAGGAGCACATGTCCGGTGGCGGAGCGCGCCGCCGATACCGCCCAGTTGTTGCTCGCGAGCGATCTCGTTTCGGGCTCGCCCGGCACTCGCTCGGCGAATTGCGCCGAAGGGGCGAACGCATCGACCGCCGCAGCGACGAGCATGCTCGCGCTGTCCGGCGCGCCCGGCGGCGGAAGGCGATGGAAATCGAGCCGCGGCACGTGCTGGCCATTCGGCTGGATCGGTTCCTGGATCGGCGAGTCGTCCGGAAAGAGCGCGAGGGCAGCATCACGCCCCACGCGCGCCGCGGCGATGGCCCGATCCCGTTCGTTGGCGATGTTCGCCAGCGTCCACCCCATCCGGTTCTGCAGATAGTAGGTGTCGACCGGCCTCCATTCCGGTGGCTTGATGCCGAGCAACCGGAACTCGAACGGAAGCGCGCTCGCCGGCATCGATCTGATGTACGAGTTGATGCCGTCAGCATAGGCGCGCGTGGCGCGACCCATCATGCTGGTGTCACTGACGCGAGCCACGGCGCGCTCCGCGGCGCGCGGCAGCCCGAGCTGTCGCATCTCGCGATCGAGTGAGAGCGTCTGCGCCCCACCGATCTCGGTGAGTCGCCCCGATGCGGCGAGTGTCTGCACGAACAGTTGGAACAGTCGATCGCGCGCGACCACGAAGCCGAGCGCGCGGTAGGCGTCCTCTTCATTGCTCGCGAAGACGTGCGGCACGGCGCGGTCGTCGTACACGACCTGCACCGAGTCGCGCAGGCCTGGGATGCGCCCCTCGGCGCGAGCGGGAATTCTCGAGCTCCGCGCCAGCGACCACATGCCGTGGGCCGGCTCGAGGAAGGGGCCAAGTGCCGGCGCCGGTCCGATCGACCGCGCACCGACGAACAGTCCCCCGGCCAGCACGAGCAGCGCGACGAGAGCGCGAAGTGTGCGGCCGATCACACCGATCCTCCGCAGGCACGTCGTCTGCGACCCGTCGTTGTGGACTTCATCATGGGAGACAACATGCGAGTCGTGAACGTCGTGTTTGCGCGCCAGACGGCCGCCGCGATCGCCCTGAGTGCCGCGGTGGCCGCCTGCAGCCGTTCAGAGAACAAAACCACGGACTCGGCGGCCGGCAACGTCGGAGCGGCGGGTACCGCGATCGACACCGGAATGTCCAACGCCGCGACACCAATGGCCGGTGGCACGGCGCAGATCACGCCCACCGACGAGAAGAGCGTCGAGCACGCGACGGAGTACAAGCTCACCGACGCGAACTTCCGTCAGTTCATCGCCGCGAGCGACAGCCTCGTCGCGCTGCGTCGCCGCGATCCGGCGGTTCGCGAGATGTTCGACAAGCAGGTCAGCGACGCGGGCGTGAACACCGCCACGAGCACCATGAACGCGGGACGGAAGCGGCTCGAAGACAACCCGGCGATCAACAATGCGATCGCATCGACGGGGATGTCGTCCAAGGACTACTTCGTCGCCGCGATCGCCGTCGCGCAGGCGGAGCGATTCATGGCGAATCCGAAGGCCGCCCCGCCGACACCCGCGCTTCCCGCCAACGCAGAGTTCCTCCATCAGCACAAGGCGGAGCTCACTGAACTCAGGACGCTCGAGCGCGGCGCCGGTGGTTCCGCGACGCCAGTGACGACGGAGGCACCAGCGACGGAAGCGAGCACTCCGGCGAAACCGTAGCTGGACCGCGAGCGCGACTGACGTCGTCTCATCACTAAACGCGCGATGGCGCCCGAGCTCCGTGGAGTTCGGGCGCCATCGCCTTCTGGTCAGCGAGCGGACTTACTCCGGATCCGTGATCGTGTCCGCGCCCATCCCGCCCTTGAGCAGCACGATGTGCCGGCCCGTCGCGGTGATATGAATTGCGCGGCCGCCCTGCACGGGACCGCCCACCTTCAGGCGTCCACTGCTCATCAACCGGATGTGCACATCGCTCTCCGAGACGTCCGCCGTGATCGGCTCCAGCGACGTCAGGCGCAGCGTGTCGGTGAGCGGCGCCAGCTGGCCGGCTCCGACGGCCACGCGCGCCGGCCCACTCGCGTAGACGATGACGCGGACCTCCGCGTCCTTCGGGTCGCGGATGCCGAGCTCCGTGAGCCGCACGATGGATTCGAGGCGCGCCGTGGCCTGGGCGGCGAGCGTCGGCGCGGACATCCAGGCGCCGCTGACGGTGGCGAACGCGGCGGCGAGCATGCCGGCGCGGAGAGCGCGTGGGGCGCTGTGAAGTCGTTTCATGGTCGAGCTCCGTTCAGGTAGTCAACGCTCGGCGGCGCCGAGCGTGGGAAGCGGCGACCATGCAACGCGCGTCGCCCGTCCGCGGTGGTATAGCATCCTCCGGACCAGTCGGCTCACTACGGTCCGGCTCGCCAGCAATTTATCACCCCTTTGGGGTCAGAGCCCCGGGCTCTGACCCCATGCCCTCCGCAGGCCCGCATTACCGCTCGGCAGACCGATACACCGTCTCAGCGCCGAACTCCGCCGGCGGCCCGTCCTGCGCGAGCTCCGACCACCGAACGTCGTGCGCATTCGCCTGCACCGCGGCCAGCGTCTGCAAATGCCTCGGGTTCACCACGACGAACACGCGCCCCGCACCCGCACGAGCGTTGATCTCGTCCAGCCGCCGTCCGCCGCGCCGCAACAGGTAGTAGTCCAGCGGTGGATCGGACGGGTTCATCACGACGATACGATCTCCCCCGCGTAGCTCACCGAGCAGATAGCTGGCGATCGCCGGCGCATCGGCCAGCGTGCCGGTTTCCGGCGTGCGGAAGACGACCCGCCGCTGCACGACGCTCGCGCCGAACACGATCGCGAACAGCAGCGCGACCGTCGCGCACGCCGCCGGCACGCGTTCGGGCTGCCGCCGCGCGACCCACTCCACAACGAGCGCGAGCCCGCGTCCCGCGAAGACGAAGAACAGCGGCAGGAGGAAGAGCAGCACGCGCGCCGGGGGCGGACGCCGCGTCGCCAGCAGCACGAGCGTGCACCAGCCGAGCACCGCGCACGCCAGCACCATCCGCCGCCCGCGCTCCGCACGCGGCACCAGCAGGCCGGCAGCCGCGCCCACGACCAACACCGCGAGCAGCACGAGCGGAACGCCGAGCGCGAGCGACTCCTTCAACCAGCCGATGAACGTCGGCAGCGCGGCGGCGAGCTCTCGCGGACCGAGGGCGGTGACGTACCTGTTCGCCACGAGCGACGCGAGCCCGGTGCGTCTCACCACCGGCACGTTCACGAGCACGGTGATCACGGCGGTGAGGATCGCACTCGCGACGAGCCGGGGCAGCATCGCGCGCGCTGCGGCGACCCCGTCGCGCCGCGTCTTCTCCGCCACGATCCACACCAGCACCGCGCCACCCGCGTAGAGCATCAGCGGAGCGGTGTACATCCCGAGCGCGAACAGCAGCGCCAGCCCTACCCATCTCCCCCACGTGTCGCGCTCGACGACCTCGTCGCCGAGGAGCAGCATCACGATGAACACGAAGGTGATGAACGAGTAGCCGCGCGCGTTGGTGGAGTAGAGCACGAGCGCGGGCCATACCGCGGCGAGCGCCATCGCCAGCAGGCTCGCGCCACGATCGGCGAAGCGAAGAGCGAGCCGGTAGGTCGCCGGCACGACGAGCATGCCGAACACGAATGCCGGCAGCCGGATCGCCACCTCGGAAGGTCCGAACAGTCGCGTCGAGATCCACACGAGCAGCGTGTGGAAGAGATGGTTGTTGGGATACGTATAGTCACTCAGCGCCGTCGCGAGCGGCGCCGTGGCGTAATGGAGGAAGGTGTACGCCTCGTCGTGCCGCATCGTCTGGCGCAGATGCGCGAGCCTGATCGCGAACGCGATCACGCCCAGCAGCACGGCGACGATTCGCTCGACGGGCGCGGCCTCGGCCCAGTCCCGGCGCGCCCGCTCGCGAATGGTCCTGCCATCGCTCCTCCCTCCGGCGCTTCGCACCTCCGGTCGGAGTTCCGCATTTTCAGTGATCATCGACGCCGGTTCATGCCCAGCTCGAGTCGCGCGAGGATCAGTGCGGTGACCGCGTGGTAGTCGCCGTCGAAGTGGTGCTTGCCCGGCCGCATCTCGGGATGCACGAGCGTGGTGTCCACCTTGCGACAGAGCGATTCTTCCTCGTCGTGACCGTACACGCACATCATGTTCGTGCCACGCAGCCGCTCCAGCTCCGGCCGGATGGGAATGTCCGACGGCCGGCTGTGCGTCGCCCAGAGATCGGAGAACCGATAGTGGAAGCTCGCGCGCTCCTGCAGACCGAGCATTGCCACGAGCACGAGCTGCGAGCGGAGCGACGCCGGCAGTCTCGCGGCGACGAACGGAAGCAGATCCGCTCCGCGCGAGTAGCCGAGCAGCACGAGCCGCTGATCGTTCCAGCGGGCCAGATACGCGGACGCCGCACGCGCGACGTCCGCCCCCGTGCCGTCAGGCGTACGCGCCTTGCCGCGCAGATACGCGCGGTTGTCGAACCCGACGACGTCGATCCCGTGCTGCGCGAGCTCCTCGCCGATCTTCTTGTCGATGTCGGCCCAACCGCCGTCGCCGCTCATGAACACCGCCAGGGTGCCCGTGTGCGTCGCCCCTCGCACCTCGACCAGGGGCAGATCGTCCACGCGTGGCTCGGCCGTTGCGCGCGAGCTCTGCGCGAGCAATACCGAAGCGACGAGGGAACCCGTGAGAGCACGACGGGTAGCGCGGAGCCAGTAGTGTGCTGTTTCGTGAAGCATCGCTGAATCTGCCCGGAAAGTCCCGCAGAGTCGACCTACCAGCACGTGAAATGAAAGTTCCTCGCTCCCACCGCGAGACATGATCGCCGGTCCCGCGACGCACGCCGTCACGGTGCAGCGGTTCGCGGTGCTCGTCCCGACGCTCATTCTGGCGCTCGGGCTGGCGGCCGCCGCCATCGTGCGGCACCGCGGACCGGTCAAACGGCTGATCCTCGCCGGAGGCGACTGGGTCACCGTCGTCGTGCCGCGGCTGCTCGCGCTCGCGACCTTCGTCGCCGGCGCGATCCTCCTCTTCTCCGGCGCCGTGCCGACACCGCGCGGTCGGCTGGGCGCCTTGCAAGAGCACGTACCCCTCGCCGTGGTCGAGCTCTCGTCGTACCTGGCGCGCGCGGCCGGCGCGGGGCTGATCATCCTCGCGCGGGGCATCCAGCGGCGCCTCGATGCGGCCTACCACCTCACCGCGCTCCTCCTCCTCGGCGGCATCGTCTTCTCGCTCGGCGGCGCGCTCGACATCGAGCAGGCGATCTCGCTCACCGTCATGCTCGCCGCCCTCCTCGCGAGCCGGCGCTACTTCACCCGCCACGCCTCGCTCTTCGAGGAGCGCTTCACCCGCGGCTGGCTCCTCGCGATCGGGATCGTCGTCATCAGCACGATCGTCCTGGCGTGGGTCTGGTACCGCGACATTGGCCTGTCGGGCCGGCACTTCTTCCAGTTCGGCCACGACGCCGACGCGCCGCGTTCGCTCCGCGCACTCACCGCCGCGGCGGGAGTGCTCGTGGTGTGGGGGCTGGCGCGGCTCGTTCGCCCCGCCCGCGCTGCCGTTCCGCTCGCGTCACCCGAGGAGCTCGAGGACGCCGCGGAGATCGTCGCCACGTCGCGCCGCGCCAGCGCCCACCTCGCCCTGCTCGGCGACAAGAGCTTCCTCTTCGACGATTCGGGGCGCGCGTTCCTCATGTACCGCGTCGTCGGCCAGAGCTGGATCGCGCTCGGCGACCCCGTCGGCGATCCGTCGCGCGCGGCCGCACTCGTCGAACGGTTCACCGAGATGGCGAACGCCGCCGGCGGGTGGCCGGCGTTCTACCGCACCGGGCCCGCCTTCCTCCCGATGTATCTCGAGTTCGGTCTCTCCGTCGTGAAGCTGGGCGAGGTGGCGCGCGTCCCGCTCGCCAGCTGGACGCTCGAGATGCCGGAGCGACGAACGCTGCGCCGCACGCACCGCAAGCTCGTGCGCGACGGCCTCACCTTCGAGATGATCGAGCCGGCCCGGCTCGCGCCGCTCATCCCGGAGCTGCGTGACATCTCGGATGGCTGGCTAGTCGCAAAGCAGGCGCGCGAGAAGGGCTTCTCGCTCGGCCGCTTCGACGAACAGTTTCTCGCGTGCGGCCCGGTCGGTATCGCACGCTTCAACGGCAAGCTCGTCGCCTTCGCATCCGTGTGGACGAGCGCCGAACACGCGGAAGCTGAAGTCGACGTCATGCGTTACAGCGCCGCTGCGCCGCCGGCCGTAATGCGGTATCTGCTGGTCGAGCTCTGCTTCTGGGCCCAACGGGAAGGGTACGAAACGTTCAATCTCGGTATGGTGCCGCTGGCCGGGATTCGGCGCAGCGCCGTCGCGCCGATGTGGCATCAGCTCACGAGCCTCTTCAAGCGTGCGGGAGAGCGGTACTACAACTTCGAGGGTCTGCGGGACTTCAAGCAGTGGTTCTATCCGGATTGGGAGCCGAGCTATCTCGTCTCGGTGGGCGGAACGAAGCGCCCCATACTGATCGCCAACATCGCCTCACTCATCTCGGGGCGGTCCTCGCATTAGTCCTCATCGCGCTCGCGGGCTGCGCCACGTGGGGCGGCCCCTTCAGGCGTGCGCCGTCGCCCGAGCCTGGCACCGCGCAGATCTCGCTCCGGATGGGAGGCGAGACGCGCACCTACCTGCTGCACGTGCCGCCGCATCCCCCACGGCGCTTCACGCGGACCGAGCCCTACCCGCTGCTCATCGTGCTGCACGGCAGCGGCGCCGCCGGGGAGACCGTGCGTCACATGTCCCGCCTCGACTCGCTCGCCGATACGCGTGATTTCGTCGTCGCCTATCCGGATGCGACCCGCAACTGGCTCGGGCTGCAATCGGGGTGGAACGCCGGCGACTGCTGCGGCGCCGCGGTGAAGAACGAGGTGGACGACGTCGGATTCCTCCGCGCGGTCGTCGCCGAGGTCTCGAGTGGGCTCCCGATCGATCGACGGCGCATCTACGTCGCCGGCTTCTCCGACGGAGCTCGCATGGCCTACCGCGTCGGCTGCGAGATGAGCGACGAGGTCGCCGCGATCGGCGTCATCGCCGGAAGCCTGACGCAGCGGGGCTGCTCACCAAGCCGGCCGATCCCGCTGATCGCATTCCATGGAACGTCCGACGACGAGGTCCCGTTCAGTGATTCGACATACTCGCCGCCTGCCCGCTCGCGCGTCGAGACACCGACCGTGGTCCCGCCGGCGGTCAGCTTCTGGGCCGCGAACAATGGCTGCCGCTGGTCGCAGGCGACCCACCCGTCGCGAACCATTCACGAAGTTCGCTTCACCGGTTGCCGCGGCGAGGTCGCATTCTTCGCCATCGAGGGTGGGGGCCACGCCTGGCCCGGCGGCGTAAAGGACGGGGGCGACGGCGACCCGCCGACTCGCGCCCTCTCCGCCAGCGTCGAGCTCGTGCGGTTCTTCCTGCAGCATCCTCTGCACTAGCGCCGCTATCATTCGTCATGCCCCTCCCCGACCGCTCCGCCTCTCCGGCCGCCCTCCTGTTCGACCTCGACGGCACCCTCATCGACTCCATCGAGCTCATTCTCGGCTCGGCGCGCTACGCCTTCGTCGGCTTCGCCGGCCGCGCCCCCACCGATGAGGAGTGGCGCGCCGGCATCGGCCGCCCCCTCCAGACCGTCCTGCGCGAGTACGCTCCGGACGACGC
Organism: Gemmatimonadaceae bacterium; assembly: GCA_036383935.1. Classification (GTDB taxonomy): domain Bacteria; phylum Gemmatimonadota; class Gemmatimonadetes; order Gemmatimonadales; family Gemmatimonadaceae; genus AG11. Next base: position 4,193 of record DASVNI010000052.1, on the reverse strand, counting down.
CGAGGCCCAGCGGCTGTTCAACCGGTACCGCGAGTACCAGCTCGAGCACCACGACCGGCTCGTCGCCGCCTACAGCGGCGTGGTGGACACCATCCGCGCCTTCGCCGAGGCCGGCCACCCGATGGCCCTCGTCACCAGCAAGTCCGACTGGATGGCCGAGAAGGCCCTCGTCCACGTCGGCCTGGCCGAGCTCATCCCAGTCATCGTCGGCTGCGACAGCTGCGTGAACCACAAGCCCCATCCGGAGCCGGTCGAGCGCGCCCTGGCGCTGCTCGGCGTCGACCGCGCCGACGCCCTGTTCGTCGGGGACTCCCCGCACGACGTCCAATCGGGGCTCGCCGCAGGGGTCACGACGGTCGGGGTGACCTGGGGCGCCTTCGACCGGCAGGAGCTCGACGGCGCCGGCGCGGACGTCGTGATCGACCGGATCGAGGAGCTCCCGGCGCTCCTGGCTCGCTTCCCCGCCCGAACAGCCTGATCTTCAAACCTTCTGTAACGTCTGGGTATCCCATCCTGTGCACAGGGGGAGACCCAGACGACTGATGACTGCCGTGGCCTTACCCGAACCGATGACGGTCCCGACCACCTACGCAGGCGATCCAGACGTAGCGCTCGCGGCTGCTGGCGATCGGCTCGCGTTCGAGCGGCTGTACCGTCTGCACGTCAACCGGGTGTTCTCCCTGTGCGCCCGCATGGTGACCGATCGGACGCGGGCGGAAGAGCTGACGCAGGACGTGTTCGTTCGCGCGTGGGAGAAGCTGCACCTCTTTCGTGGCGAGAGCGCGTTCGGCACCTGGCTCCACCGGATGACCGTGAACGTGGTGTTGAACGCTCGAAAGACCGAGGGCCGAAACCGGGCGCGGTTCGAGGACGACGAGGAGAGCGACGGAGTGGACACGCTGCCGTCGCGCCCCCTGGCGCCAGGCGACCGGATGGACCTCGAGGCGGCGATCGCAAAGCTGCCGAAGGGCGCCCGACGAGTGTTCACGCTGCACGATGTCGAAGGCTACAAGCACGAGGAGATCGCCGAGATGCTCGGCGTCACGACGGGAGCGACGAAGGCGCAGCTGCATCGCGCGAGGCTCCTGCTGCGGGAGGCACTGAACCGATGACCACGTACATGCCACTGGATTGCGACGGGTTCGCGGCGGAGCTCGCGGACTACCTCGAGGGGGATGCCCCCGACGCGGTGCGCGCGGCCATGGAGACGCACGCCGCCGGATGCGCCGAGTGCCGGCTGTTGCTCGAGGACATCGGGACGATTCGCGACGAGGCGGCGGCGCTTCCCACGCTGACTCCTTCGCGGGATCTGTGGGCCGGCATCGCCGAGCGCATCGATGCGCCGGTGATCCCGCTCGAGCGGAAACGATCGACCATCGTCGTGCGGCGTACGTGGATGCGCCCCGCGATCGCAGCGGCGGCGCTCGTCGTCTTCACGGCCGGCATCACGTACAGCGTCACGAGAACCTTCAGCGGCGGTGGCGCGTCCTCCGCGCCGACACCGCAGAACCAGGTTGCGGCGGCAACGCCAACTCCTGCGCCCAGCATCGTCGAACCACCCTCGACGAGCGGCCCGACGCGGGTCGCCAGCACCGAGCCGGCTGTCGCGTCCCCGCGCAGCGAGTCGTCGCGCAGCGAGTCGTCGCGCAACGGCGGCGCGCGCAGCGCCACCGCGCCCCGCGCGGCGGAGAGCTCGGAGCAGCAGCCCGTCCGCCTCGTGGGCAGCGGCGAGTCTGTCATGCGCGCGACCGAGCCGATGTACGACCGCGAGATCGAGAAGCTGCGCCACATCGTGAAGTCGCGGAGCACGCAGCTCGATCCGAAGACCATCACGGTGCTCGAGCAGAGCATCGCGGTGATCGACTCGGCGATCGCGCAGAGCCGCGCGGCGCTGAAAGCTGACCCCGCGAGTGGCTTCCTCGCGAAAGAGCTCAATCAATCGCTCGAGAAGAAAGTCGAGCTGCTGCGGACGGCGGCGATGCTGCCCGCGCGCACCTAGAGGATCCCGACCCATGTCCCGCCCTATTTTCCTTCTGGCTGCCGCGCTCGCGATGACGGTGCCCGCCGTGGCCAGAGCGCAGTCGACCTCCGCGGCAGATACCGCCGAGCAGGCGCGCGAGCGCCAGCAGGAGGAGCGCGATCGCGCGCGTGAGCGAGCGCAGGAAGCGCGCGATCAGGCACGCGAGCAAGCGCAGGAGCTGCGCGACCAGGCACGTGAGCGGGCGCAGGAGCTGCGCGAGCGGGAACGCGAGCGCGCGCAGGAGCGTGCCGAACGTGAGCGCGAGAAGATGGAGGAGCGGCGCGAACGCGAACGTGAGACCGCCGGTGCACTGGACACGACCGTCACCTTCGATGCGCGCGGCAGCGTGAACATCGCCTGCCCCGGCGGCGACGTGAAGGTGACCGGCACCGACCGCAATCAGATCGTCGTGCACGCCCGCTCGGAGCGCGGCGGGATTCGCTTCACGAGCAACGGCAACAGCGCACGGCTCGAGCCGGCGAACGGCCGTGACTGCAACGATGCCGTGTTCCAGGTGTCCGTGCCGGCAGGCGTACGTCTCACCGCCGGCACGTGGAGCGGCTCGCTCAGCGTGCGCGGTGTGAGCGGCGAGATCGAGGGCCATGCCCAGAGTGGTGACATCGAAGTCTTCGACGCCGGCGACCGGCTCGAGCTCGAGACACTCTCCGGTGACATCACGGTGAAGGGCGTGCGCGGCGACGCCACGATCCACACCCTCTCAGGCAGCGTCACCCTCGACCGCGCCGCGTCGGGCGTGGAGGTCGAGACGGTCAGTGGCGACATCGAGCTCGGGACCATCGCGTCGCGCCAGGTCCGCACGAACAGCACGAGTGGCGACCTCACCTTCGCCGGCCCCATCGTCGACGGCGGACGCTACGAGTTCCAGACCCACTCCGGCGGGATTCGCCTCGAGCTCCCCGCCAACGTGGGCGCGCAGCTCAGCCTCTCGACCTTCAGCGGCGAGATCGAAAGCGCCTTTCCGATCACGCTCATCGCCGGCGAGCACGGCATCGGCGCGGCGCAGGCCAAGAAGATGAACTTCTCGCTCGGCAAGGGCACCGCGCGCATCATCGCGGAAACCTTCAGCGGCGACGTGACCCTCTCCTCCACGGCAAGACCGAAGTGACCACGCACCTCTCAAACGGAGCTCGACCCATGCCTCGTCGCTCGCGGGCGGCGCTCGCCGCTCTTCTGCTCGCCGTCGCTCCCGCCGCGCTGTCCGCGCAGGGCCGGCAATCGGAGAAGTCCTGGACGCTCAACGAGCAGATCCCGGCCGGAAAGTGGCTGCGGGTTCGCAACGTCAACGGCGCGGTGCGCGTCACCGCCGCCACGACCGACCGCGTCGAGATCGTCGCGACGAAGTCGTGGGAACGCGGCGATCCGAAAATGGTGCGCATCGAGAGCCGCAAGGCTCCCGACGGCAGTATCCTCGTCTGCGCACTCTGGTCGGAGAACGCGACCTGCACGGAGAGCGGCTACCACTCCAACAGCGAGGGCCGCAACAACCGGGACAACGACGTCGCGGTGGAGTTCGAGGTTCGCCTGCCGAAGGGCGTCAACCTCGGCGCCTGGTCGGTGAACGGCGGAGTGAGCGTCGATGGCGCGACTGGCGAAGTGGAGGCCGGCTCCGTCAACGGCTCCGTCGACGCGACGAGCAGCGGCGGGCCGGTTCAGGCGTCCAGCGTGAACGGCAGCGTCCACGCGCGCATGGGCCGATTGACCGGCGACGGCGACCTCGATTTCTCCACCGTCAACGGCAGCGTCATCGCCGAATTCGGCGAGGACATCGACGCCAACATCGAGTTGAGCACCGTCAACGGCCGCTTCCAGACCGATTGGCCCGTGACGATCACCGGCCGCGTCGACCCGCGCCACCTCCGGGCCACCCTCGGCAAGGGCGGTCGACGAGTGCGGCTGTCGACGGTGAACGGGAACGTGGAGCTGAGGAAGCGCGGCTGAGGAGCGACCGCCATCGGTGCTCGGTGATCAGTTGTCGGTTATCGGTACCGGGGTGAGGAGAGAAGGGTCGATGGGCCTCGGCTGAGGGGCCGAGGAGGAGGACACGGCCTCGGGGCGCGCAGCAGCGTCCCGAGGCCGTGTCGCATCCCCTCATTCGCCCATTCCCCCACTCCCCGCACGAATCACCGGTCATGGGGTATATTCCAGTACCTTC
>DASVNI010000051.1:0-1692 GCA_036383935.1 Gemmatimonadaceae bacterium | reverse complement strand
ACGCTCGCCGTCGCGCGACGTCTCGGCGCGAACGGCGAGTGCGTCGGCATCGACATCTCCGAGCCGATGCTCGATGCCGCTCGGGCCCGCGCGGAACGAGCAGGCACGCCCGCGCGCTTCATTCGCGCCGACGCGCAGAGCTACGAGTTCGAGCCGTCGAGCTTCGATGCGATCATGTCGCGCTTCGGCGTGATGTTCTTCGACGACTCCGTGCGCGCGTTCGCGAACTTGCGGCGCGCCGCGCGCGCCGGCGCCGCGCTCCGGTGCATCGTGTGGCGGAGCCCCGACGAGAATCCGTTCATGACGACGGCCGAACGCGCCGCGGCGCCGCTGCTGCCAAGCCTGCCGCCCCGTGTGCCCGACGCGCCCGGACAGTTCGGCTTCGCCAATGCGCAGCGTGTCCGTCGCATCCTCGAGGAAAGCGGCTGGGTCGAGATCGACATCCAGCCGATCGACGTCGAGTGTACGATGCCCGCGAGCGCGCTCACACAGTACGCGACGCGATTCGGGCCACTCGGCCGAGTGCTCGAGGAGGCGGACGAAGCGACCCGAGATCGAGTGGTGAAAGCAGTTCGCGCCGCATTCGAGCCCTTCGTGCACGGCGCGGAGGTTCGCTACGACGCGGCCTGCTGGATGATCGCCGCCGCGGCGCCCTGAGCGCGCCTGTCGCAATCTGACTCACGAAGCCGGGGCTCTGTGCCGGCGTGGTTCGCCTGATCGTCTGCTCTGTCGGAGGATCCACACACGCCGCGGTGTGGTGGCCTCCGTCGGCCCACACGACACAGAGGAATCGCATCATGCTCGCTGGTGCCAGAGTCGGTCTCGTTTGGACGTATCTCGCGGCAGCGGTAGCCGTGCCCATCTCACACACCTGGTCGGCAGGAGCGACACTCGCGAGCGCGGCGCCGTTCCGTCTCGAGGTGAGCAGCGCCGGTCGGGCGCAGCAGATCACGATTCGTGGCACCGGTTTCGAGAACGCCGGCCATCCGGACCGTGACCAGTACATGCACTGGCAGATCAGGCGCGACGACGGCGGCTGGCAGCTGTGCACGCGGGCGAACGCGGCCTGTCATGGGGCCGGCTGGTCGGGCGACTCGCAGACGCTCGAGATTGGCGGCGACTACGTGCGGCGCGACGGCTTCGTCGAGCTGCGCGTGTTCCAGGGTCTCGCCGATGCCAACGAGAGCGATCCGCACCGCGCGCCGTCGCCCACCGAGTGGTCGAACGTGTTGCGTGTGCCCGTCGTCGTTCCCGGCGGCCCGCCGACGATCGTCTCGCTCTCGAGCACGAACTTTCCCATCGGCGGCGCTCCCGATGCCTACCGGTTCTTCATCGACGCGAACCTGATCGATCCGTCGACGGTCGTGGTGTTCCGCGGCGACGTGGTGGTGCATCCGGAACGGATCGACGGTCCGCGGATCCAGGTATCGGTGCCGGAGGTGTACCGGCTCAAGGCGCCGGGCGAGCTCTCGCTCACCGTGCGCACCAACCGCGGCGGCGACTCGGCCCCGAAGTACATCCGCTTCGCTGACCAGAAGACGATGCAGGTCATGCGGCCGGGCGTTCGTCTCGACGGTCCGACGATGCGCACTCCGTCCGCCGGCACGGTGACGGCGAAGCCAAGGCCCTGATCCTCGCATCCTTGCGTCTTCGCTCGACTGGCTTCAGAGTCGTTGGGGTCAGAGCCCGGGG
>DASVNI010000050.1:0-12996 GCA_036383935.1 Gemmatimonadaceae bacterium | reverse complement strand
TTCCTCGTACGACCGGCGCGACAGCACGCTCTACGCGTGGGCCGCCGCGCGTGGCTCGCCGGTGGACGTGGTTGGATTCTCACTCTTCCCGTCACGCACCGGCGTCCGCACGCTCGACGCGGCAACGCACGCCGCCGACCGATGGATGCGTGAAGCCAACTCGCCGAAGGACCACTGGATCTTCGCCGCCGGCGGCTTCCCCGAAGCGCACGGCGAAGCGAGCCAGGAGCGCGCCCTGTGGTCCGCCCTCGCGTGGGGAACGAGCCGTCCGCAGATCAAGGGACTCATCGTGAGCGAAGCCGGCGACTACGGCACGATCACCGGCCTCCGCGCCCCCGACGGCCATCTCCGCAGCGCAACGTTCGCGGTGATGACGGCGATGCGGGGATTGCGGGAGGCGCAACCGGTCGCGCCCACCTTGAGGGTTCAGTGAGCTCTCAACCGCCACACCCAGTAGTGAGGGCCTCGTAGGTCGCTCTATTTGGGGTCAGAGCCTGGGGTCAGAGCCCGGGCTCTGACCCCTTTCGCGCCAAGGTTTCAGACACCTGCGGTATCTGACCCCAGGATCTGCCCCCAGGATCTCGGCCCACATTCCGGGAGGCAGTATGCCAGTCTCGGTACCAGCTACCGAGTACTACCTACTGGGAGTGGCCGTTCTCCCCCGAACGATCCCCTCCACCCGCCGATCCTCCACGAAATACCTCCGCGCGATCGCGCGCATCTCTTCAGCGGAGACGGCCTTGATGCGAGCCTCGAAGTCCTCCAGCTCGCCGAGCCGACCGAACAGGTAGGCGTCGACGAGCTCTCCCATCACTACGGCCCCGCTCTGCTGGCGGATGGCGTGCACGCCGAGCGCGTACGTCTTCGCCTGATCCAGCTCCTTCGCCGTCACCGGCTGGTCGCGCAGCTTCGCGAACTCGTTGAGCAGGCCGCGACGCGCGATCTCCTCCTTCTCGGGCGACGTCGCGATGTAGCTCACGAAGGCACCGGCCAGTGCGCGCTCCGTCGAGAAGGCGTGCACCGTGTAGCCGAGCGACTGCTTGTCGCGCAGCTCGTCGAAGAATCGGCCTCCGAGGCCGCTCGCGACACCGGCGATCATCGCCGTCGCGAACCGTGCGTCGTCGGCGCGCGATGGACCGGCGAACATGAGCGCCAGCGCGGTCTGCGCCTTCTCGCGCTGCTCGATGTGCTGCACCACCTCGCTCGGCCAGCTCGGCGAGGCGATCGAATCGGTCTCGCCGCCGCGCAGCTCGCCGAAGGCGTCGCTCGCCAGCGCGGCCAGCTCCGCCGGTTCGGCGTCGCCCACGACGGCGATGAGCGCCGGCGCCGTGAGCACGCGCGCGCGGTGCCATTCGCGCAGCATCTCGCTCGAGATCGTCGGCAGGGTGCGCTCGTCGCCCGTCGTCGGCACGCCGTACGGATGGCCGGCGAACGCCGCCTGCGTCGCCAGACGTACGGGGTAGCGATACATGTCGTCGCGCAATGCGACGAGATCGGCGAGCGCGATCGCGCGCTCCGTCTCGAGCGCGCTGTCGGGAATCGTCGGATTCTGTACGACGTCGGCGAGGAGCTCGATCGCCTGCGGCGCGAAGCGCGCCGGCACGTTGATCATCCAGCCGAAGCTGTCTCCCGACGCCGAACCGGTGACGCTCCCACCGAGCAGCTCCCCTTCCTCCGAGATCTGGTTCGCGCTGCGACGCCGCGTCCCCTTCAGCGCCGTGCGCACGAGGAGCGACGTGAGCCCCGCGTTGTCCACCGGCTCGTCACGCGCGCCACCGAGCATGTACACACCGGTGTGCACCATCGCGCCCGGCTTGCGTCGCACGAGCAACGGGATCCCCGTCGGCGTACGGAAGACGTGCACGCCGCCCTCCTCGTGCTCCGCACGCAGCCCGGTCGCGATCGCCGGCGCGCCGAGCGGGGGCACCACCACGGGCTCGGCGCGCGCGACGGGCGCTTCGTCGAGCAGCGTGCGCATCGCGACCGCATCCTCCGCCACGCGAGCGCTGTCCGTCGGTCGATACACCACGACGGACGCCTGGTCGGGATCGAGATACTTCTTCGCGAGCGCCTGGATGTCGTCCGTCGTGATGGCGAGCACGCGGCGTAGATAGTCGTCGCCCATCGTCCAGTCGCCGAGCGACTCCCAGTCGGCGAGATAGTTCGCCTGCCCCTCCATGTCCTCGAGTCGCCGGATCCAGCGCGCCTCGAACACGCGCTTGGCGCGCGTGAGCTCTCCCTCGCCCACGCCGATCTCGCGCACGTCGCGCAGCTGTGCCCAGATCGCGCGCGCCGCCTCGGCGGTGTGCTCCGCCGGCGTCTCGGCGTGCACGACGAACACGCCGAGCGACGTCGGCGTGTAGTCGTACGCCGACACGGCCGACGCCAGCTTCTTCTCGCGTACGTTGCGATAGAGTCGCGACGCGCGCCCCGAGCCGAGGATCGTGCCGAGCAGGTCGAGCCCGGGCGTCGCGTCGTCGAGCGTGGGCGGCGTGCGCCAGCCGAAGGCGACCTGCGCCTGCCCGATGTCGCCCGTCCACTCGCGGTAGCGGAAGCCTGGTGCGTGCTCCTCCTCCGGTCCCGCGATGCGCGTGGGCGTGCCGGCGGGTAGCGCGCCGTAGCGCGACGTGATCTCGGCCATCGCCTCGTCGGGATCGACGTCGCCGACGACGACCAGCACGGTGTTCCCCGGGTGATAGAAGTTTCTGTAGAAGCGCATCATCGCGTCGCGCGTGAGCGCGCGCAGGCCGGGCTCGCGCCCGATGCGCCAGCGGCGGATGCGGTGCCGATCGTGCAGCACGGCGAACAACGTCTCGGTCGCGACGGCCCCGGGATTGTCCTCCTTCCGCTTCGCCTCCTGGATGATCACCTCGAGCTCGCGCGCCAGCTCCTCCGAATCGATCAGTGAGTTGGCGTACGCGTCGAACTGCACGTCGAGGCCGGCCGCGAAGCTCGAGGACGGTAGTACGGTATAGTAGCTCGTGTGATCATAGATGGTCGCAGCGTTGAGGTAGCCGCCCACCGCCTTGGTCTGCCGCGCGATCTCGCCCACCCCACGCGTCGGCGTTCCCTTGAAGTACATGTGCTCGAGCACGTGCGCGATACCGACGACGTCGTCGGTCTCGTCGAAGTAGCCGGCGCTGACGTACGTGACGATGGCGACGACGGGCGCCGAGGTGTCGCGTCGCACGAGCACGCGCAGTCCGTTCGGCAGAGTGGTGCGACGAACGGTCGCGGGATCGAGTGCAACGGACGACAGATCTGAGACGGTCATGGAGTCGTTAGACGATGGCGAGACGGCGATAGCGCAGCACGACGAGCCCCGCCGCGAAACACGCGGCACCGTATCCTACGAGCCACATCAGGATGGGCCACGGAATCACGGTTGGAGCACCGGAAGCATACATCGGAACACCCGACACCGACGCGTACACGTCGTCGGCGCGATGCAATGGCGGCAGCAGGAAGAGCAACCTGGCGAGCGGGTGCGTCGACGCGCCGTACTTCCCCCAGAGAAATGTCGCCGCCACCGTCACGACGACGAGCGACATCCAGTCCCACCGCGCCGCCGCCGACAGCAGGAACGCGATCCCCGAGTACGCGACGAACATCAGCGCGACCACCACGAGCAGCGGACGCGAGAGCACGGGCCAGATCAGTACGCCATAGACGAGTCCGAGCACGATCATCACGGCGACGAACCCCGCCCAGTGGACGAAGAATGCCTGACCGTAATAGCGCGACGGCGTCATCGGCTTGGCGAACAGGAAGCGATAGAACCCCTGCTTGCGATCGTTCGCGACGATGCCGTTCATAGCGAACAGCGCGCCGACGAATACGATCGTGCCCAGGATGCCGCGCAGGAACGCGTGATTGAACTCCATCATCCGCGCCGCGTACACCGCGTCCGCCGAGCCGAACCGCGCGAGCAGCCCCGGCGGCACGACATCGGCCCGGCTCGGCATCCGCTCGATGATCGGGCTGAGCCCGAGGTAGCCGGACAGCGTCGCGACGATCAGCGTCGGCAGTCCGCGGTCCTTCAGGTAGTCGCGAAGCTGCCAGAGCGCGTACGCTCCCACGCGCGCGTGCCGGCGCTTCACCCCGCTCGACTCGCTCACGCCACGTCCTCGCCGGCGGCGGACACGGCTTCGCGGAACTGCTGCTCGAGGAGCGAGTGCGTCGGCAGTACCAGACTCACCAGCGCACCGCGCGCGATCAGCGTGGCGATGCCGGCGTTGATCTCCTCCAACGTGAGCGAGTCGAGCTCGAGCTCGCCCTGCCCCACGTCGCGCGCGCCGGGAAAGACCTCCGGCACGAGCTCGGCGCCGCGCGCCAGCGCGATGCGATACGGTGCCGTCGTGCCCTCCGACTGCTCGCCGCCGCCACGCATCGCGACGACGCGTCGCAACCGGCCATGGTCCAGGATGCCGACACGATCGGCGAGCCGCGCGAGCTCGTCGAGGTTGTGCGACGCGATGAGGATGACGCGGTCCTCGCGCCGCAGCGCAGTCACGACATCGCGGAAGCGCTGCGTCCATACGGGATCGAGTCCGTGCGTCGGCTCGTCGAGCACGACGACCTGCTCCTCGCACAGCAGCGCCTGCGCGAGACCGAGCCGCTGCAGGTTCCCCTTCGAGAGCTGCTTGACTCGCTTGCGCCGGTGCTCGTTCAATCCCAGCTGGTCGATTGCCTCGTCCACACGCGCGCGAAGCCGTGAGCGCTCCACGCCGGCGAGCAGCGCGTAGCGTTGCAGCGCTTCGTCCGTGCGCCACGCCGGCGGAATGTTGACGAGCTCGGACAGATAGCCGACGCCGTGCCGCTCGATGAAGCGTCGCGGCTCCAGCCCCGCGATGCGCACTGTCCCTTCGCTCGGGCCGAGGAAGCCGAGCAGGAGCGCGATCAGCGTCGTCTTCCCCGCGCCGTTCGGGCCCGCCAACCCGAACACCTCACCGGGCCGCAGCTCGAGGGTGAGATCGTCGAGCGCGCGGATCTCGCGGCCGGTGAAGCTGCGATAGCGCTTCCCGACGTGGTCGAACGCGATCACGATGCGACGGAGATGCTGGGCGCGGCGGAGGCGGTCGGGCGGGCGACTACGCTCGACGCCGCGCGCCGATCAGCGTGGATACTGGCCGGCGGCAGGAGGCAACGCTCCCGCCGGCGGCACCGCCTGCATCCCAGGCTGCACTCCCGGCTGCGCGCCGGGCTGCGGCGCGCACCCGCTCCACGCACCCGGGCCGGCGCGGTTGATCCAACGCATCCCCTCGTCGATGCGGCCCAGCCGGATGAGCGAGCAACCAAGGAAGCCCTGCGAGAGCTTGTCGCTGCTGTCCGCCTGCACGGCGCGGATGTAGAAGCGACGCGCCGCGTCGTAGTTCTGCTGCGCGAAGCTCACCGACGCGAGCTCGCGCAGCGCGGCGCCGTTGTTCGGTCCCAGTCGCACCGCCGTCACCGCCTCCGCGTTGGCGGTCTGCATGTTCCCCGCCTCGCGCGCCATGCGTGCGAGGTAGACGTGCGGCATCGGATCGTTCGGGTCGTCCTTCGCCGCTTTCATGAAGTCGCCCGCTGCGGCCTCACGCCGTCCTTCGCGATATGCCGTGACTCCAGTGGCGAGTGCACCGCTGCCGCGATTGCGCCCTGCCACGGCATACCAGGCGATGGCGCCCACGGCGAGCAGTGCGGCCAGCCCGATTGCCGGCGCGATCCAGCTCGACCGCGCGCGCTCGGGCGGCACTGCCGTTGGCGTCCCCTCGAACCGCTCGCGTGCCGAGGGATCGAGCGGACCGTTCGGCGTGTACGCGCCCGACTTGGGCCGCCCGGTGTCCGCAGCCGCTCCGGCAACCGGCGCCGCGTTCGCACCCGCGGGTGCGGCGGTCGTCGCGGCGTCGCCCATGAGCCCGGCCTCGAGCTTCACGAATGCGTCGCGCGACGCGTTGACGTCCCCCTCCGTCGGCGTGTAGTCGACGCGCGAGGCGCGCTCACGCGCCGCGAAAAACTCGGCGAGCGCATTCGCCTGGTCGAGCGACAGGAAATGACGTTGGCGCAGCTCGCGGATCAGCGCCTGTCCCCCGAGCGACGACCCGCCGATGAGTGAACGGAGACCATTCTCCGTCGCCGTCCACGCTTCGATGAGATCGGCGGCCAGATCTTCCTTGTCGCGCGCCATGCTCAGACGCGCGATGATCGGGCGGGCCGAGTGGATGGCGTCCAGCGCGGCCCGCTGCGAACCGGCGGTCATCGTACGATGCGCAAGATCCCCGCGTCCGCGTGGCCGCGAACGAACAGCTCGGCGTCGTGGCTCGGCACGCGCACGCCCGTCTCCCCATAGGTCCGCCGCGCCATCTGCGTCATGTAGTCGCGCAGCGAGCCGTCTCCCTCCCCCGCACCTGCCCCCTCCGTATCCGCGTCGCGCATCGATCGCACGATCTCCTCCCACGAGCCGGTGAGCTGTCGTCCCTCACGCGTCAGGATGGAATGCTCGCCGATCTCGACTTCCTCGGTCTCGACTCCATCCTCCGCCTTGGAGTCTACAAGCGAGGAAAGAAGCGTGCCGAACAGCTCGAGCTGGCCTCGAGCCACCTCGACCTCGCCGCTCTCACTCGCCACTGCACCATCGATCTCGATGAACAGCTCGTCGATGTCGTCGAGCTCCCCGCCGAGCTCCTGCAGCCGATCTTCCCACGGCTTCAGATCCGCATCGTGCTCGGCGAGCTTGTACGCGGCTCGCTTCAGCTCGATCAACCGCCAGATACCGAGCTCGTCCCAGTGATCCTCGGTGGACGTCCGCTCGAAGTGGTACAGCGACGCTTCGTAGTCGCCGCGATCGTACAGGATGTTCGCCAGGTAGATGCGCGCCTCGGCGTGCTCGTTGTCCACCTGGAGCGATTTGCGCAGCGACGCGACGGCCGCGTCGTCCTCGCCGAGCCGGTGCTGGGCGTAGCCGACGCAGGCGATGGCTTCGGCGCTCTCGGGCGCCTGCTGCACCGCGACCTCGAAGAACTCCTGCGAGACGGCGAACAGCTCGCGACGCTCGCGGAGCGACGCTTCACGGAACAGTGCGCGGCCGATCTGGAGCATCAGGTCGAGGTCGTCGGCGTAGCCAAGCTCCAGGGTGCGACGGAAGCAGCGCAGCGCCGCATCCTCGAGCCCGAACTTGAGCAGCGTCTCGCCGAGGCCGGCCAGTGCGTCCTCGTGCTCCGGCTCGAGGACCAGCGCCTCCTCGAAGCTGCGGCGCGCCCAGGCGAACTCCTCGCGGGCGAGTCGCGCGTAACCAAACCCGATGTGCAGCTCTACCGACGTCGGGTAGAGTGTGAGCCCTTCCCGCAGAACGGACAACGCCTCGTCGTACTGACCTTCGTTGTAGAGCTGGTGGGCGCGCTCGTCATACTCTTCCGAGCTCAGGAACGGGGTGGGCATGGGGACTGAAGCCTCCGGCTCGTGAGGGGTGCCCTATAGTACCATTCGGTGAGCGGCAAGTTCAATCTCTTGACGACTCAACTCTGAAGAAATTGCAGAGGACGGGCCGACGTTCCCTGATCGCCGCGGCAGGAGTCAGAGCCGCCCGGTCAGGCGCCGGGGTCAGAGTCAGTGGGGTCAGAGTCAGTGGGGTCAGAGTCAGTGGGGTCAGAGTCGGTGGGGTCAGAGTCGGTTGACTCTGACCCCAGTTGACAGAGTCGGCGGGGGTCAGAGTCGCGACTGCCTCACGGCGACCGAATACGGCCGTCAGCCCCCGGCCAGCTCCACGGCGATCGCGCCGGCGAGGAAGGCGTTCTCCTCGAGGAGGGCCAGGTTGGTCCGGAGCGACTGCCCGCTCGTCGCCCGCTCGACGGCGGCGAGGAGGAAGGGGGTGACCGCTGCGCCGCGGATCCCCTGCGCCCGGGCCTCGCCGAGCGCGCGCTCCACGGCGCCGTCCACCAGCTTGGCGTCGAGGGCGACGTCGGCTGGCGGCGGCTGGACGACGAGCGTCGCCTGGGTCCGGCCGAGCGCCCGCGCCGCCCGGTGGATGTCGGCAACCTCCTTGGCGCTCTCGGCGCGGGCCGGCAGCCGGAGCCCGGTCGTCTGGGTGAAGAAGCCGGGCAGCTCGTCGGTGCGATAGCCGACGACGGTGATGCCAAGCGTCTCCAGCCGCTCGAGGGTGGCGGGGAGGTCGAGGATAGACTTGGCGCCCGCGCAGACGACGACCATCGGCGTCCGGGCCAACTCGTCGAGGTCGCCCGACTCGTCGAAGGGCGCGTCACGATGGACACCGCCGATCCCTCCCGTCGCGAAGACGGTGGCGCCGGCCGCGCCGCCGATGGCCAGCGACGCGGCGACGGTGGTGGCGCCGTCGGCCCGCTGCGCCACGGCGACCGGGAGGTCGCGCGCCGAGACCTTCCTTATACCGTCGCGACGGAGGAGTCGCTCCAGCTCGTCGTTGTCCACGCCGAGGGTGCAGACGCCCTGCATGACGGCCGTGATGGCGGCGAGCGCGCCGGCGCGCGTTGCCGCGCTCGTCATGAGCTCGGCCGCTTCCCTGTTCGCGGGAATGGGAAGTCCCTGCGCGAGCACGGAGCTCTCGAGCGCGACGATCGGTCTGCTCCACGCGAGCGCGTCGGCGACCGGGGGAAAAACACGAAGCGCGGACATTGCTAGCAAGCTAGCCGTCCGCGCTTCATGGCGCTTCTTAGCGGTCCCCACCGCTAAGTGCGCTCACGGGCCCCTCCCTTCGTCCATCTCATCCCGCGTGCCTCTAGGTATAGCACGATGCGTGCCCGAACTGCGGTGAGTTGGTCGGTTGGAGGGTGAGCTAGTTGGTCGGTGCATGTGTGGTTGCGAAACGGCCTCAGGAAGCTCCTGCTTCCCGAGGCCGTTTCCAACTGCCTCACCAACCGACTCACCATCTCACTATCCAACTCACCAACTCACGGTGTTTTCGGTTCAGGCTTCCTCGGCCACGCCTCCACGATCGCGCGTCCCATCCGCGCCATCGTCACCTGCGCGTCGTTGTCGATCAGCCAGCGCTGGTCGACGTTCTCCTTCGTGAGCACGCACGCGACGACGCGCGACTGGAGTGGGAAGAGCGCGCACTCGGTGCGCACCTGATCCGTCGCTCCCGTCTTGTGCGGTACGGTGAGGCTGTCCACGTAGCGCTGCACGCCGGCGTAGTCGTCGTTGTGCGCCAGGATGTCGAGCATCGCGCTGTCGGCTTTCGGGCTCACCGCCTTGCCGTCGGCGAGGAGCGCGAAGAGGCGTGACATCTCGTTCGGCGTCGTCACGCCAAGCCCGTACTTCACCGAGCTGTCCATCGCCACGCTCGCCATGCGCAGGTACACCTTGGAGTGCACCTTCGTGTGCGGGAGACCGAGCTTCTCCATCTTCTCCCACACGCGGCGAATCACGATGCGGTCGAGAAGGAGGTTCGTCGCCGTGTTGTCGCTCGTCACCGTCATCAGCCACGCCGCGTCGCGCACCGTCAGGTTCGCGCCGTCGTGCATGAACTG
Organism: Gemmatimonadaceae bacterium; assembly: GCA_036383935.1. Lineage (GTDB taxonomy): Bacteria > Gemmatimonadota > Gemmatimonadetes > Gemmatimonadales > Gemmatimonadaceae > AG11. The sequence continues at coordinate 3,520 of DASVNI010000050.1, read as the reverse complement.
CAGGTTGCCGGAGCCCGGCACCTTGTCGATGGCGAGCAGCGTGAGCGGGTCGTCGAGCGAGAGCTTCTTCTGCTCGACGAGATCGTACACGGTGACGAGCACCGGCACCTTGATCAGGCTCGCCGTCGGGAAGGTCTCGTCACCGCGACGCTCCAGCCGTTCGCCCGTGTCCACGTTGAGCACCGCGTAGCCGACCGTCCCGTGATGCGCGCCGGCCAGCGAGTCGAGCGTGCGATGGAGCCTGGCCGTGTCCGCGCGCACGAAGTTGGCCGGCGCGGGACGTCCCGCGCCCTGACCGACGGCGCATCCCGCCGCCGCGAGCTGCGCCACCAACGGAAGCGCGATGCGCCAGGCCCGCGTCATCGCGACTCGTGCGGCTCGGCGTCCGGCAGCTCCTCGGCGCGCACCGACTCGAGCAGGTCGCGCTCCTTCGCCGTCGCGTCGAACACGGCGACGACTCGGATCACCTCGCCCGTGTAGGCGTCGAAGGTCTTCACCTTCCCCTGCGCGATGCGGATCTCGTGGCCGTCCTCGAAGCGGAGAACGACGAAGGGGTAGTTCAGGTTGACGTACGCTTTGCGAAGCTTCGTGCCGGCGACTGGCATATGCGTCTCGAGGTGGGGTGCTCGTAGGTCGTTCGGAAGGCTGTCCAACCCTGACGCACAGCGCCGCCGGGGAGTTTCGGGGCGGCGGGCACTCGTCGGTTGAACGACGCAGAGAGTATGTGTGCGGGACGGCGTGGCGTGAAGGCCGTCGAGACGAAAGGGGCGTCGCGCTAGTAGAGCGGGTCCGGGACACGCGGGGGCGCCGCGGTGTGCTCGGGTTTTCCCCCGCGCTCCTTCCAGATACAGGCGTGCTCGTCGCCGGCCTGCACCGCCGCGAATGTGTCGGGTGGCACGGAGCATCGCGCCCCGTCGTCGGCCACGAGCGTCCCCTCCCCTTCCTTCGATGCGACCGTCTTGCGCGTGAGCGCATGGCCACCCGGGAGTGGGATGCATCCGCCGAGCAGAAGTAATCCCGCAGCCAGAGTGTATAGCAGCCGGCGCTTCGTGATCGGTACGTGATCTCGGTCCATGGCGATAACGTAACGCTCGCAAGGCTGCATCTGCCAATTGGGGCACAAAGTCTCGCGCATTGGAATCGTTACCCGGCCGAGTCCCGCCCGTTGCTCTGACACGCTCGCGCGACCACTGCCCCGCTCCTACATTCCGCGCCTTCGCCGGCCCCCTGCCGCCGGCCCCGATGCACTCCCCGCCGCGCGACGATGCGCAGCGATGCATCGCAAGCCTCTCATTCGGACTCTGATGCGATTCCCCCGTGTACGCGCTCTGCACGCGCTGCTCGTCGTTTCCGTCGTCATGTCGTGCACCGACGTGCCGACCATGCCGCGCCCCATGTCCCCGTCGGCGCCACGCCGATCGAATGGGATCACCCCTCCCACCCTCGTCATCAGTCAGGTGTACGGCGGCGGCGGCAACTCAGGCGCCACGCTGAAGAACGACTTCATCGAGCTGTTCAACCCCGGCGGCGCGAGTGTCTCGGTCGACGGATGGAGCGTGCAGTACGCGTCAGCCGCGGGTACGACCTGGCAGGTCACCGCACTGAGCGGGTCGATCCCGGCGGGCGGGTACTATCTCGTCCAGGAGTCGCAGGGCACCGGCGGCACCGCTGCACTGCCGACGCCGAATGCGATCGGCACGATCGCGATGGGCGCCACGGCGGGTAAGGTGGCGCTGGCGTCCTCCACGACGGCGCTCTCGGGCACTTGTCCCGCCGGCGTCGTCGACATCGTGAGCTTCGGCCCCACCGCGAGTGACTGCGGGGCGAAGACGACGGCGGTGCTGAGCAACTCGACCGCCGCGATTCGCGGCGACGCGGGATGCGCGTACACGAAGGACCTGTCAGTTGATTTCTCGACTGGCGCGCCGGCGCCGCGGAACAGCGCGACGCCGAAGCACGTGTGCGCTGGCGCCCTCCCCGTCGGTCCGCTCGACCACGTCGTGATCGCCGGCTCGGCGACGACATTCACCGGCGGCACGACGCAGCTCGCCGCCACACCGCAGGATGAGAACGGCCAGACCGTCACGACGGCGACGACGAGCTGGTCGTCGAGCGACGAGACGGTCGCCACGGTGGACGCGACCGGTCTCGTGACCGGCGTGGCGGCGAGCGCGAACCCCGTCACCATCACCGCGACGTCGATCGACAACGACATCACCGTGTCCGCGTCCTTCGCCATCACCGTGACGACGCCGTCGATCAACTGGCTCGACGTCGGCTGGAACACGACGAGCCTGCCGCCCGGCTTCCAGGCGAACATGTTCCTCACAGCGCGCACCGCCAACCAGGGCACGATCATTCCGGCGACGTTCACCGTCGAAGCGCTCGACCCGGCGATCGCCGACGTCCTACCGGTTCCGAACACCGTCCTCGTCCAGGCAGTCGCGGCGTCAGCGTCGAAGCCGCGCTTCAAGATCACCGCGACCCCGGTCGCCGGCGGCACGCCGTACGTCTTCACCACCACGGCGTCGACGTCGATCACCATCGAGACGCCGGTCACGGCGCCGCTCGCGAACTATTCGAAGAACGACGAGTTTGGCGATCCGACCGCCGCAGACGCATCGACGCCGAACGATTTCCTGATCACGCGGCCGCAGTACGTGATCTCGTACAACCAGTCGCGCGGCACGCCCAATTGGGTCGCGTACGAGCTGGACAACCGTCAGTTCGGCGCCGAGGACCGCTGCAACTGCTTCACCGCCGACCCGAACCTTCCGGCGGACAAGCAGATCTTCACGTCGGACTACACCAACGGTGGATTCGACCGCGGCCACATGGCCCGCTCGGCCGACCGCACCGCGGCGAACGTGGACAATGCGGGAACGTTCTATCTCTCCAACATCGTCCCGCAGCAGGCCGACCTGAATCAGGGCGTGTGGGCGCAGTTCGAGAACGCGCTCGGCGACTCCGCCAAGGCGGGTCGCGCCGTGTACATCGTCACCGGGCCGATCTACTCGGCGTCGCACGCGCTCGTCTTCCTCAAGAACGAAGGCAAGATCGCGGTGCCCGACAGCACGTGGAAAGTCGCGTTGATCGGGCCGATGAACAGCGGAGCGCCCTTCGCGCGCGGCAACGTCCAGAGCTGGGACGACGTGTCGGGGCTGACCGTGATGGCGGTCAACATGCCCAACGTGGCCGGTGTGCGAAACGATCCGTGGCAGAAGTACCTCACCACGGTGGACAGGATCGAGCAGTCGACGGGCTACGACGTTCTCTCGCTGCTCCAGGCGAACTTCCAGGACGCGCTCGAGGCGGGCGACCGGTCGCCCACTGCAGCGTTCTCGTTCAGCGGCACGCAGCAGGAAGGCTCCGCGATCGCCTTCGATGCTTCGGCCAGCACCGATCCCGATCTGGGTCGCAGCGATCTCGGTCGCACCGAGAACCTGAGCTACGCCTGGCAGTTCGGCGACGGAACGACGGCCACCGGCCAGACCCCGAGCCATACCTTCACCAACGACGG
>DASVNI010000049.1:0-2618 GCA_036383935.1 Gemmatimonadaceae bacterium | reverse complement strand
GACGACATCGGTGTGGCGGAGGTCGCCGTCGGGGACCATCTCCTCGTACGGCCAGGGGAGATGATCCCGTGCGACGGCGTGGTCGAGAGCGGCTCGTCGCACGTCGACACGTCGCGGATCACCGGCGAGCCCGTTCCCCTGCGCGCCCAGGCAGGGGAGGAGCTCAAGAGCGGCAGCCTCAACGTCGATGGTGCGCTCGTCGTGCGCGCGACGGCGACGGCCGGTGAGAGCCAGTACGCGCGGATCGTCGAGCTCGTGCGGTCGGCGCAGAGCAGCAAGGCGCCGCTCCAGCGGTTGGCGGATCGCTACGCCGTCTGGTTCACCCCCGTGACACTCGTCGCGTGCGCGGCGACCTATGTCGTGAGTGGCGACCTGCAGCGCGTGCTCGCCGTGCTCGTCGTCGCGACTCCCTGCCCACTGATTCTGGCGACACCGATCGCCATCATCGGGGGTGTCAATCGCGCCGCTCGGCGCATGATCGTCGTGAAACACGGCGGCGCGTTCGAGCAGCTCGCGGGCGTCACCGCCGCGGTGTTCGACAAGACGGGGACTCTCACGGTCGGCGTGCCGGCGGTGAGCGGAGTGATCGGCACCGACGGCCTCGCCCACGACGACGTGCTGCGGCTCGCGGCGAGCGTCGAGCGTGCATCGGGACATCTACTCGCGCGCTCCGTCGTGGACGCCGCGGAGCAGCGCGGCCTGGAGCTGCAGCCCGTCACCGAGGTGACCGAGTCTCCCGGGCGCGGTGTCACGGGCGTGGTAGACCAGCACCGCGTCTGCGTCGGGGCTCGCGGGTTCGTGGTGGACTGTGTGGGTGGCGACACCGGCGCCCCCTTCGCCGACGCGGCCGACCGGGAGGGACTGCGCGCGCACGTGGCGGTCGACCACAAGTTCGCGGGTGTGATCGAGTTCGCGGACGAGATCCGGCCCGGGCTCCCACAGTTGTTCGAGGCGTTGCGCGACGCGGGGGTGCGCCGCACGCTCCTGCTCTCGGGCGACTCCGTCGCGCACACGTCGGCTGTCGCGATGCAGATCGGCGTGACGGAGGCGCGCGGCGGGCTGCTGCCGTCGGACAAGGTGGACGTCGTGGCCGATCTCGTGCGCGACGGCGAGCGCGTGCTGATGGTTGGTGACGGGACGAACGACGCCCCCGCGCTCAGCGCCGCGACGGTCGGCATCGCACTCGCCGGTCACGGCGGCGGGATCACCGCGGAGGCGGCGGACGTCGTCATCCTGAACGACGACCTGTCGCGGGTGGTAGAGGCGATCGAGATCAGCCGGCGCACGGTGCGCATCGCGCGGGAGAGCATCTGGACCGGACTGGGACTGAGCGGCCTCGCGATGCTCTTCGCCGGCGCGGGCTACATCAGGCCGGCGATCGGCGCGCTGCTGCAGGAGGTGATCGACATCGCCGTGATCCTCAACGCGCTGCGCACGAGCCGTGCGTCGATTCGGCCACGCGCGACGGTACGCCAGGATCGCGCGGCGTGAGACGACGGGAGCCTAGCCCGCAGTCCTGTCATCCCGAGCGAGCGTAGCGAGTCGAGGGATGACCTCGCACGCCGTTCAGGGTGTCTCGCTCTCGCGCAATCTCACTTCGTCGTGCGGGAAGAGATCCTGGAGGAAGAATGCCGCGAGCTCCGCTCGGCCTCCGATCCCGGACTTCTCGTAGACAGATACCGCATGCTGGCGGACGGTGCGCTCGCTGCGTCCCGTGCGGCCAGCGATCTGTTTATGTCCGTGGCCCTGCAGAAGCAGGAACGCCACCTCTCGCTCGGTCGGCGTCAGCCCCCACGCTCTGAACTGCGCGTCGACGGCCTCGCCGAAGCCCGCCCGCTCCGCCTCTGCACGCCGGCGCCACGCCTCCTGCTCGGCCTGCCGCTCCGCGAGCGAGCGGGTGGTCGCCGCCAGGACCGCCTGCATCTGGCGCAGGTCGCGCGCGGCGCTCCACCATCCGCGCCCCAGCACCACGGCAAAGCCGAGGCTCAGCACGATGATCCCCACCTCGACCGCGACATGGAGAGACCACCACGACCGTGGCCGATCGAGCAGGAGGTCGGTCGCGCCGCCGAGCACCACGACGACGAGCGCCATCACGAGGATCGGCACGAGCCGGTGTGTCGCCTCTTCCGCCGCGTCCTCGTTCAGCGGCGGTGAGACGGGCGCGGTCGGCGGGATGGAGCGAGCGACCATGTCTGGTGTGGCGGTTGGAGGCGTCATCGACGAAGGAGTGCGAGGCAGTCGGCGCAGGGTGTATCCGATAAATGTCGACGGGCGAATTGCGCCTCACCGTCGGAACAACTGCTGGATCGCCGTCGGGGAGGGCCTGACACCCTGACGCCGAGGGCAGTGCGACGCCGCGACGGGCGCGGCCGTGAGCGCGCTACTTTGCGGCGCGTGTCCAGGAAGCGCCGAAGACGAGCGCCTGCATACGGGGGCAATCGGCTCGTGATACCAGAGTTCCTGCTCACCTGCCATTGGTCGTACCCGACGAGCCCAATCTGCAGGAGGTGATGCATCTGCTTGTCGAGGGGAATGACTTGGCCGAAGCCCCACTCCATACTCAGCGCCTGCCCTGGAACGATCGCGGTGCCTCTCTTGCGGCCGTGACCTTCCCA
>DASVNI010000048.1:0-1640 GCA_036383935.1 Gemmatimonadaceae bacterium | reverse complement strand
GCGAGGTGCGCCGCGCGTCGCACGCATCTCTCACCGGGCCGGTACCCCGGACCCGGTCACGCATACAGCTTACGGCAATGCAGATACCCATCGAGACGTTCAGGCTCGACAACGGGCTGTTCGTCACTCTCTCGGAAGATCACACGGCACCGATCGTGGCCGTGAACCTGTGGTATCACGTCGGCTCTGCCAACGAACGGGCCGGCCGCACGGGCTTCGCTCACCTGTTCGAGCACATGCTCTTTCAGGGGTCGGCGAGCGTCGGCGCAAACGAGCATTTCGAGCTGGTTCAGCGCGCCGGAGGCACGTTGAACGGATCGACCTGGCTCGACCGCACGAACTACTACGAGACCGTGCCGTCAAACCAGCTGGAGCTGGCTCTCTGGCTCGAGGCAAATCGTATGGGCTATCTGCTGCCAGCGATGACGCAGCAGAAGCTCGACACGCAGCGAGACGTCGTGCAGAACGAACGGCGGTGGTCGATGGACAACCAGCCGTACGGAAGCTGGTGGGAACGGCTCCCGGCACTGTGCTTTCCGCCGAGCCACCCATTCCACCACTCGCTCATCGGCTCGATGAGTGATCTGGACGCGGCAAGCCTCGAGGACATCGAGCAGTTCTTCGCGACGTACTACACGCCCGACAACGCCGTCCTCTCCATTGCCGGAGACTTCGACCGCGAGGAGGCGCGACGGCTGGTGGAGCGCCACTTCGGTCCGATCCCGCGTGGCGGAGGAAAGCCGCCACTTCCGGACATGAGCCTGCCGACAACGCTGGGCGGGCCGCTGCGCGAAGTCGTCCCGGACGACGTGGTCCTCTCGCGACTCTTTCTCGCCTTTCGCTCACCGGTCTTCGGCAGCGACGAGTACTACGCGGCGAGCGTGTGCGGAGCGATCCTGGGGCTGAAGAAGGGCAGCCGCCTACACCGGCGGCTGGTGCGGGAGCAGCAGGTCGCGGCCGAGGCACAGTCCTTCACGTACGATCTCACGAAGGGGAGCGATCTCCTGGTGCTCGACGTGACGGCCCGCCCGGAGACGACTCCTGAACAGCTCGAGCGCGCCGTGCACCACGAAGTCGATCGCATGCACGACGAAGGGGTCACCGCGGAGGAAGTAGCGCGCGCCGTCACGCTCATCCAGACAGAGCTCATCGTGTCGCTGCAGTCCGCCGGCGACCGCGCAGACAAGCTGTCTCTCTTCGCGACGTACTTCGGCGACCCGTCGCTCGTGAACGTGCAAGCGGATCGCTATCGCGCGGTGACGGTGGAGCAGGTCAATGCGTTTGCTCGCAGTCGGTTGGGCGTCGAGAATCGGGCTGGTCTGCTCTACGTCCCGCGGGACACGGTCGTCGGCGTGCCGACGCAGGAGCTGGCGGAGGCCGGAGCACGATGACCACCGCGACGCGAGAGAATGTACCGACGCCGCGGCCCGAGCCCACGGCGCCGAGGAGCTATCACTTCCCGTCGTTCGTTCGAACGACGCTGCCGAATGGGATGCGGTTGGTCGTCGCTCCGGTGACGAAGCTGCCGCTCGTCTCGATCTCGGCGGTGATCGATGCGGGAGCGAGGACGGAACGAGAGGGAGAAGAGGGGGTCGCGGCGCTGACGGCTCAGCTGCTGCTCGAAGGGGCGGCAGGAATGG
>DASVNI010000047.1:0-3487 GCA_036383935.1 Gemmatimonadaceae bacterium | reverse complement strand
AGCGCGCTCCGGTGCGCCGTGTCTCCTTCAGGCCGGTGCCGTCGTGGTCGACGAACACCTTCGAGGGGAGCTCGAGGGGCGCGACGCCTACGTCTGCATCGTCGCTCTCCGCCCTGGCCCCGCTCGACGACGCGTGCGTCGCGCCGAGCGCATGAGGCAGGATGAGCGAGCTGGCACCGAGGGCGAAGGCGTCGCCGAGGAATCGGCGCCGGGAGGGGGCGGGATCGTCCGGCATGCGCGAACCTTACTGGGCCGCGCCCTCCGCTGCCAGCACTTTGTAATGGAGCGCGACCATTCCCGACGGATAAACGTGCGTGTCGATCAGCGAGAGCGCGCTCCGCGCCGGCAGATGCGCCACGAGCGGCACGCCACTGCCGAGCAGCACCGGCACGACCGTGATCTCGACCTGGTCTACCTGCCCCGCGGCGAGGAGCGTGGCGAACAGCTCGCCGCCGCCGAACAGCCAAATCTCGCCTGGCCCATCCTCGTTCCGCAGCGATCTCGCGATGGCGACTGGATCATCGCGCACGATCGTGACGCCCTGCTCCGTCCCCGGCGTCAGCGTGCGCGAGAACACGTAGACGCGCGCACCCGGGTTGAAGGGCGCGGTGGCGGTGTCGCGCACCGTGTCGTACGTGCGACGACCGAGCAGGTAGGTGTCGACGCGCTTGAACAGCGTCTCGAAGTCCACCGTCGGATCGTCGGGGATCCAGTCGAACGCGCCCTGCGCGTCGGCGATGTAGCCGTCGAGACTCGCGGCGACGTTGTAGCGAATGGGGCGCATGCGTTTAGACCTCGGGGACTTCGTCCAGTGCCTGGCGCAGCTCGGCGAGCAGCTTCGGAACGGCGGTGAACGAATCATAGTCGACGCGCCCCATGCGCAGCGTCTCGATCGGCAGATAGCCGTGATAGCCGGAGCGGCGCACGATCCCGACGACGCGCTTGATGTCGACGCGCGGCGACGGCAGCGTGGGCCGTGCCATCTCCTTGAGCTGCCAGTTCGCCGCGCGCGGCGCGAGGAGCGCGATGTCGGCGTACGGATCAGCGGTGAGGTAGGAGCCGGTGTCCACCACCGCCCGGCACCATGGATGATTCACGCGATCGAGCAGGTGGAGATGCTCGGGGCCCGTCGTGATGAAGTCGGCGTGGTTCTGCACGGCGACGATCACGCCGAAGTTGCCGCCATGGTCGGCACACTCGCGCAGCGCGTCGGCCGCCCAGCCCTCGACGGTATCGCGGCTCGCATTGCCCGATGCTTCGTGCCAGTTCTTGAAGGGCTTCTGCGATTCGGCGAAGGCGCGCACCGCCGGTGCGCCGAGCTTCGCCGCCACCTCGATCCACGTCTTCACGCGAGCGATGCCCTCGGCGCGAATGGCGCGGTCGGCGGCGGTGAAGTCGTTGCGGACGCCGGTGCCGCTGATGCCGAGTCCGAGGTCGAAGGCGTGGCGTTTCAGCTTGTAGAGGTAGGCGTCGTCGGGGGCGTTCGGGTAGCCGGGGAAGAAGTAGCCCGTGAGGTCGACACCGTCGAAGCCGGCACGCGCGCAGAAGTCGCACAGTCCGAACAGGTCGATGCCTTTCGACGCGTCCTTCGCGTTGGCCTCCAGCAGCTCGATGAACGAGAAAGCGTTGAGGCTCGTCTTGATCCGCGTGCCCGCGGGGCGCGCGATTGGCGCGAGGGCGTGCAGTGCTCCGGGTCGCGCGAGATCGAGCGCGGCGGCGACGCCGGGGGCAGCCAACGCTGCTGCAGCGAGGAAGTGCCGGCGCGAAACAGTGTCATTCATGAGCGCTCGCTCGGGCTGACGACGACCGCTCAGCCCGCCCGCGGTAGCACGAGCGTGAACACCGAGCCGTTCCCTTCCTCGCTGCGCACGCGGATGTTGCCATTCATCTCGCGCGCCCACTGGCGGCTGACGGCGAGGCCCGGGCCGGTGAGCGGTGGCCGCACGCTCTCTTCACCTGACGGCGCGGGCGCGAAGATCTCCTCCTGTCGCTCGCGCGCGATCCCCTGTCCGTTGTCGCCGACGCGGAGCATCACGGTGTTCTCCAACTCCTCCGGCACGTTGAGCGGGTAGCCGACGTCGACCATCACGTAGCCGCCGCGGCTGGCGAAGCGGATGGCGTTGGAGAGGAGGGTGAGGAGGATGCCGCGCAGCTTCTCACGCTCGGCGAGGACGAGAATGCCGGGGAGGATGTCGCCGACGGAGTCGAGGCGGCGGGCGCTCAACTGCGGCTCGACTTCCAGCAGCGCGGCGTTCACTGCCTCGCGTACGTCGATCACTTCCGTCGGCGGTCGATCCACCCAGGCCATCTCCCTGTTCCGGGATTTGCGTCGTCCACCGCGTGTTCCATCTTCGAAACCCAATTGGGGATGACGCGAAGGTACGTTACTGGACGCTCCGGTGCGCCGCGAAGGTACAGTGCGCGGCCGTGGCGGAGGTCGTGGGCGAGATAAACCGTCGCCATCCCGCCGACGCCGAGCTCGCGCTCGAAGCGATAGCGGTCGGAAAGGGCCAGCTCCAGCGCACTCGAAGGTTCGGACACGGAGCGCTCGTGGGACGATGCGGCTCGGAACGTACTTTCCGGCTCACAGCAGCGCCATCGGTCGCGGGGCGTCGGTCCTCGAGCCCTCGCCGCTATCGGGGCGAGGTGCCCGCGGGACCGCGAAGGAAGGAGACGATGGCGCGCAGCGTCTCGTCGGGCCGATCCAGGAAGAGGTGATGCACACCCTCGACCGAGCGTACGACGAACGTCAGGAGGAGAGAATGCGAGTGTCCGGCAACGACCTTCATGATGAGCGCGTGTGGAGGTGCTGCTGCCGCAGAACTTCGTACGTCGCGATCCCCACGCACGTGGACAGGTTGAGCGACCGCACCAGCGGCGACGCGATCGGCATCGCCACCATCCGCTCGGCGTACCGCTCGTGCAGCTCTTCCGGCAGCCCGCCCGTCTCCCGCCCGAACACGAGCACGACGTCCTTCGACTCGCCGAGCGGCGCATCCCAGAACAGCTGCTTCCCCTTCGTCGAGAAGAACCATGGCTCGCCCAAGGTTGGGAGTGCCCGCTCGAATTCCGACCAGCTCGGCCACGTGCGCAGGTCGACGTGCTCCCAGTAGTCGAGCCCCGCGCGCTTCACCTCACGCTCGCCGAGCGAGAAGCCGAGCGGCTCGACGAGATGCAGCGTCGCACCGGTGGCGAGGCAGGTGCGCCCCGCGTTGCCGGTGTTCCAGTGGATCTCGGGATGAACGAGTACGACGTGGATCATTTGCGGGGATGCGGCGATGCGGGGATGCGGGGATGCGGCGATGCGGAACGACATCCAACGTTGGGGTCAGACGTTGGGGTCAGACGTTGGGGTCAGATACCGAAGGTGTCTGACCCCTTGGCGCAATGGGCTCTGACCCCGGGCTCTGACCCCGGGCTCTGACCCCGATGCTCATGATCGGAGGATTCCGTGAGCGCGCAGCCAGCGCTCGTAGTCGTCGATCCA
>DASVNI010000046.1:0-18935 GCA_036383935.1 Gemmatimonadaceae bacterium | reverse complement strand
TCGTCGTCGCGATGTCGCGCACCTGCTGTGTGCTGAACAGGTCGGCGCCGGTGCGCGGATTCCGGATTCGGGAGAGCGACTGCGCGAGGCGCTCCTGGAGAGTCGTAGACATCCGTGAAGAATAACCGTCAACCGCGCGTCGGCGCAGTCGTCTCTCCCCCGACGGCCAGGGTCGCGCGCGCCGCTTCGACCACCGCGTCCCGCACCTCGTCGAGCGTGCCCGGCAGCATCGCGCCCGAGGCCTTCGCGTGGCCGCCACCGCCGAACTTGCGCGCGAACGCGTTGACGTCGGTCCCGCCGACGCTGCGGAACGACACCTTCACCTTGCCGTGGCCGAGGTCGCGGAAGAGCAGCGCCATGCGCGTCCCGGCGATCGAGCGCGCATGCTCGACGATGCCGTCGAGGTCCTCTGACTTCACGCCGTGCCGCTCGAGCGCGTCGGCGCCGATCGTCAGCCACGAGAGTCCATGCGCCTCGTCCACCTGCAGCGAGCCGAGCACCTCGGCCATCAGCCGCACGCGTCCCGCCGGAGCCGATGCGTAGATGCGCGTGTACATCTCTTCCGGATCGACGCCGCAGGCGAGCAGCTGCCCGGCCACCGTGAGACAGCGCGGTGAGGTGTTACTGAACCGGAAGCCCCCCGTGTCCGTGAGCATTCCGGTGTAGATGGATCGTGCGATGGCGGGCGTGATCTCCCACCCCATCACCATGGCCAGGTCGAAGACCAGCTCGGCCGTCGCGCACGCGGTCGTGTCCGACACGATGATCGTCCCCGCGGGATCGTCGGACGGCTGGTGATGGTCGATCACGAGCTTGGGGACGGTGAGCGCGCGTACGGATTCGGTGAGCACGCCGAGGCGCTTCACGTCGCTGATGTCGAGCACCACGAGCAGATCGATCCCGCGCAACGCCTTCGATCCGCGCGAGGTGCGATCGTCGACGTCGTCACCGAGCAGGAAGTCGAACATGTCCGGCCACGGCGTCGGGTTCACGATCCATGGCTTCAGACCCTGCGCCGCGAGCAGCCGCGCCAGCGCGCTCTCCGACCCACACCCATCGCCGTCCGCGTTGAGGTGCGTGCTGATCGCCACCTTGCGACCTGGCGTGAGCTCGGCCGCGAGCCGCTCGATCGCGGCGCGGCGGTTGGGCGGAACGGAGAGAAGATCGGTCGTCATGGCCTCGACAATCTATGCACGAAAAGAACGCGGCGCCCCGAAGGGCGCCGCGCCGTCGTTCATGCCGCAGAAAGGATCAGTCGCCCAACGCGGGCGCTGCCGCCGCGCGGCCGAGGAGCGAGTGCTTCTTGCCGTACGCGAAGTAGACGATCAGTCCGAGCACCAGCCAGATGATGAGCCGGATCCACGTGTCGTGCGGCAAGCCGACCATCAGCGCGCCGCAGCTCAGGATGCCGAGGATCGGGACGAGCGGCACGAACGGCGTCTTGAAGGAGCGCGGGATCTCCGGCGACCGCACGCGAAGGACCCACACGCCGGCGCAGACGATCACGAAGGCGAGCAGCGTCCCGATGCTCACCAGCTGTCCGAGGAGTCCGATCGGGAACAGGCCAGCGACGATCGCCGCGACCGACCCGGTGAGGATCGTCGTGATGTACGGCGTCTTGAACTTCGGGTGCACCTTGCCGAACACCGGCGGGAGCAACCCGTCGCGCGCCATCGAGAAGAACACGCGCGGCTGGCCCATGAGCATCACGAGCACCACCGAGGCCAGTCCGGCCAGCGACCCGATCTCGACCGCGTAGCGCAGCCACGCGAGTGCGGGGCCCGCCGCCGCCACGGCGACGAGGATCGGCGCCGGATCGTTGAGCTTGGAGTAGTGCACCATCCCCGTCATGACGAGCGCCATGAGGATGTAGAGGATCGTGCAGACGAACAGCGAGCCGAGGATGCCGATCGGCATGTCGCGCTGCGGATTCTTCGCTTCCTGCGCCGCCGTGCTCACCGCGTCGAATCCGATGTAGGCGAAGAAGATCACCCCCGCGCCGCGCAGGACGCCGCTCCACCCGTACTCGCCGAACTTGCCGGCGTTCGCCGGGATGAAGGGGTGCCAGTTGGCGGTGTTCACGTACGCGAAGCCGACGCCGATCACGAGGAAGATGATCACCAGCTTGATGAAGACGATGATGTTGTTGAACCGCGCCGACTCCTTGATGCCGATCACGAGGATCACCGTCATCAGGGCGGTGAGCACGACGGCAGGCACGTTGAGCGTTGCGCCAGGCACTCGCGAGAAATGATTCGCTGCGTCCACCGCGAACGGCGCGTTCGTAAATGCCGGGGGGATCACGATCCCGAACTCGGCGAGGAACGGCACGAAGTTTCCCGCCCACCCCACCGCGACCGTCGCCGCGCCGAAGAGATACTCCAGCATCAGGTCCCACCCGATGATCCAGGCGATCAGCTCACCGAGCGTCGCGTACCCGTACGTGTACGCCGATCCGGCGATCGGGATCATGCTCGCGAACTCCGCGTAGCAGAGTCCCGCGAAGCCGCACGCCACGCCGGCCAGGACCATCGAGAGGACGACGCCGGGCCCCGCGTACACCGCGGCGGCATTGCCCGTCAGCACGAAGATCCCCGCGCCGATGATCGCGCCGATGCCGAGGAAGGTCAGGTTGGCGGCCGTGAGCGTACGGCGCAGTCCATGTTCGCCTTCCTGGGCCGCCTCGCGCTGGAGCACGGCAATACTCTTACGTGACCACAACCCCATCGGATGGACTCCTGAGAGCGGTAGCGTGCGTGAGTTTCAATTTGGAGATGCAAACTGCATACAAATTGTATGCAGTAGAGGAAGGGCGACATCTTCACCGCAGATGTCGAGCTTGTCAAGCACTCGGCATCTGCGGTTGTGTCAACGATTCACGCGATCACAGGCTGTAGTTCGGCGCTTCCCGCGTGATCTGCACGTCATGCGGATGTGACTCTCGAAGCCCAGCGGCGGTAATCCGAACGAATTCGGTGTTCGTGCGCAGCTCGTCGATCGTGCCGCAGCCGACGTAACCCATCCCGCTGCGCAGACCGCCGACCATCTGGAACAGCACGTCGCCCACGGGACCCTTGTACGGCACGCGTCCCTCGATCCCCTCGGGTACGAGCTTCTTCGGCGAGAGCTCGCCTTCCTGGAAGTAGCGGTCGGCACTCCCGTCCTGCATCGCCGAGAGCGATCCCATCCCGCGCACCATCTTGAAGCGTCGCCCCTCGAGCAGGAACGCTTCACCCGGGCTCTCCTCCGTGCCGGCGAGCATCGAGCCCATCATCACGCTCGACGCGCCCGCCGCGAGCGCCTTCACGGCGTCGCCCGAGTACTTGATGCCGCCGTCGGCGATCACGGGAACGTCCCCCGCTCCTTCAAGGGCGTCGAACACCGCGGTGAGCTGCGGAACGCCGACACCGGTGACGACGCGCGTCGTGCAGATCGATCCGGGGCCGACGCCGACCTTCACCGCGTCGACGCCGCGCTCGACGAGCGCACGTGCACCCTCGCGCGTCGCCACATTGCCCGCGACGAGCTGGATGTCCGGGAAGGTCTCGCGAACTCGAGCCGTCGCCTCCAGCACGGCGTCGGCATGTCCGTGCGCGGTATCCACCACCAGCGCATCCACGCCGGCGTCGATCAACGCCTTGGCGCGCGTGAGGAAATCGCCCCCCGCTCCGATCGCCGCCGCTACGCGCAGGCGCCCGATCTCGTCCTTGTTCGCTCCGGGGAATTGCCGGCGCTTGTGGATGTCCTTGACGGTGATCAGTCCCTTCAACCGTCCATCGGCATCCACCACCGGCAGCTTCTCGATGCGGTGCTTGCCAAGAATCTTCTCCGCTTCGTCCAGCGTCGTCCCCTGCGGCGCGGTGATCAGGTTCCGCGTCATCGCGTCGGCGACGGGGCGATCGAGGCTGCGCTCGAACTGCAGGTCGCGGTTCGTGAGGATTCCGACGAGGCGGCCGTCGCCGTCCACGATCGGTACGCCGGAGACGCGGAACCGGTTCATCAGGTTCGTCGCCTCGCGGAGCGTCGCCGTCTCGGGGAGCGTGTACGGGTTGCTGATCACACCGCTCTCGCTGCGCTTCACGATGTCGACCTGCATCGCCTGCCGGTCGATCGACATGTTCTTGTGCAGCACCCCGATGCCGCCCTGACGCGCCATCGCGACCGCCATCTCCGACTCGGTCACGGTGTCCATCGCGGCCGAGACGAGCGGGATGTTGAGCTCGATCTTGCGGCTGAACCAGGATTTGGTGGAGACGTCCTTCGGGTGCGTCACCGAATGCCGGGGAGACAGCAGAACGTCGTCGAAGGTCAGCGCGACGTCGGCTCGGACGCGCGACGCGCCGTTCACGGCCTCGGAACGCGAAGGCCCGCGCTCAGCCTGGGGCTGTGCTGCGGGCCGCGAATTGGAACGAATTGTGGTCGCCATGGCGAAACGTAGGCGCCGAGACGGCCGAAGTCCAGTGCGGCGAAGCGGTTAGCGCAGTTATCGCTCCTCCCTCCGGCGCTTCGCACCTTCGGTTGGAGTTCCGCATGTCCAGCACCTGATCACGCTCGCCCGATCATCTTCAGCTTCCGGCGAATGCCCCGCGGCAGGAAGAACGCCGCGGCCGCCAGCGCCTCCTTCAGATTCAGGTCCGCCAGGTCCTCCATCGTCCCCGACCAGTGGGCCTGCAGCACCGGCCGGCCGGCGTTCGCGACGAGCCGCTGCAGCGCGAGGATGAGCACGAAGACGTCATCCACCTCGCCGAGGAACGGAATGAAATCAGGGATGAGGTCGATCGGCATCACGATGTATGCGATCGCGCCTGCCACGAGCAGCTTGTCCACCACGCTGACGCGCCGGTCGCCCAGCAAGCCGCCGAGCAGCCGCAGGTAGTTCGGCAGCTGTTTGATGTAGTACATCACGGTGCGCTTGGCGCCGGTGCGCGGCGAGCCAGCGCCACGGGTGCGCGCTGCAGTCGCGCTCGCGCCGCGGCGCTTCCGCCGCGCCTCCCCTTCGCTTCTCTCGCTCACGCGTAGCTCCCTATTTCGGGTTGGACGGGTCGGTCGTCGGCCCACTGGTCGGCGGTGCCCCGCCGGCCGGCGGCGGTGAGCCGCCGCTCGGCGCGGCTCCTCCAGTCGCAGCAGTCGTGCCGCCAGTCGAGCTCGGGGCGGCGGGCGCTGAGGCAGCCGCCGTCGCGGCGTCGACGACGCGAGAGGTCGCGCTCATCAGATCGGAAGCGACCGACTTCCCCGCCGCTGCCGCCCCGTTGAGAACGCCGACCGCCTTGTTCATCAGGTTCATCGTCTCCGCGATCGTCGTCGCGCTCACCCGCCCGGCGCGCAGCTTCTCCTCCACCGCATCGGCGAACCGGCTGAGCGGGTTCCCCGCCGCCGCAGTGCCGGCTGTTTGACGCTCGGCGTACTTGGACTCGAGAAACTCCGCATAGTCGAGCAGTTGATAGCCGCGCTCGTCAGCCATCGTCTCGAGCTTCTGGAGCAGCTTGTCGCGCAGATAGGGATTCATCGTGACACTCCGTCAGCGAGCCGTACCCGAAAAACATGTCGGGCGCACATACGTGAGTATGTGCGCCCGAGTTCCTGCTCGGTAGCCCGCGCGGTCCTCAGCCCTGCCAGCGGGTGCGCTTTCCGCGCGCGTCGATGTGCACGTACGGCGTACGGTAGCGCCGGCTCGTGTACAGACCGAGACCGCCAACGAGGTCCGGATGTGCGGACTCGACGCGCTCGACGGCGAGCATGACGAGCAGCTCGTCGGTCATCGTGATCCTGCCGTCGCCGTCTGCATCCACGGCGAGATCCGCCGCGTCACCGTACTGATGCCGGCTGTCGCGCGCCGCCCGCTCGACCCGCGAGTTGTGCGACGGCGAGCGGAACCCCGAGTGCATGTCCACCGCCAGTCCGGGTCGAACACGGCTTCCGAGGTCGGCGAAGATCAGCTCCAGCTTGTCGAGCAGGCGCGGATTGAGCGCGACGTACTTCGGCCACACGTCGCCCTGATCGTCGTGCGTCACGAAGTCTGAGAGCTTCAGGTGCTTCGTGATCGCGAGGTCGAGCATCGACGGCGTCACCTCGACGAAGCCCACCGGCCGATCGTACTGACCGCCGAACTGCTCGGAGAGATA
The DNA here is from genome assembly GCA_036383935.1 of Gemmatimonadaceae bacterium. GTDB lineage: Bacteria > Gemmatimonadota > Gemmatimonadetes > Gemmatimonadales > Gemmatimonadaceae > AG11. The sequence goes on along the minus strand of DASVNI010000046.1, from coordinate 12,813 downwards.
CGTCCCGATACGGTAGCCGTTGACCCAATCGCCGAACTTGCGCTCGAATGGCACCATCACGACGAGCGTCGGCTCGGAGAGCACTTCGCGCGTCGCGCCGCGAATCACGGCGAGATGGTAGAACCCCGGAGTCCGCGGCGCGATCGTCGGTGCCGCGGTGAGCGGCCGCGCGGCGCCGGGCGAGGTCTGATCGACGGCGTTCACCCACTGATAGGTCAGCGAGTCGCCGCTACCGGCGATCGCGATCGGAAATTCAACGTGCGCTCCGGGGAGGGCGAGTCGCACCTTCACCTGGCCGCTCTCGCCGAAAGCGTCTGCCGCGGGCGACGCCGTGGGCGGCATGCTTGCCGGCGCCGGCGCCGACATGGCATGTGCGAGGTTGCTGAGGGGCGCCGTCGCGAAGTCGCCTTCCGGACGCAGGAACTGCACGGCGCCGATCGTCGCCAGCCCGAAGAACAGGGCAGCGCCGAATCCGCCGAGACGGCTCCCGAGCGACGGCTGACCGCTCACCGCCGTCCCCAACGCGCGCGATTGCCCCGGACGTCGACATGCGCGAACGGCCCGTGGGCGCGTGTCGCGCGATACACGCCGACGCCACCCACGAGATCTTCGTGCTGTCGTTCCACCTGCTCCACCGCGTCCAGAATCACCCGCGCGTCCCTGTAATCGATGCGTCCATCGTGGTTCAGATCATCCATACGGCCATCGCCGTCGTTGTCGACGAAGACATCGGCCGCGTCGCCGTACATGTGGCGACTGATCTTGGAGCGTCCCCCGCGTTCGCCCGCGCGCGCATTGTACAGCGGCGTGCGGAATCCACTCATGACCTGCATGTGCGTCACGTGGATGCCGCGCGATTCGAGCTGCGCGATGACCAGCTCCAACTTATCAACCAGTGAGGACTGCAGCACCAGGTACTTTGGCCACACCGCCTCCTGGTCATGCGTCAGGAAGTCGCGGAGCCGGAAATGCTCGGAGATCCGGGTATCGGCATTCTCCGGCGTGACCTCGATGAACCCTTCCGGGTTGGCGTAGGCCGGACTGGGGGTCCGCCGCCCGCGCTCCGCCGGCCAGAAGCCCATGCGGTAGCCCCCGATCCGTCCACCCAGCTTGTCGCCGAAGTCCCGCATCGTGATCAGGGCGACGCTCATTGCGCCGGCGCTGTCCGGGACCGGGTGGACGCCCGGAGTGCGGAGGAGCGAGTCGCCGAACAGGCGCTCCAGGATCCCGACATGCCGGCCGGACCGCGGCACGAGCACGGCCCGCAGCTTTCCGCTTCGCCCCTTGAGGGTGTCGTCCTCGGTACGAACGACGGGTGCCGGTGCGGCATACGCCACGACCGCCGGACGCAGCGCAGCAACGGCGCCGGCGGCCGACACGCACAGGATCAGCGCGCGACCGAACCGGCGGTCGCGCAGTCGACGTGAATCCTTCACCTCGTCCCCCCTCTGCTCGGCGAGCTTACCCGGATGGCATTGGCTGGAGGCTACCATGTTACGATGGTCGCCAGCCGCGCAATCCGTAATGACCCATAAGCCCTACGAGTGGAACCCAGCCTGGGCAACCGGTCAATCTGCCTCGCTGACCGTGCGATCAGCGAAGCCTAAACACTTAGTAGATAAAGACGGGCGTACCGACCGAGACCATCTGATACAAGGTCTCGATATCCTCGTTTCGCAGCCTCACACAACCGTGGCTGACCGAATGGCCAATACTCTCCGGTTGGTCGGTCCCGTGCAAGGCGTACCCGTCGCCCATGTTGAGCCGATGGGTCCCCAGGACCCCGCGATACTTCCGCTGGTTCGTGCCGTACGGCGGGATCACGATGTTACCACCCGCGACGACCTCGCGACCCTCTACCCCGGGCTCGATCGGCACGATTCGGCCATCCTTGTACTTCCGGACCATGTCGGCCCCCACCACGGTGATCGTCGAGCCGTCGGTCGCCGCCAGTGACTGGCCGCGGTTCAGCCGAACGATCCCCAGCCCGCGCTTGCGAGCCATCTCCACGAAGTGCCAGTCGGGCGGGATCCAGGATGGATCCTCTTCCTTCGATTCGACCACCAGACGGCCGCGCGGCGTCTCGAACTTCCACCGCGCGTCCCCACCGGCGCCTTCCAGCACCTTTCCGCTCCCCGTCGCCACCTGCGTCGTGAACAGCACCGAGTCCCCCTGCTTGTACCACAGGCGGTGGTCCTCGATGCTGACCACGATGTAGGGTCGGTTCGTCGGGATCGCATCGCTCGCTGACGTCGAGAAGCTCGCGAGGCTGTCGTCGAGCGCACCGGTGCTCTTCCGGACGTCGTCCAGCAGCTGGACGTTGTCGTTGAACACCATCCGGCTCACGTCTCGCTCGTGCCGGATCAACGCCGTCCGCGCGAAGAGCGCGGTGCTCGCCAGCATGAGCAGCAGCACGGCGCCGATCAGCCCCCACGCGAGCATGCCACCGGTTCGAAAAAAGTTGCGCAGTCCCACGTGCGGCTCCGAGTCGGTGGTCAGTAGAAGTATACCGCCACGCCAGGGCGGAGGTTCGGCGCGATCGCCCTCAGATCGCTCGCGCGAACGCGGATCGCACCCGGCAGGACATACGCGGAATCATTGAGCGGCCCGACGCTCGGGAGCGAGTAGATCACCGTCCCGCCATCGAGTCGAACGGCCGCCGGGCCGAGCGCGCCCTTCAGGCGCGCCTCACCCGGCGGCAGGCCGCGATCCGTGTAGACCCACGCCGGCACGTCCCACACGCCGCTCTCGTCGAGCACCTGTTCCACCGTGCGCTTCCCGCGCGGCGCCGCGATGTGCACGGTGTCGGGGGGCGTTCCAACGCGACGCTCCGGGCCGATGGTGATCGGCATCTCGCGGAGCAGCGCTCCCTCCCGCTGGAGGTACATCACGCCGCTGTCGAGCGAGACGCTGAGGTGAAGGGTCGGATCCACCTTCGCCTGACGCTTGAACAGCTCGACCATGACCTTCAGGCGGTTCTCGTTCTGCGCCAGGATCTCGTCGGTCTTCTTGCGTTCCACATCGCTCATTGCCGCGCGCAGATCCCGCGTCTCGCGCTGGTACCGCCGATATCGCGAGATCAGCAGCCCGTCGATGGCGAGAAAGACGATGACGGCGATCGTCATCGTCGTGATCAGCCCCGGATAGCTGCGCCGGAACTCCCGCCAGCCGATACGCCGGCGGTCGGTCCGGGGACGCGCGAGATCCTGGCGTCTGCCTGGGTCCCAGTCTTCCTGCGTGGTGACGTCGGTCATCAAAAGTCGGCGAAGGGACGGGGCATGGCGCGCACGTCTCGAGGGTAAGGCGGTGCCGAGCACGTCGGTCCCGTGGTCGCGTTGCCGACACACGGGTAGATTTCGCGGGCTGGACGAAGCTCGTGCCAGCCTCGCCCCTCGGCAAGCACCTACTACCCCGTACACGCTTCGATGGCCACCACGTCACGTCCGGCCCCCGTCGTCCTCCTCGTCCTCGATGGCTGGGGCTATCGCCCGCAGCGCGAGGGCAACGCCATCGCGATGGCGACCGTTCCGACCTGGGACAGGCTCTGGGCGCGTGCACCCCGTACGCTGCTCGCCGCGTCGGAGGAGGCTGTCGGTCTCCCGTGCGGCCAGATGGGGAACAGCGAGGTGGGGCACCTCAATCTCGGTGCGGGGCGCGTCGTGAAGCAGGATCTCGTGCGGATCAACGACGCGATCAAGGACGGCAGCTTCTTCGCGAATCCGGTGTTCGTCGACGCGTGCAAGCGCGTCAAGGCGAATGGCGGCACCCTGCACCTCGTCGGTCTGCTCGGCGCCGGCGGCGTCCATGCGATCGACTCGCATCTGCTCGCACTCCTCGACCTCGCGGAGCGCGAGGGCGTGCCGCGCGTGGCGATCCAGGTCATGCTCGACGGGCGCGATACGATGCCGCGGTCCGGACTCGGATACCTGGAGGAGTTGATCGCCAAGGCGCGCGGCCGCGCCGTGATCGGGAGCGTCGGTGGCCGGTACTTCGGCATGGATCGCGATCACCGGTGGGACCGCACGGAGAAGTGGTACAACAGCGCCGTACGTGGCACAGGCCCCAGCGCCACCGACGCGCTTCAGGTGGTTCGCGACGCCTACGGGCGGGATGTGACCGACGAGTTCGTGGTTCCGACAGCGATCGTCGACGCGTCGGGCGCGCCGGTCGCGCCCATGCGTGATGGCGACGCCGTGATCTGCTTCAACTACCGGTCGGACCGGATGCGGCAGATCGTTCGCTCGCTCACCGTGAAGGGCTTCGACGGTTTCGACGTCCGCGATCGCCCCGCCGTGACCGTTGCGACGATGACGGTGTATGACCAGACCTTCGAGGTCCCGGTCGCCTTTCCGCCGCAGTCGATGGCGCGGATCGTCGGTGAGGTCGTGTCGGGAGCGGGCCTCACCATGCTACGCACGGCGGAAACCGAGAAGTACGCTCACGTGACTTACTTCTTCAATGGCGGACACGAGACCCCGTTCAAGGGCGAGGATCGACGGCTCGTGCCGAGCCAGAAGGTGGCCACCTACGACCTGGCTCCCGAGATGAGCGCGCCCGGCATCACCGACGTTCTCTGCTCGGCGATCGCGGCGAAGGAGCACGACTTCATCCTCTGCAACTACGCGAATGCGGACATGGTCGGACACACGGGCAACGTGCCGGCCGTGATCAAGGCAGTGGAGACCGTGGACCAGTGCCTGGCCCGCGTGCTCGCCGCTGCCGACGAGGCGGGTGCCAGACTGCTCATCACCGCGGATCACGGCAACTGTGAGATGATGATCGATCCGGCGACTGGTGGTCCTCACACCGCCCACACCACGAGCCCCGTGCCCTTCCTCGTCGTTGGCAGCGACGAGGACCACACCTTGCGCGAGGGCGGTGCGCTGCGCGACGTCGGCCCCACCATCCTGCGTATGCTCGGTCTCGAGCGGCCTGCGGAGATGGATGGTCGCGACCTGCGCCTCTCCTGATGCAACCCACATTTCTCGATCGCCCCGGAGCGAACGCGTGAAGGCACCTCTGTTCGGCTTGCTGGCCCTGCTCATTGCCCTTCCCCTCTCGGCACAGCAGGTCGGATTTCCTCCGGCTGGGAGTCCGTTCAGGGACCTCGAGTACAAGCAGGAGATCACGCCGTACGGCGGCTGGGCGAATGCGAGCACTGATGCGGCGCAAGTGCTGCCGCAGAGCGCGGCGATCTTCGGGGCGCGGTACCAGCTGCACCTCGGCGGACCCGTGTCGTTCGACGGCGACTTCTCGCGCATGTCCTCCACCCGCAACGTGGTCGACCCGACGCAGATCGCCGGCAAACGCATCGTCGGCACGACGGACGCGCCGGTATACGGCGTGAACGTGGGGTTGGCGCTCGCGCTCACGGGGCGGAAGAGCTGGCACTACCTCGTCCCCGAAGTACGCGGCGGCGCCGGCGTGGTCACCAGTAACACAAAGGACGACGCGTCGGGCTACTCATTCGGCACCCCGTTTGCATTCACATTCGGCGGCGGACTGAAGTTCGTGTCCACTGGCCGCTTTCAGCTGCGCGCCGATGTCACGGAGCGATGGTACAAGCAGAAGTACCCGGACTCGTTCTTCGTGGCTTCCAGCGACAACACATCGTTGCTCACGACGCAGGCACGGTCGTTCTATCCGAGACAGACGCTGCTGACGGTGGGTGCATCGCTGCTCTTCGATCGCTGAGCCGCTCCCGCCGGAGACCCTTAGCCCGGCGGTACCGATGGCACGCGACTACGAAGACCTCAACAACTTCGAACAGCTGGACGATCGCGAGCTGCGCGGCATGATCCGCGAGCACCTCGCGGCGCATAACGGCCTCGACATCGACGACATCACTGTCGAGGTCAAGGACGGGGCGGTCACGCTGTGCGGCCGCGTGGGTACGGAAAGCGAGCGCCGGATCGCCGATCACATCCTCACCGACGTCATCGGCATCAAGGACTTCTCCAACGAGATCGTCATCGATCCCATCCGTCGCGCCGAGAGCCCGCTGGACATCGACGAGCACCTCGCGGAGGAGGATCGCGAAGCGGGGTTGCTCCTCGGTGACCGAGCGGTTCCGTTCACGACCGAGTCCGAGCATCTGGCCGACCTCCCCGGGCCCGATCTGGAGGGCACGACCGATGTGCACGAGTCGATCGAAGGTGCGGCCGGTTGGGTCCCGCCCGAAGGACCGACGCCCGAGGGGCTGTCGGGCACCGACGCGGCACCGGAGGACTACGGGGAGCAGCATTAGGGCGAACGCCATGTGAGCAGTTATCGGTTCACAGTTCTCAGCCGACCCCGGGAAGCGGTGACGTCCCGAGGTCGGCTGAGAACCATATACCGTTCACCGTTCACAGCCGCTCCCATATCTTTCCCGGTATGCCAACCTACCTCACCCGCCGCGTCTCCTTCGCGGCGGCGCACCGCTATCGCATCGCCGAGTGGAGCGATGAGCGCAACGCGGCCGTGTTCGGCGCGTGCGCGCGCCCGAACTACCACGGCCACAGCTACGTCTGCCACGTGACCGTCACCGGCGAGATCGATCCCGTCACGGGATTCATCGTTGATCTCGGACTGCTCGACGAAGTGCTGGAGCGCGAGGTACGAGCGCGATTCGACCACGCGAACATCAACCTCGACGTACCGGAGTTCGCCGACGGCGGGCTCATGCCGACGGGAGAGGAGCTCGCGCGCTTCATCTGCCAGCGCGTGCAGACGGCGCTCGGCACGCGGGCGCGTGTGACGCGTGTGTCGGTGGCCGAAGACTCGACGCTCGCTGCCACGTACGAGCCGGACTGAGCCAAGTGACGTTCGCGGCGCTCGGTCGTGCTTACGACGACGCGCCAATCGGGCATTCAGCCCACGACCGGCGCCGCCGTCCCTACGCGCCGTGCCCACACTCGATCCTCCCCGTCCTACGACCGTCCGCAGCACGCTCGCCGAGCAGTATGCACCAGTGCTCCGCGCACACGCCGAGATTCGCGCCGAGAGCCAGCCGCTCGTGGACGTCGAGCATGCACAGTCCCGAATCCGCAACGGGCAGGTCGGCTACGATGCGCTTCGCGTGCTCCGCTCCTGCGGCGACCCGATGCCGTACTTCACGCGAGTGCTCGACGCCTTCGAGGTCGCCGGATTCCTCTCGAACGACGACCGGCGATCGCTGCTCGATAGTGAGCTCGACGTCGACGATCTCGTGAGCGGCTGGTTCACCGGCGATCGCACGCCGCGTGATCCCTCGCGCCGCATCGCACGCCAGGCAGCCATCGTCGTCGGCAACGCCCTTCTCCGCACGGCGAGTGCGCAGATCGAACCGGCATCAATCTGGCGGGAGTGGACACGCATCGTGTGTCCCTGCTGTGGTGGGTACCCCGACATCGCGCTCCGCGAGCGCGGCGCACAGCGCACGCTGGTGTGCGCGCGCTGCGACGCGCAGTGGCGCACGCAGCACCAGGGCTGCCTGAGCTGCCGGACGGTGGACGAGCCGACGATCGCGCGCATCACGAACTCCGAGCTGGGCTACGATCTCGTCATGTGCAACGGGTGCGGGCGGTTCCTCAAGGAACGACCGCGCCGCGGCATCGAGAGCCTCATCGTGGAGCGGGCACTGACGACGGAGCTCGACCTCGCCGCCGAGCATCGCGGCCTTCGGATCTGAGCCAAGGATGACCAGACCGCGGTGCGTCGGCGTGTTGTTGGCCGGCGGGGCCGCGCGCCGTTTCAAAGGGATGCCCAAGGGGCTCGCGCTGGTCGACGGCCTTCGCATCGCCGACCGTGTGCTCGCCGCGCTCCGCAGCGCGACCGACCGGCAGGTCGTCGTCGCCAACGATGCGCGCGCGCCGTTCTGGTTTCCCGGCATGAAGATCATGCGCGACAGCGAGGAGGGGCTCGGGCCGTTGCACGGGCTCCGGACGGCGCTGGTCGCCGCGAAGGGAGATCCGCTCATCGTCGTCGCCTGGGACATGCCCTTCGTCACCGCCGCACTCCTCCAGCACCTGCGGGCCCTTGGCGAGACGGGCATGAGTGCGGTGATCCCCACGCAGGGTGTGCCGGCCAGCGCGCAGCCGCTGTGCGCGTATTACGCGCCCGAGGCACTCGCCGTGTGCGAGAGGCTGCTTGCCGCGGGAGAGCGGCGCGCCGGCGCGCTCCACGACACCCTGCCCTCCGTCCGACGACTTGGCGCGTCCGAGCTCGCCGCGCTGGGTGATCCGTCGCGGCTCCTGCTCAGCGTGGATACGCTGTCCGACCTCGCGGCAATCGGCGGTCGGCTTCCCGACGGCGAGGACACCGCTCGACGCTGACGCGGCGGGCTGGCAGCAAAGCATTCCTGCCACGAGCACTCTCTGCCATCTTTCGCAGTCGCCTCGCGCGCGTCCGCCGCGAGCCAGCGCCTCACGCTTCCTCACGCATGCGCGCCCTTCGATCGTCGGTCGTCCTCCTCCTCGCCGGCTGCGCCGGCGCGCACACCGTGCCGTCGGCGACCCCGCCGCGACCGGCACCCACCGTCGCTGCCACGCCGGCCGACAGTCGCGCTGCGCTCGCGTCGTTCATCGACTCGATGGCGAACGCGCCGGACTTTCGCAGCGGGCACTGGGGCATCGTCGTCGTCGATCCCGTGCGCGGCGATACGCTCTATTCGCGCAACGCCGACAAGCTCTTCATGCCGGCGTCGAACATGAAGATCGTCACCGGCGCCGTCGCGCTGGCGCAGCTCGGACCCGACTTCCGATGGTCCACCTCGCTGCTCGCGCGCGGGCCCATCCGACGCGGCGTGCTCGAGGGCGACCTCGTCGTACGCGGCGACGGCGATCCGTCGATCAGCTCGCACATGCGCGGCGACGCGATGATCCCACTGCGCGATCTGGCCGACTCGCTGCGCGCGCACGGCGTGACGCGCATCCGCGGACGCGTCGTCGCGGCCCCGTCGCCCTTCACCGACTCACCGCTCGGCTACGGGTGGGACTGGGACGATCTCGACGAGCCATACGGCGCCGGCGTCGATGCGCTGTACTTCAACGAAGGGTTCGCCGAGGTGCTCGTTCGTGCGGGCGCGCGCGCTGGGGACCCGGTGCGCGCGACGACGCGACCGGCGACGACCTATCCCCCGCTCATCATCCAGGCCACGACCGTCGCGCGGCCGGTGTCCGCGAGCGACTCCGCGTCGCACCGCACGAACCTGACGATCGGCTACGACTCCTCGCATGCCGGCGTCGGCGTGCGCGGCACCATCGTGGCCGGCGACACCGCCGTCCTCCAGATCGCCTTTCGCGATCATCCCGCGGCGTTCGTCGCCGCGCTGCGCGAGGCACTCGTCTCGCGCGGCATCGCCGTGGACGGACGCGCGATCGACACCACGGCGCGCGCCGACTCGCTCGTCTCCCTTCTCTCGCCCACACTACGAGAGGTTTTTCCCTTCTTCGAGAAGCCGTCGCAGAACCAGATCGGCGAGCTGCTGTTCAAGTCGATCGCGCGAAAGGCGACCGGCGTCGGGCGCGCCGACACCGCGCAACAGGTCGTGGGACGGCAGCTCCTCGCATGGGGCGCCGCCCCCGATGGCTTCGCGGTGCGCGACGGAAGCGGCCTGTCGCGGCACGACTACGTCTCGCCCCGCACCGTGGTGAAGGTGCTCGACGCCGTGCGTCGTCATCCGGACTTCCACGTGTTCTACGACGCGCTACCCGTCGCGGGCGTGGACGGCACGCTGGAGAATCGGATGCGCGGGACGCCGGCACAGGGGAACGTGCACGCCAAGACAGGCTACATCGACAAGGCACGCTCGCTCTCGGGATACGTCACCACCGCCGACGGACGCCTGCTCATCTTCAGCGCGCTGTGCAACAACTACAGCGTGCCCACCAAGGCCGTCGAGCGAGTGCAGGATGCGCTCGCCGTGCGCCTGGCGTCACTGCGTCTGCCGGCGACGTGAACGCCACAAGGCTGAGCGCGGCGGAGGCCAGCGCGCACGTCCTGGCCGATCTCGCTCCACTCGGCGACGAGAGGGTGGAGCTGCGAGAGGCGCTCGGTCGGGTGCTCGCGCGAGACGTCGAGTCCCCCATTTCGTTGCCGCCCTGGGACAACGCGAGCATGGACGGCTTCGCGGTCCACTCGAGCGACGTACGGGGCGCGTCCGCATCGAATCCGGTGCGGCTTCGCGTGATCGATACGATCGCGGCGGGCGCCGTCGCGAGCCGCGCCCTCGAGCCGGGTACGGCGATGCGCATCATGACCGGCGCCCCCGTGCCGCAAGGCGCCGACAGCGTGATCCGCGTCGAGGATACGTCGACGACCGGAGACACGGTCGAGATTCGTGACGACCGGGACGCAACCTCCAACGTGCGCGTCGCGGGCGAGGACACGCGTGCCGGCGTCGTCGTGATGCAGGCCGGCACGACACTCGGTGCGGCACAGATCGGCGTGCTGTCATCCGTCGGCTGCGCGCGGCCGCACGTGTACCGCCGTCCCCGCGTCGCCATCCTCGCCACCGGCGACGAGATCGTTCCGATCGAGCGCTTCGCCGATGTCCTCTCGGGGCGGCGCATCGTCTCGTCGAACAGCTATTCCCTGGAGGCGGCGGTGCGCGCCGCCGGCGGAGAGCCTGTGGCGACCTGGATCGGCGCCGACGACCCCGACGCGCTCGCGCAGCTGCTCCGCGGCGCCGAGGGATGCGACGTCATCATCACCTCGGGCGGGGTGTCCGTCGGCGACTTCGACTTCACGCGCGAGGTCGTCGGTCGCCTCGGCGGCAACCTGTCGCTCTGGCGCGTGCGCATGCGACCGGGCGCGCCGCTCGCGTTCGGCCGGCTGTTCGACGTGCCCTGGCTCGGCCTCCCCGGCAATCCCGTCTCGGCGCTCGTCACCTTCGAGCTCTTCGGGCGGCCGCTCATTCGGACGCTGCTCGGATCAACCAGGCCGCACCGGCGCACGGTGCCGGTCGTGCTCGACGAGGAGGTCGTGCTTCGCGCCCCGCTCACTCACTACCTGCGTTGCGTTCTCGCTGACGGCCCCGACGAGGACCTGCGCGCGCGCCTCACCGGTGCGCAGAGCTCGGGGATGCTCACGTCGATGTCGGCCGCCGACGCACTGCTTGTCGTACCGCCGGATCCACTGCAGCGACCGGCCGGCTCGCGGCTGCGCGCGCTACCTCTCGACGGGGACCTTGGAGGAAGCGCTAGCTTCCCCGGATGACGACATCGGAGTCCCTGGCGGCGCGGCGCGACGAGCTGTCACGCCGCTTCCGTACGGCGACGCGCGAGATCGAGGTCGGCGGGCGTCGCGTTCAGCTCTTCATGCCGGCCAACGCGGACGAGCTGATCCGAGAAGACGACTTCGTCCGCGATGAGCGCCTCCCCTACTGGGCGGATCTCTGGCCGTCGGCGCGCATCCTCGCCGACGAGCTCACGGTCATGCGGCTCGCCAGTCAGCGCGTCCTCGAGCTCGGGTGCGGCCTCGGGCTCGTCGCGATCGGAGCCTCACTCGCCGGCGCCGAGGTGACGGCAACCGACTACTACGACGACGCGCTGGAGTTCGCGGCGCTGAACGTCGAGGAGGCGACCGGCCGAACGATCGCCACCCGCATGGTCAACTGGGTGGACATGCCGCGCGACCTCGGCCGGTTCGACGTCGTGCTCGCGTCGGACGTGTTGTACGAGCATCGGTATGCCCCGCTCGTCGCGAACGCCATCGCCGCGACGCTCGTCCGCGGCGGCGAAGCCATCGTCGCCGACCCCGGACGCATCGCCCTCCGCGAGTTCCTCGACGAGTGTGAGGCGCTCGGCCTCGCGCACGAGGGCGATCCGAGGCCGTTCGTGGATGGAGAGATTCGCCAGACGGTGACGCTCTGGAGGCTCAGGTGGAAGACGGAGTGAGTGCGTTGGCCACCACCTCCGACACATCCAGCACCGGCACCTCACGGCCGCTCGCCTTCACGCCGTCGGAGATCATCGTCATGCAGAACGGGCAGGCCACGGCGATCGTGTCCGCGCCGGTCGCGAGCAGCTCTTCCGTCCGCTCGGCGTTGATGCGCTTGCCCGTGCGCTCCTCCATCCACATGCGTCCGCCCCCCGCGCCGCAGCAGAGCCCACGGTCGCGCGTGCGCGTCGGCTCCACGAGCGTGACGACCGGGAGCGCGCGCTTCAGCGTCTCACGCGGCGCGTCGTAGACGTCGTTGTAGCGCCCGAGATAGCAGGAGTCGTGGTACGCCACCGTGAGGCGCTGCCCCTCGGCGCTGTGCAGAGGGACGCGCTCGTCCTGCAGGAGCCGCTCGATGTACGTCGAGTGGTGGATGACCTCGTAGTTGCCGCCGAACTGCGGGAACTCGTTGCCAATCTGATGGAAGCAGTGCGGGCAGTGCGTGACGATCGTCGTCACCGCGTAGCGATCGAGCGTCTCGATCGTGTCCTTCGCCAATATCTGGTAGAGGTACTCGTTCCCCATCCGGCGCGCCGGGTCGCCGTGGCAGTGCTCCTCCTGGCCGAGGATGGCGACCTTGATGCCGCACGCCTGCATGATGCGCGCGAAGGCCACGGTGATCTTCTTCGCGCGGCCGTCGAACGACCCCATGCAGCCGACCCAGAAGAGGATGTCCGGCCGCTCGCCGCGCTCCGCCAGCTCGGCCATCGTCGGGATGTGCATCCCCTCCGCCCACGCCGCACGGTCCGCCGCCTGAAATGCCCACGGCGATCCGTTCCGCTCCAGTGACTGGAACACCGGCTGCAGCTCCTCGGGGAAGCGCGACTCGGTGAGCACCAGGTTGCGCCGCATCTGGTTGATGACGTCGAGCTGGTCGATCGAGACGGGGCACTCCGTGACGCAGGCGCGGCA
>DASVNI010000045.1:0-13940 GCA_036383935.1 Gemmatimonadaceae bacterium | reverse complement strand
GCCACTCCCAGTAGGTAGTACCGAGTACCTGGTACCTGGACTGGCATACTCGCTCCCGGAAGCCTCGCAGGTCGCTCTATCTGAACAGCACACGGCCGTACTTCGTACCAGGTACTGGTACTGAGTACGGCCGTTCGACTTTGGGGTCAGAGCCCGGGGTCAGAGCCCGGGGTCAGAGCCCGGAATCTGACCCCGGAATCTGACCCCGGAATCTGACCCCGGAATCTGACCCCAGCCTCTGGCCCACATTCCGTGAGGCAGTATGCCAGTCTCGGTACCCGGTACCGAGTACTACCTACTGGGAGTGGCAGTTCATCTCCACCGAAACACCTTCAACGCCACCACGAACGACACCATCCCCCACGCCGCGACGATCGCGATCGAAGGAAGCACCGCGCTCCAACCCACCCCCTGCAGCATCGTCGAGCGCAGCGCGTTGATCGTCGCCGTCAGCGGCAGCGCCTGGATGACCGGCTGTGCCGCCGCGGGGAAGTTCGTCGAGGCGAAGAACACCCCCGACAACACCCACATCGGCATCATCACCAGGTTCGTCAGCCCCGACACGCCCTCCGTCGTGCGCGCGCGCGACGCGATGAGCAGACCGAGCCCGCCGAACGACAACGAAGACGCGACGCAGATCACGGCGAGCTGCAGGAGCGAGCCACGCACCGGCACGCCGAACAGCAGCACCGCGCTGCCGACGATCACCACCACCTCGATGAGCAGGAAGGAGAAGCGCGAGAACACGAACGACGCGAGGTAGTGCGTGTGGCGCATCGGCGTCGACACGAGCCGCTTCAGCAGGTTCTTGCGGCGCGCATCGACGATCGCGAACGCGAGCCCCCAGATCCCGCCGCCCATGATGTTCATCCCGAGCAGTCCCGGGATGACGAAGTCGATGTAGCGCGACCCCTTCTCGCGCACCTTGAGCTCCGACACGCCCACGGGATCGCGCCGGCCCGCGCCACGCTGCACGGCGTCATCGACGAGAAAGCGCGCCGTGCGTCCTTCCGGCCTGGTGTCGTCGAACCGGTACTCCACTCCGTCACCGGGCGTGAGCAGGGCGAGGAGCGCCACGTCGCCGGTGCGCAGCGCGCTCTGCGCCGCCGCGGTATCCGCGTACGCGATCACCTTGAGTCCTCCGGCCCGCGTCAACCGCGCGGCGAGCGTGTCGGCGCCCGCCGAGCCACGCACCATCCCCACCGCGATCGTGTCCGCCGGCTTGTTCCGGAACGCGATACCCAGCCCGATCGCCAGCACGACCGGAAAGAGAAAAGTCCAGAACACCGCTTCCGGCTCGCGAATGAACTCGCGAAAGCGCACGAGCGTGAGCTGCGCCATCGAGCGCTCGTACCAGGGAAGACGCGCGTCACTCACGGCCCGCAGCGGCGAGCGCCGTCCCTCGAATGCCGATACCGGCTGATCGGACGTCCTGATCGGGTCAGCCATCGCGCAACTGCCTCCCGGTGAGCGACACGAACACATCCTCGAGCGTCGCGGAGTGCGTCACCAGCTCCTCGAGTGGCAGCCCGCGCCGCGCCAGCTCGCGCAGCAGCGCCGGCACCGCGCGCGCCAGCTCCGTCACCTCGAGCGACCACTCCTCCCCGTGCAGACGGGCCGACTGTACGCCGTCCAGCGCTTCCAGCTCCTCGGCGCTCAACACTGCCTCGCTCCCCGGCGAGGTGAACTCCACCACGTGCTCGGCACCCAGGCTCGCGATCAGCGCCCGCGGCGTGCCGAGCGCGATGACGCGGCCGTGATCCACGATGGCGACGCGGTCGCAGAGCCGCTCCGCCTCGTCCATGTAGTGCGTCGTGAGCACGATGCTTCGGCCGCTCGCGCGCAGCTCGATGATCAGATCCCACAGCTGTCGGCGCGACTGCGGATCGAGTCCGGTCGTCGGCTCGTCGAGGAAGATCAGCTCCGGATCACCTACCATCGCGCACGCCAGCGCGAGGCGCTGCTTCTGTCCTCCACTCAACTTCCCGACGCGCGCGTTGCGCTTCTCGCCGAGCTGCACGAGGTCGATCACCTCGTCCACGGTTCGGCCGCGCGGATAGAAGCTGCGGAACAGCCGCACGGTCTCCTCCACCGTGAGCTTGTCGGCGAGCTGTGTCTCCTGGAGCTGGATCCCGAGTCGCTCGCGCAGCGCGTGCTCGTCGTCGTCCCAGCGTCGGCCGAGCACTTCGACCGTGCCTTCGTCCGACGCCGTGAGCCCCTCGCAGATCTCGATCGTCGTCGTCTTTCCCGCGCCATTCGGCCCGAGGAGACCGAAACACTCTCCCGCCGCGACGGTGAGATCCAATCCATCAACAGCGACGACGTCGCCGTAGCGCTTGCGCAGTCCGACGACGCGAAGCGCCGGACGCCCCGCGTCGGCGCTCGTCGCGAGCGCCGCGCGTGGTGTTGTCGATGTCATTTCTGGAAGTTAAGGGGCGGACTCGCGCGGCGTGAGCGTGCGCGTCGGCTGTCCATCGAACCAGTCACGACAATCGAGGTAAGCGAGTGCTGCTAGCGGCAGGGGCGATGCTTTTCAGCCATTGACCGATCGCCTGCCGTGGTCTACGATAGCGCTCCTCCTGAGCTCGCCGACGTAGGCGATTGGCCGGTATGGCTCTCATGCTGTACCGCCCGCATTCCCTCACGCTGCCTATCTAACGCAGCCCTGGAACTGCCTACCCATGCCTGTCGGCGTACAGAGGTATTCTCGCATGTTGTTAGCAACAATCGGCTTGGCAGCGGCCCTATTCGCATGCACCGAATTAACGGAGCCGATTCGCGGCCTGCTCGCTCCGCAAGAATCCGCCAAGTATCTGAACGGTCCCGGCACGGTAGTCGTGTACCCAGGCAACATGCACGGGTGGTCGTTCTACAACGAACAGCTGCATGCCGCGTGCGCTGATTCCACGTGCACGCTTGTCTCTGGCCCTACCGGGCAGCCGCTCGGCACCGGTAGCGCGCAGCTTCAAACCATCGCGGGTACTACCGGACGTTCTCTTAAGCTCTCCGACTATCAAGGCGTTCGGTTCTCAGACATCACGCAGCTCGGTTACTGGACATACCGCCAGAGCACCACGGGCGTGGCTCAGGCAATAATGATGCAGATGCAGGTCGACTACGACCTGAGTGACGCTGACGTGAGCACGTCACCGAACCTGAACTACCAGCCAGGCTTGGGCTCTGGTGAGGTGGCCTCGGGAACCTGGACGCACTGGGATTTGAAAACGGGCGCCTCATGGTGGAGCATCTCCTCGACCGTGATCAAGGGTGGCGCGAGCGTTACCAATCCCTGTACACAATCGCACCCGTGTTCGTGGACGCAGCTCCTCGCCGCGTTCCCAAACATCGGCTTTCACGCTAGTGCCGGCGTGCTGCAGTTTCGCGCTCCGTCCGGCGGAACAGCCAACTATTCGGGCACCGTCGACGCGTTCTCTATTGGAATTAACGGGGCCACAACGACCTTTGACTTCGAGCAGAGTTCGCCTGTTCCTCCAATCTCTCCACGATCGACTGCAAAAGCCGTTTGGGACTCCCTCACCGCGCCGACGAACGTGCTGGTCGGTGCGCCCAGCATCAGCCAGAAGGTGGTTCGAAACGCCCTGTTCGTCCTGTTCAACCCCACTGCGACGGCGCAGGACCGGACGCAGGCCATCGCCGCGGTGTCAGGGTCTGTCGTCGGAGGTGTAGCGGTTGATTTCAATCCAGATGACGGGACGGGTAAGGACGGGTACTACGTCGTAACCATTCCTCTTGTACCGGTGCCAGGAGACAGCTCCTCTGGGCCACTGCTACGTGCACGGCAACTTCTAAGATCGCTTAGCCAAGTACGCCGAGCGCAGCTCATCGATCTCGGACCCATCTCAAACTTCTATCTCCGTCCCAACGACGGCGGCGTCTTCGCGTCAGGCTATTATCACGCCAGGAAGGACCTGGCGGTGGCCCAGAGCGCGACCTGGGCGCTGGACGTGATCAATGCTCCCATGGGGTGGGGATGTGAGAATGGTTCCATTTCGAAACCTCGCGTCGCGGTTGTCGACGACGGCTTGACTGCAAACGGCTCCGACTTTGTTGGGAACGTAGCTCCGAATGCTGAGCTCTCGACCGGACTACAAATCGGGGGTGGACATGGGACAGCCGTCGCCTCCATCATCGGCGCGCGCGGCAACAACCAACAAGGGATCAGCGGCGTCGTATGGAACGCTCAGCTGGGCTATTTCCGGACAGATTCCATTGGACCCGCAACGCCATCGGATTCCGGACCCGCGATGCCATCGTCAATCGCGGCCACGATGCGCGCAATCAGGGCCGGATATCCCGTCGTGAATCTCTCATGGGGTCCGGGATTCATAGACACCACGGTTCATTCGGGTCCACCTAAGCTCCGCGCGCCCGACCCTAAGAGCCACGGAGACTCGGACTATGTACAGACTTTCGCACAAGAAATGGTCGACGCGATCGCGGCCTACTCGTCCGGGAATAGCCCCCTGATTGTGTTGGCAGCAGGAAACAATGGTATGTCCAGCTTCTATTCGTTGGCCCCGATGAAGTCCCTCGACTCCTCATTGGCAACGCGAATTGTCGTAGTAGGCGGCGCAAAAGCCTCCGGAGCGGCTCTCGCCTTGACGGATTCCACCAATCGCGGACAACTCGTCGATATCGTCGCACCTGGCGAGTATGTGCCCGGACTGAGTCCGAACGGTGTCGTAGGATTCAAATTTGGAACATCCTTCGCCGCGCCTCTCGTGTCCGGCGTCGCGGCGGCCCTTACTGCCTTTGACCCGACACTCACAGCCAGCACACTCAAGCAGTATCTCATTAATGGCGCCAAGAATGGTCGCTACCAGGTAGC
Source organism: Gemmatimonadaceae bacterium (assembly GCA_036383935.1). GTDB lineage: Bacteria > Gemmatimonadota > Gemmatimonadetes > Gemmatimonadales > Gemmatimonadaceae > AG11. The sequence continues at coordinate 9,091 of DASVNI010000045.1, read as the reverse complement.
GGATGTCACACGCACGGATTCCATTCCGATGCTCGACATGTACGAGAGTCTTAAGCTCGCAGCGACGCAACCGGGTACTCCGCTCTGCGGCAATCGCGTGTGGAATGACGGCAACAACCAAATAATGGCAGAGCGCGGCAACTCGACTGAGCCGCTCTTCTCTCGCCCAGGTACAGACTACGCGGCGTTCACGAACCCCTTCCATGGTGGGAGGCGCATCGAGGTTGGCTTTTCGTATCAATACAAGTACTCCCAAAGCACGCGCGACTGGTCGCAAGACACCTACGTTCCTGCTGGTGACTCGAGCTTTGGCGGGGCGTATTTGAGCTACACCTACGCCGCCGATCACGACAACAAGATCTGGACGACCAGAATCGATACTACTGATGCGACAGGTCAGCAGATCAGTGTCACCCTCGTAGACGCCGGCAGCCGTAACCTCAGAAAGGACTTTGGCAGCCAGCATGTTCCGTTCACGATGCCGGCGCCCCCGGCAACCTGTATCATGGAATATCCAATCGGCGCCAACGGCAATATCAGCGTGCCCGCGAATAACTTCGTCGGCTATCAATGCACCGGTTACGCGCCCTCAGGCTCATGGAGCTCTATCGCTACGACGGGGGGCGTTTCACTCACCCCCATCATTGCGGTGCCTTCCCCGCAGGCGGATTTCATACTCGTGCCTGTGAGCGTACGCCAGCAAACCGCTCTCTATACGCCATTGCGAGAGGTCTGCAACGCGGCGGACACGCTGAACAACAACATCACACAAACAGACAGCATCCGCCGCTGCGCCAATCTCACGTTCCGCGTCGACTCAAGTCTTCGAGCGTTCGTATATCGCATCGACACATTGACCGGCCAGTGGAGGCAAATTCCGTTAGATGACGCTGGAAACACCACGCGCGAAGGACGGGAGATCAACTCGCTCTCGATCTCCGAGGACGGCAAGCAGATGATGCTCTCGATGACGCGGCGCGTGAACTTCTCTAGCTGGTTGGTGGATGACGCAGCATGTCACGACGAGACGCTGGAATGGATCGCGCTGGACTCCATACCGGGCACGAACAAGGGCGCGGGCGCAGTTCTCAAAGTCGTTAACCTTCCACAAGGAAAATCCTGCGGGGGATGGGTCGAAGCGGGTGGGACGGTCAGTCCGTTCAGAGCACCACGCGTGAGCGGAGGCGCAGTCCTTACATCTCGTAGCGGCGGTTCGTTACGCTCGCCATTTGCAGCGCGGAGTGCTCGCTTGGCCGTGCCGGGCGCGCCCGCATCAGAGCAGCGATCACCGGGCGCGAGACAGTCAGTGGCGCCCCCCTTCACGAGTAGCAAGTCGCAGTAGAGGCATACTCGAGGCGCGAACCCGGCTCTATATGGGGCCGGGCGAGCGTCCGTTGCCTGATTGAAGCGCCATCGAAGGGTGCTGCCAATCGGTCGACGATCGACTGCTACTCCAGACAGGTGTTGGCGGCATTTTGACCGCGTAGCTGTCTACCGCTACGGCGTTCTACACTAGGATCGAAACGGACGCGGAGTGGCCACAGCCGCGGCGTGCGCAGCAGCATCGCCTCTCGTCCGGCTACGGCGGGTCTACGTCGAGGATGCCCGTAGCCGGACGAAAAGCGATCCCGCCGTGCCCGCGCACGAACTTCACGAGCTTGCCGTACGTGTTGCATCAGGGATAGTTCGCGCCGGTCGCCTGGCAGAGCAGAACGTTTCTCCGACATCCGGTGCGCGCAGAAGATCGGCGTCCCCGCCGAGCGTGTCGAACAAGGCGATGCAACTCCACATCGCTGCGCTCGATGGCGCTTTGGGTCGGCCCAATCGCGCAGCAGCACAGCGAGCCTCTCCACCGTGTCGTGCTTAAAGATCGTCACGAGCTAGATCTTGGATCCGAACTCCTTCTGGATGGGAGAACACCCTCACAACGGCGAGCAAATGCCCGCGCACTGCATAGAACGCGTCGGTCGCGCTGAAGGCGAGCTCGCGTGGTGGAGCGTCCGCGGGGACGTTTGGTTGGTGGTCACGCGGAGACGCTAGGAGACGTTTCCCCGCGGCGTCAGCGCGCGGTGCGGCTCCCCGTCGAACCAGTCGCGGCCCGCGGCGAAGCATTCGCGCACGCCGTCTTCCCCTGCCGCGAGTCGCTCGCGAAATAGTCGGAGCTGCTCCTCCATCGCGGCGAGCGCCTGCAGGATCGCCGGCGTGTTGTCGCTCATGATCCCCGTCCAGAGGTCGGGGTCGCCACCGGCCAGGCGTGTCACGTCGCGCCCGCCAGGTCCCAGTGCCGAGCGCGGCACGTTCGCCTCGCGCAGCGTGAGCCCGAGTGCCGTCGATACCGCCTGTGGGAGATGGCTCCGCCACGCCATCTGCTCATCGTGCTCCGCCGCGCCGAGCACTTCGACGCCGGCACGCAATGCACGCCAGAACGACTCGGCGAGCCGCAGCGCCTGCGTCGTCGTCGTCGCGCTGGGACAGAGGAACACGCGCGCCTCGTCGAACAGCGACGCACGCGACGCGCCCCACCCGGATCGATGGCTTCCCGTGAGCGGATGCGCGCCGACGTAGCGCGGACCGAGCCCGGCAGCTTCCGCCGCGGCCACGATGCTGCGCTTCGTGCTGGCCACGTCCATGATGAGCGACGGCCCCTCGAGCCGGTCCCCCAGCCGCGTCAGCAGCTTCGCGGTGGCGCCCACGGGCGTCGCGAACACGACGACGTCCGCCTGCTCGACCCCCGCCAGGGAATCGTCGAGTGGCTCGTGGACGATCCCTTCCTTGACCGCCGCGGCGAGCGACTCCGCGTCGCGGTCGTATCCGACGATCTGCACTCCTCGCGCAGCCAACGCGCGAGCGAGTGATCCTCCCATCAGCCCCAACCCGACGACGCTGACGCGTCCAGCGCGCATCACGCCGTCTCTTCCTGCGCGCGCCGCGAGAGACCGACGATGTGCCAGAAGATCTGGCGCACCGGCTCCGTCGGAAGGTCCTTCTCCCGCGCGGCGACCACGGCACGCCGGATCACTTCCGCCTCGCGTCGCGGATCGAGGATCGGCAGGCCGGCGGCGCGCTTCAATCCAGCCGTCTTCTGGCCGAGCGCCATGCGCTCGGCCAGAAGGGCGACCAGCTTCAGGTCGATCTCCTCGATGTGGGTCCGGCAGTCTGCCAGCTCGGCCAGCGGGTCACTCGCGCGGCGCTCCACCTCATCGGCCACGGCGATCACACGCCCCGCCCGCCCGCGACGGCGGGAACCTCGAACGACTTGCCGGCGGCGGCCGCGAAGGCACCGATCCTATCCATGAGAGTAGAGAATGCGGCTGGGTTCAGGGATTGGTCGCCGTCCGACAGCGCCGACTCCGGATCCGGGTGCACCTCGATGATCAGCCCGTCCGCACCGGCCGCGACTGCGGCGAAGGAGAGGGGCGCCACGAGATCCGCGATGCCACCGGCGTGGCTCGGGTCCACGATGACGGGGAGGTGCGTCTCCCGCTTCAGTACCGGGATCGCCGACACGTCCAGCGTGTTGCGCGTTGCGCGCTCGTAGGTGCGGATACCGCGCTCACACAGCACGACCTGGTGGTTGCCGTGCGCCATGATGTACTCGGCCGACATCAGCAGCTCGGTGATGGTCGCGGACAGACCGCGCTTGAGGAGGACCGGACGCTGCACGCGTCCCAGCTCGGCGAGGAGGGCGAAGTTCTGCATGTTGCGCGCGCCAACCTGCATCATGTCCGCGTGTTCCGCCACAATGTCCACGTCGCGCGTGTCCAGCACCTCGGTCACGACCGGCAGTCCGGTCTCGGCGCGGACCTCGGCCAGCAGCTCGAGACCCTGCTTGCCGAGCCCCTGGAAGCTGTACGGCGACGAGCGCGGCTTGAACGCGCCGCCGCGCAGGATCGTCGCCCCGGCGGTCTGGACCGCGTGCGCCGTCTCGTGCAGCATCGTCCGGTTCTCGACCGAGCAGGGCCCGGCGATCACGGTGAGCACGTCGCTCCCGATGCTCGCGTTCGCTCCGACGCGGACGATCGTGTTGTTCGCCGCGAACTCCTTGGACGCCAGCTTGTAGGGCTTGAGGACCGGGAGCACCTGCTCGACGCCCGGCAGCGACCGGAGGGGCACCTCCTGGAGCTTGGCCTCGTCCCCGATGCACCCGATGATCGTGCGCCGCTCGCCGCGCGAGAGGTGGGTGTGGAGGCCGGCCGCTTCCACCCGCTCCCGGATGTGGTCGAGCTCTTCGTCGGTGATGTCGTAGCGCGTGATGATGATCATTGGAGGCCTGGGTGGTTGAGAAGGCGCCGTCCCCGTTCGACGGCAACAAAAAAGGCCGGTGGAGTTTTCCACAGGCCGTCTGGGTTCGTGTGCGGTGAGCGGTCAGCTCATTTTACTCGCGCGTACGACTCCAGTTACGGCCCGCGTAGGGAAAGCCGTAATAAAAGAAGCCGCTAAAGTAGTAGCTGCGCGTGGACTGGGTCACGCGTGCAGGATAGGGCCGCAGCGCACCCGCCGTCAAGCCCGACCTTTTGGTCGGCGGCTCGCCCGGCCCGGCCGCCGGAAAAACGAAGAGACCTCAGGGTCACCCCTGAGGTCCCTCCTCACTGCCGTTCTGTGGGAGCTTACGAGCGGTGGTACAGGCTCGTCGCATCCCCGCCCACTCGCGGGCCGTTGCCGAGCGTGAGCTCACGCAGCGAACCGAAGCGTTGAACAGCGGGCTTTTCGTACTTCATGGTACTCCTCCCCCGGTACGTGGAACTGGGCTAGTTCACCCGTTTACAGCAACGGCCGACTCGACCGTTGGCCCGGGGAAGTGCCATTAATGTGCCGTACGTTACAGCCCCTTTTCCCCCTAGAGAGCCCCTCGGGACCGCTTGAACGGTAGTTTGTGTGCGAAGTATGTCACAGAATCCGTGCACCAGCGCAACACGTTCTCCAGCTCGGTTTCACTGTGCGTAACGGAGGACGTCGTACACGAAGCGGATGCCCGAAGCCAGATTCGCGACGGAGATCCGTTCGTCGTTTCCGTGCACCCCTCGTTGCTCGTCGGCGTCATCCGTTCGGAAGGGGTCGAGCCCGTAGACCAGGATCCCGAGCCGTCGGTACATCGGCCGGTCGGTGGCCCCCGTGAGCATCGAGCTGGTCACGAACGACTCCGGATCGCGCTCGTGGGCGACGCGCTCCACGGCCCGGAAGAAGTCCGTGTTCGTCGGGCTCTCGAACGGCGCCTTTGGCACGATCAGCGGGGCAAAGTGCACCGCCGTGTCGGCCACGACCCGCTTGAGCATCGCCAGCACGGAATCGGGGTCCGCATCCGGCAGCAGGCGGATATCCACCTCCGCCGATGCCTCCCCGGGGATGACGTTGGTCTTGTTGGAGCCCTGGAGGCCGGTGATGGAAATGGTGTTTCGCAGGATGGCGTTCCAGTACACGTCGCTCAGGATCCAGGCGCGCGCACGCGGATCGGCCAGCGAACGCTCCACCTGCGCGAGCCACTGGCGCTGCTCGCCTCCGAAGTTGCGACTGATGTCGCGGAAGTAGCGGTTCACTCCCGGCGTCACGTGCAGCGGCGTCTCGTACCTGGCGAGCCGGTCCAGTGCCGCGATGAGACGCGGGACGGGGTTGTCCTTCGTCGGCCGCGATCCGTGGGATGGAATTCCCCGCACCGTCAGCCGTTGCCAGAAGGTGCGCTTCTCCGAGACGCCGACGCCGTAGTAGAGGAGTGAGCCGTTCCGGACGGAGTTGCTGCCCCCTTCCGTGAACAGGAACTCCACGTCGCGCACGAGATCGGCGTGCCGGTCGGCGAAGGTCAACGCGCCCGTGCTCCCCGATTCCTCGTCCGCGTTGGCGATCACGACCAGGTCGCGGTTCAGTGGGACGCCGCCCCGCTTGAGCGCGACGAGCGCCATGAGCTGCGCGACACCCTGGCCCTTCATGTCGAGCGCGCCACGCCCGTAGATGAAGCCGTCGCGCAGCTCCCCCGAGAACGGCGGCACGCTCCAGCTGCTCGGCGTCGCGGGCACGACGTCCATGTGCTGCACGAGCGCGATCGCCTTCTTGCTCCCGTTGCCCTTGACCCTCGCGTACAGATTCGCGCGACCGGGGCCGAGCGTCGCCGTGTCGAGGATCTGCGCCTCGATCCCCTCCTTCGCCAGGAAGTCGCGGAGAAAACGCGCCGCCGCGAGCTCGTTGCCCGGCGGGTTCGTCGTGTTCACGCGCAGGTAGTCGCGCATCAGTGTGGCCCCTTCGCGCTCGATCGCGTCCCAGTCCACGGGACGCGTGGGCTCGGGAGCGCGACTCTGCGCGGAGAGTGGAAGGGCCAGCGCGAGGTGGAGGACGGCGAGACAGCGAAGCGTGCGCATCTGGTCAGGGGAGGAGGCGGCTGAGAAGCTACGTTCCGTCGGTCGGAGCCGCGATGGGGAAACCTTCGGCGGGGCTCCTCGTACGCATTGGCATCACCCCTCCATCAAGGGCAGTGTCGCATGCTCGTTCATCTGGTTGCCGCCCTTCTCCTGCAGGCCACCACGCCCGACCAGCCGCAGGCTCCCGCGCCTCCGCCTCCCGCGCCGGCGCGCGACTCCACGACCGGATACCATCGGGACAAGAAGCCACCGAAGCGGATCGCCGTCACTCCCCAGCACCTCGCAACCGCGTTCCGCGACCCTGCCGCGCGTTCCATCCTGGCGCTCGCGCGCGAGGCGCGAACCAGTCAGGACTCGGCGCTCCGCTCCTACGACGCCACGACGTATCAGCGCATCTCGGCGGGGCTCGCGCTGACGAAGCTCGGTCGCGACCGACTGGCCTTCCGGAGCGAGGAAGCAACGCGCGTCCGGTGGCGGCGCGGCATCGGTGCCTACGTCGACGTGACCGGCTCGCGGGCGGTCGTCCCGATCGCCGGCAAGTCGGGAGACGCCGAGATCGATGCGGGGATCTCGCCGGTGCCGTACTTCCCCGGCAGCGAGACACTGTGGATCGGCGCGAGCCTGTCGCAGAAGGACGTGGACGAGCAGGAAGCGATCGTCCATCCGCTCGCCACGGGCTCCGAGGCGTACTACACGTTCGAGAGCGGCGACTCCGCGACCTTCCGTCTCCCGGACGGCAAGACCATCCGTCTCCGCGAGCTGAAGATCCGGCCGCGCGTGCCGAAGTGGAATCTCGCTGTCGGGTCGCTCTGGTTCGACATGAGTGGAGGCCAGCTCGTTCGGGCAGCGTATCGGATGAGCGTGCCGATGGACATCAAGGCCGTCGCCGAGGAGGACGACTCGACCTCGTTCAAGGACGTGCCCGCGGTGATGAAGCCGATGCTCTTCCCGATGAAGGCGGAGATCAGCGCGATCGGTGTGGAGTACGGGTTGTATCAGGGACGCTTCTGGCTGCCGCGGCTGCAGGTGGCGCAGGGAGGCGGGCAGATGGGCTTCGTACGCGTGCCCTTCAAGCTGGAGCAGAAGTTCAGCTACGAGCACGTGAACGCCGGTGAGCCGCTCGCCCCGATCCCGGTCGCCACCGACTCGGCGCGCGACGAGGTCGATGTGAAGGTCAGCGTGGGCGGGCCGCCGAAGACGAAGATCGAGCGTGACGCCGAGCGCGAGGCACGACGCGAGGCGCGACGCCAGGCGCGCATGCGGTGCGACAGCACGGGGAACCGCACGCGCGTCCGTCATCGCAACAGCGAGAACAACCTGGTGCTGATCAGCATCTCGTGCGACAGCACGAAGCTGGCGCATTCGCCCGATCTCCCACCGTCGATCTATGACAAGGGAGAGGAGGTCATGCCATCGGCCGAGGTCGATGCGCTCGTGTCGCAAGCACTCTCCATGGGCGCGCAGGCAGGATTCTCCCCCACCAAAATGGCGCTCGACTATGCGCCGCTGCGCTACAATCGCGTCGAAGGGCTGAGCGGCGGCGGCGTGCTCGATCAGCAGCTTGGCGCCGGATACTCCGTGCACGCCCTCGCGCGTATCGGCGTCGCGGATCTGGAGCCGAACGTCGAGATCACCGGTGCCCGCAGCGATCTGCGTCGCACGCTCGGGCTCACCGTCTACAACCGGCTCGTGTCGGCGAGCGACTGGGGCAATCCGCTGAGCACGGGCAGCTCGATCGGCGCGCTCCTCTTCGGCCGCGACGAGGGGTTCTACTATCGCGCGACCGGCATCGAGCTCTCAGGCGCGCCGAATCAGGGTGGCTCGCTGAATCACAGCTGGTCGCTGTTCGTCGAGCAGGAGCGGAACGCGGAGCAGAACACGACGTTCTCCTTCGCGCGCGCGATGCGTGGCTCGCAGTTCGAGCCGAACATCACGACGCAGCGTGCGCTGTGGGTGGGCGGCCGGACGCGCGTCACGCAGTCGATCGGCGAGGACCCGCAGGGCTTCAGGGTGTTCAACGACCTGCGTCTCGAGGCGGCGCGTGGCGACACGGGCACGTACGGACGCGCCGCGCTCGACGTGACCGCGTCGCACGGCATCTTCAACGGCGCGGCAGCGCTCACTGTGGCCGGCGGCACCTCGTTCGGCGAGGTGCCGTTGCAACGCGACTGGTTCCTCGGCGGCTCGCAGACGGTGCGCGGCCCGAGTCCCCGCCCCGCGGAGGGCAATGCATTCTGGCTCGCGCGCGCCGAGGTCGCTCAGGGGCTGGGCGCCGTCCGTCCGGTGGTGTTCGGCGACATTGGCTGGGCAGGGGATCGCCAGAACTGGAGCGCTGTCGGCGTCCCGATCTCCGGCGCCGGTGCCGGATTCTCCATCCTCGATGGTCTCCTCCGCTTCGACGTCGCGCGCGGCATACAGCCGACACATCAGTGGAGAATGGATATGTACGTGGAGGGGCGCTTCTGAACTGCCACACCCAGTCGTGAGTAGTGAGTACTGGGTACTGAGACTGGCATAACGCCCCCCGGAAGGCCTCGTAAGTCGCTCTATCAGAAAGGCACACGGCCGTACTTCGTACCAGGTACTGGTACTGAATACGGCCGTTCGCATTTGGGGTCAGAGCCCGGGGTCAGAGCCCTTTCGCACCAAGGGGTCAGACACCTTCGGTATCTGACCCCAGAATCTGACCCCAGAATCTGACCCCAGAATCTGACCCCAGAATCTGACCCCAGAATCTGACCCCA
>DASVNI010000044.1:0-9832 GCA_036383935.1 Gemmatimonadaceae bacterium | reverse complement strand
GAGTGTTTTCCCGAAGCGGACGACCTGCGCGTCGTCGCCGCGCTCGACGACGTTCCCGTCGATTATGACGACGAGGCGATCTGGCGTGCCCACGTGGACGTCATGCGGCGCGCCCTGCGTGGCGACGCCGCGGCGCACGACGAGCCGGAGCTGCCGGTGGACGTCGTGTTCAGCTCCGAGGAGTACGGCGAGACCCTCGCCCGCTGGTTCGGCGCTCGCCACGTCTGCCTCGATCGCCCTCGGTCACTCTACCATCTGTCCGCCACAACAGTCCGTCGCGATCTCGCCGGCTGCTGGATGTCGCTCCCCGCACCCGTGCGAGCCGGCCTCGCGATGCGCGTCGCCCTCGTCGGCGCCGAGTCCACCGGAACGACCACCCTCGCCCGCAACCTGAGCGATGCGCTGCGTGCACGGGGCGGTGCGTGGGCGCGCACGGAGTGGGTCCCCGAGTATGGGCGCGAGTACAGCGTGAACCTCCTCGCCGTCGCGCGCGCGCACGATCCGGCCGCCCGACCGGAGGATGCCGCCTGGACGGAGGAGGACTTCGTCCAGATCGCCCGGGAGCAGAACCGGCGTGAGGACGAGGCGGCGCGGCAGGGTGGTCCCGTGCTCCTCTGCGACACGGACGCCATGGCGACCGCCATCTGGCACGAGCGCTATCGCGGCGCTTCCAGCGCGCGCGTCGAGCAGGTCGCCGGCGCCATGGCCCCCCGCGCCCTGTACCTCCTCACCGACCACGCGGACGTCCCCTTCGAGGACGACGGGTTGCGCGACGGGGAGCACCTGCGCGCCTGGATGAATCAGCGGTTCTCCGACGTGCTGAGTGCCGGCCGCACCCGCTGGCACCTCGTCAGTGGGCCACCCGACCACCGGCTCCGCGTCGCCCTCCGCCACATCGACGACGCGATGCACGAGTGGTGGCCATTCGTCGAGCGCGAGCAGTAGCAGGCTCTAGCGTAATAAAGCTCGGCGTTAGCAGACTCTGGCGTAGTAACCCGCAACTGTTCAGATTCGTCCGCCGGGAAGCGAACGCTGGCGCAGGATGTGCCAATCACATCCGTGGCTGAACGACGCGCGCCGCCGCGCCCTCTGTCCTGCCGCTGTTTCCGAAGTACTCCCCCCGCAGTCCGCAGTACTCCTCCACCGCGAGAACGAGATGAAGCTGCTGGAGCGCGAGCCGGGTGTGCGGTACATCGCCGATGCCGAAGATGTCGGGCGATTGATCGAGGACTGCATCTCGACCGGTTCGCGGGCTGCCCTGCTGCACGCCGACAACCTGCCCCGCAAGTTCTTCGACCTGAATTCCGGGCAGGCCGGCAAGATTCTTCAGACACTTCGGACCTATCGCGTGCGACTCGCCGTGGTAGCGCCGAAGGAGCGCGTCGTGCCGAACCCACGCTTCGGCGACATGGTCGCCGAGGAGCGGAGGAGCGGCCAGTTCGGGCTGTTCGAGACGCGCGACGCGGCGGCCGCCTGGCTGGTGACGGGGGAACACGAAGCCATCCGCGGGTAGTCGGCCCTCCTTCGCGCGCGAGGTGCGCTGGCGGCTGGTGCCCGGCATGTAGTGAGCTGTGCGACGGCATGGTGCCGTCCCCTCACTCGGTATTCTTTTCACGGATGAATCGCTTCGTCATCGCGGCGAGCTTCCTGCTCGTCTTCGCCTGCGCGCATCTTGCGCCCGCGCAATCCGCGCGGCGCGCGACGTCACTCAAGGACGCCTATCGCGACGCGTTCAAGGTCGGCGTCGCCATCGACGCAGCGACGGCGCTCGGCACCGACACGGCCACGCAGGCGCTCGTCATCCGTGAATTCAACTCGATCACGGCCGACAACTTTCTGAAGGCGGCGCTCGTCAACCCGCAGCCCGGCGTGTACGACTTCCGCGCCGGCGATGCCTTCGTCGCGCTCGGCGAGCGACAGAAGATGTTCATCGTCGGCCACACGCTCGTCTGGCACAACCAGACGCCTCCGTGGTTCTTCACCGACTCTGCTGGAAGGCCCAACGATCCCGTACACCAGATCGAACGGATGCGCAGCCACATCCAGGCGGTGGCTGGACACTACGCCGGTCGCATCCACGCGTGGGACGTCGTCAACGAGGTGATCGGCGATGACGGTGCGTACCGCCCGACGACGTGGGTCAGAGGCGTGGGCAACGGCGACACCCTCGTCAGCCTCGCCTTCAAGTACGCGGCGCAGTATGCGCCGAACACGGAGCTCTACTACAACGACTTCAACGCGTGGCGCCCCGCGAAGCGGGACGGAATCGTGCGCCTCGTGCGCATGCTCAAGAAGCAGGGCATCCGCATCGACGGCGTCGGCATGCAGGGACACTGGGGGCTGAACTACCCGGAGACGCGCTACATCGAAGCGGCGATCGACTCCTTCGCCGCCGCGGGCGTGAAGGTGATGATCACGGAGCTCGACGTCGACGTGCTCCCGCTCACGAAGGAAGGGCAGATCATCGGCCAGTCGTTCATGGAGCCGCAGTGGCAGAACGAGGAGTTCAAGAAGTTCCTCGACCCATTTGCTACCGGGCTGCCTGAAGTTGTCCAGCGCCAGCTCACGGCGCGCTACGCGGAGCTGTTCCGGATCTTCTGGCGCAAGCGCGACAAGCTCGATCGCGTCACCTTCTGGGGCGCGCACGACGGGCTCTCGTGGAAGAACGGTTATCCGATCCCGGGACGCACCAACTACCCGCTCCTGTTCGATCGCGCGCTTCACCCCAAGCCGGCGTACGACGCGGTGCTCACGGTGCCGCAGCCGATCCAGTGAGCGCGGCGCCCCTCATCGCCCTCGAGCACGTCACGGTCGTCCGCGATCTCGATCGCTCGGGGCGTCCCGCGCTCGATGATGTCACCCTCTCGATCGACGCCGGCGAGCACGTCTGCATCCTCGGCCCCAACGGCTGCGGCAAGTCGACGTTGATCAAGACGATCACGCGCGAGTGCTATCCGCTCGCCCGAGAAGGCAGTGGCGTGCGGATCCTCGGTCGCGACCGGTGGAACGTCTTCGAGCTCCGCGAGCGACTCGGCATCGTGACCCCCGACCTGCTCGCCGCCTGCTCCACCGATGCGACCGGACGCGACGTCGTGCTGTCCGGCTTCTTCAGCAGCACGCGGATCTTCCGCCATCACTCACCCGACGCCGCGCAGCGCTCGCGCGCCGACGCGCTGCTCGCGCGCTTCGGCGTGGCGCACCTCGCCGACGTGCCGGTGTCGCACCTCTCGTCGGGGGAAGCGAAGCGCGTCCTCATCGCCCGTGCCCTCGTGCACGATCCCGAATCGCTGCTGTTCGACGAGCCCGGCAATGCGCTCGACGTCGCTGCACACGCCGCGCTGCTCGACACGATGTCCTCGCTCGCCAGCGCCGGCGTCGGTGTCGTGCTCGTCACTCACCACGTGAGCGAGATCATCCCCGAGATCGAGCGCGTCGTCATGCTGAAGGAAGGCCGCGTGTTCGCCGACGGGCCGAAGGAGGAGGTGCTGACCTCGGAGCGGCTGTCCGCCCTGTTCGGCGTCGCGGCGGAGGTGCACCGGCACGGTCCACGCTACTGGCTCAGCACCTACTGAACACCGGCGCTGGACACCTCAGGCATGGCCGATCACGACATCGCCCTTCTTCTCCCCGCCGATCGCTTCGGCAATGTCCTGGCGGTGAAGTCATTTCCGCACGGCCTCTCCGGCGCGGCGGTGTACGACGTCGCCACCGACGCGGGCGAGTTCGTCGTGCGCGTCCTCGCCGACACGGACCGCGCGCAGTGGCACCGTCACATCGCGCTGCTTCGCCGCGTCGCCGACGCCGGGATCGCGCCGCATCTGGCCTGGGTAGACGAGGGCGAGCGCGCGACGGTCTCGCCGAAGATCATCGGAACGCTCCCTGCCGCACTCGCCGATCCTGCAGCGCGCCCTCGCGCGATCGCGAGCGTCGTCGAAGTGCTCGCGAGCCTGCATCGCCTGCCCGCGGCCGGCTTCGCGCCCGCCGACCCGATCGCCGAGGCGCGCGCCCTCTGGCGCGAGCAGAGCGTGAAGCCCGGCTTCCCCGCCTGGGCCTCTCCGGCCGCCGCGCTGATCGACCGCGCCGCCGCACTGCTCGGCGCCGATCCGCGCCGCGTACCGAGCCACAACGACATGAACCCGACCAACGTGCTGTGGGACGGCGCGCGTGCGTGGCTGGTGGATTGGGACGCGTCGGGGCTCACGCATCCGTACTACGATCTCGCCGTCCTCTCCACGTTCCTCCGCCTCGACGACGCGGTCGCGCTCGATCTCCTCGTCCGGCAGGAGAAGGCGCCCATCTCGCCTGGGCAGGCGGACACTTTCCGCGCCCTGCGCCGCCTCGGCGCGATCCTCTGCGGGACGATGTTCTTCCGCCTCGCCGGCGCGCTGACCTCCGTCGTGCCGCAGCATCGGGACGAGACGCCGACCCTCCTCCAGTTCTACGCCCGGCTCCGCACCGGGGAGCTCGCCCTTCGCAGCCCGCTCGGCCAGGCGATGTTCGGCGCGGCGATGCTGAAGGAAGCAATCGGCTGACGTAGTCAGCGACGCTATCGGCGGGACTGGACGTGTCGTACCTTCGACCGTCGTCCTCCCCCCTCCCCGCATGACCGACCTCGAGGCGAAGCTCGCCCGCGCGCTCGCCGACCGCTACCGCCTCGACCGCGAGATCGGCGAGGGCGGAATGGCGATCGTGTATCTGGCCGAAGATCTCCGTCATCACCGCAAGGTCGCGGTGAAGGTGCTGCGTCCCGAGCTCGCGCCGGTGTCGGGAGGCGAGCGCTTCGTCCGCGAGATCGAGATCGCCGCAGGCCTCCGCCATCCGCACATCCTCCCGCTCTACGATTCGGGAGAGGCGGAGGGACTTCTCTACTACGTCATGCCGCTCGTCGAGGGCGAATCGCTGCGCGCGCGGCTCGAGCGTGAGCGCCAGCTCCCGATCGACGACGCACTGCGTTACGCCCGCGAGGTGGCCGACGCGCTGTCGTACGCGCACGCGCACGGTGTCGTGCATCGCGACATCAAGCCGGAGAACATCCTCATCGAGAGTGGGCACGCCGTCGTGGCGGACTTCGGTATCGCGAAGGCCGTCGCGGCCGCGGGCGCGACCACGATCACGGGAACTGGTGTGGCGATCGGCACGCCGGCGTACATGTCGCCCGAGCAGGCCGCTGGCGGCACCGACGTGGACGGCCGCAGCGATCTGTACAGCCTCGCCTGCGTGTTGTACGAGTCGCTGGCAGGGCAGCCCCCGTTCACTGGCCCCACCACCGAGACGCTCGTACGCCAGCACATCATGGCGCCGCCGCCCCCGGTGACGCAGTTCCGTCCCGCCGTACCCGCGTCGGTCAGCGACGCGCTGATGCGCGCGCTGGCCAAGGCACCAGCGGACCGATTCAATCCAGTCGGACAGTTCTCCGCCGCGCTCGACCACGCGCCAACCACGACGGCGCCCGTGGTGGCGTCGCGGCGGCGCACGCTGTGGCCCATCGTCGCGGCGGTGGTCGTCGTCCTCGCGTTCGGAGGGGGCGCGTGGTCGCTCCTCGGGCGACGGGGCGCACCGCCCACCGACAGCGCGTCACCGCGCACGATCGCCGTTCTTGCGTTCGACAACCTCAGCGGCGACAGCTCGATCGCGCCGCTCATCCTCGGCATGCAGGCCGAGATGATCACGCAGCTCACGAAGCTCGGGGGCCTCACCGTCACGTCGCGGAGCTCGGCGCTGCAGTACCGCGGTAGCCACAAGTCGGAGCGCGAGATCGCGCGCGAGCTGGGCGTCGCGACCGTGCTCACCGGCAGCGCGCAGCGGGCGGGCGACCAGGTGCGCTTCGCCGTCTCACTCGCCGACGCCTCGCACGGCAGGGAGCTGTGGGCGGAGAGCTACGACCGCCCGTACACCGCGGCCACCGTGTTCGCCGTGCAGGGCGACATCGCACGCCAGGTCGCCGCAGCGCTTCGCGTGAAGTTGAGCGACCAGCAGGAGCGACAGATCGCACGGGTGGCGACGTCCAACCTGGAAGCGCTGGACCTCTACTACCACGCGCTCGCGCAGTGGGACACGCGAGGCAGCGCGCAGGCGGACACGCTCATCGAGCGGCAGCTGAACCGGGCCGTCGCGCTCGATTCCAACTTCGTCGCGGCATGGAGCCTCCTCGCGCAGGAGCGGAGCTGGCTCGTTCGAATCGCTCACGCGTCGGACACGGCGCCGGCCTGGGCTGCCGTGCATCGCACGCAAGTGCTCGCGCCGGGATCGCTGGAAGCCGCGCTCGCCGCGGGCTATTACCGCTACTACGCGCTCGGCGACTTCGCGGGGGCGGTTCGCGAGCTCGCTGCAGCCGATTCCATCGCCCCCAACTCGAGCGACCTCCTCGACGCACTCGCATTGCTTCAACGTCGGCTCGGGCATTGGGACGAAGCGATCTCACTGCTGCGCCGCGCGTCCACCATCGATCCGCGCAACCCCAGACTTCTCAGCGATCTCGGAGATACCTACGGCGACATCGGGCGACCGCAGGAGGCGCTGGCTGCCCTCGACCGCGCGTTGGCGTTGGTGCCGACGGGATCCCAGTCCCTCATGCTGAAGTTCTGGGTGCTGCAGTTCATGCTCGGCGACACGGCCCGCGCGCGATCCTTTGCCCGCTCGTCGTACTCGCTGCTCCCGACCGAGTTTCAGTCGACGATCGACTTCTCCCTCGCGTTCACTGCGCGGGACTTCGAGCGCGCGGCCGCGGCGGCGCGCCGCGGTGCCGACCGGTTCTATACCGGCACCGAGCAACGTGAGCTTGCGCTTGCGCTCATCGCCGCACTGCGCGGTGACTCGGCTGGTGCGCGGCAGAACGCCGCCTCGTTCCTGCGGATCGCTCATGCCGAGCTCGAGCGCCGAGGCGGGCAGGCCGCGAACGATGCCTTCGGCCGACGCTCGGAGGTCGAGGCGCAGATGGCCGTCGCTCTCGCGCTCCGCGGTGAGCGCGAAGCCGCGGTGCGGCTCGCCGAGACGGCTGCCGCCCGGTACGGCTTCGAGCAGGACGCGGTCGAAGGGTGTCACCCGCAGCGATGGCTGGCGCTCACATATACGATCGTCGGCCGCCGGCCGGACGCGATCGCCGTGCTTTCGCGTCTGCGCGGCTTACCCATCTGCCCGACCCCCGTTCAGCTGAGTCTCGACCCGCTGTTCGATGGACTGCGCGCCGAGCCAGGCTTTCAGCGCCTGGTCGCGCGGTAGCAAAAACGCGCATTGCGCCTCCCTGTACCGCCCCTTCTATTAGGCGGGTCGCAACCGTCCGGGAGCCCCCTACCATGACGATCGTCCTTACCCCGCCCCCCGAGCCCAAAGAGGTCGACCTGACCGAGACCTACGACGCCGTCGTCGTCGGGTCGGGCGCCGCGGGTGGCATGGCCGCGCACGTGCTCACGTCGCACGGCCTCAAAGTCCTGCTCCTCGAGGCAGGCAAGAAGATCAACGTCGAAGCCGAGCTGCGCTCGATGCAGTGGCCGTACGACCACCCGCGCCGCGGCGACGCGGAGCCCGGGTGGCATGCCCTCTCGCTCAACGAGTACAACATCCGCAAGCCACCCTACGCCGCCAAGAACAGTGCGTACAAGCACGTCTGGTCGTACGTCGGCGGATGGGGCGGCTCGGATTACGTGAAGGACATCCTCGTCGACGAGAAGCAGAACCCGTACACCGGCACCAACTACGCCTGGGTGCGCGCGCGCGTGCTCGGCGGCAAGACGAACATCTGGGGGCGCCTCGCGCTGCGCCTCTCCGATTACGACTTCAAGGCGAAGACGCACGACGGCTACGGCGAGGACTGGCCGATCTCCTACTCGGACATCGAGCCGTACTACGACCGCGTCGACACCTACCTCGGCATCTCCGGCCACAAGGAAGGGCTGCCGCACCTGCCGGACAGCCTCTTCCAGCGCTCGCACAGGATGAACGCGAGCGAGATCAAGCTGCGCAACGGCATCAAGTCGATGGGACGCGTCGCGACGCCGTATCGCGCCGGCGTCACCACCGACGGTGTGAAGAACAAGTACCGCAGCAAGTGCTTCGGCCGCGGTGCGTGCGGACGCCGGCCCGGCGGCTGCGACATCCACGCCGCCTTCGATTCGCCGACGGGACTGATCTATCCCGCGATGGACACGGGGAACCTGACCCTCCGCACCAACTCCACCGCGTACGAGATCACCGTCGACAAGAACACGGGCAAGGCGAATGGCGTCGCGTTCATCGACAGCCAGACGCACAAGGCGCTCGAAGCGAAGGCGAAGGTGGTCGTCGTCGCGGCGAGCACGCTCGAGTCGGCGCGCCTGCTCCTTCTCTCCAAGTCGTCGCAGCACCCGAACGGGATCGGCAACTCGAGCAACCACGTCGGCCACAACTTCTGCGAGCATCTCATGGGGCCCGGCGTGACGGGACTCGTGAAGGAGCTCGTCGGGAAGGAGCACGGCAACGAAGACGGTCGCCCCGGCGGCTTCTACGTTCCGCGCTTCCGCAACCTCAAGGACAAGCAGCCCGGCTTCATCCGTGGCTACGGCTTCGAGGGCGGCGGCGGCAAGGGCATCTTCCCCGATAGCACCGATCGCCCCGGCTTCGGCAAGGGATTCAAGAAGGAGGTGCGCGACTACGCCGGCGCCTTCATCAACATGGGCGGCTTCGGCGAAGTGCTGCCGCGCTACGAGAACTCGGTGAGCATCGATCCGACCGTGAAGGACGCGTGGGGAATCAACGTCCTCAAGTTCGACTACAACTTCGGCGACAACGAGAAGAAGATGGCCGAGGACATGGCCGTCACCGCCAAGGAGATGTTCGAGGCGGCGGGGATCGAGGTCATCGGCGTCGACAGGGAGCTGCTCACCCCAGGCTGGTCGATCCACGAGCTCGGCACGTCGCGGATGGGCAACGATCCCAAGACGTCCGTCCTGAACCAGTTCCAGCAGTCGCACGACGTGAAGA
The DNA here is from genome assembly GCA_036383935.1 of Gemmatimonadaceae bacterium. Taxonomy (GTDB): domain Bacteria; phylum Gemmatimonadota; class Gemmatimonadetes; order Gemmatimonadales; family Gemmatimonadaceae; genus AG11. The sequence continues at coordinate 877 of DASVNI010000044.1, read as the reverse complement.
ACCTCTTCGTCGTCGACGGCAGCTCGCACGTCAACGCGTCGTGCCAGAACCCGACGTGGACGATCATGGCGCTCGCGTGGCGCTCGTGCGACCATCTCGCGGACGAGCTCCGCAAGGGGAACCTGTGAGCGAATCCCGTTGGACCATGACGCGCCGAGAGATGCTCGGCGCCACCGCCGCGGCGCTCGTCCTGCCGCTGCTCGACTCGCGGCCGCTCGCCGCGCTCACCACGCGCTACAACTTCGCCGCGCGCGTCTTCTCGCCGGCGGAGTTCGCGCTCGTGGACGAGCTGAGCGACATCATCATCCCGACCGATGAAGTATCACCGGGTGCACGTGCGGCCCGCGTCGCCGGCGAGATCGATCGCCGGCTCGCCGACTCGCTCGACCCGGCGCAGGTGAAGGCGTGGCACGATGGCCTGCGCGCTGTCGAGGATCTCTCGCGCCAGATGAACGGCACGACGTTCCTCAAGTCGACGCCGGAGCAGCGCATCGCCGTCGTGACGAAGATGGCGTCGAGCGAGGACGAGACACCCGGCTCGCGTCGGCGTCGTCGCGCGAATCCCAACACCTCGATCGGCGGCTTCTATCGCCAGGTCAAGGGCGCCACGGTGCGCGCGTATTACACGTCGAGCATCGGCATTCACAACGACCAGAAGTACAAGGGCAACGTATACCAGCAGGGCGACTACGCGGGAATCGAACCGACTGACGGAGTGCAGTAACGCCTGACGATTTTCGGTTTACGGTTCTTGGTTATCGGCCGGCCTCGGGACGTAGGAGCTTCCCGGGGCCGGCCGTTTACCGATTGACCGTGAACCGACTAACGGCATTTCCCCATGCATGACCGCGTTCGCCTCGTCACCGATCTCCGCAGC
>DASVNI010000043.1:0-13660 GCA_036383935.1 Gemmatimonadaceae bacterium | reverse complement strand
TCACTTGGCTCATGAGTTGGCTGGTGGCCGACTCGGCCACGGGATTGGCAGTACGGCGTCCAGTTGCCCTAGCATCCGCTCAATCCGCCGCATCCGATAAGGCTCTACGTTCTTGATGCCAGCCCTAACTACCAACGCCCTTCAGACTGCTTCCCGTGCTTTTCCCGCTCCGCGATCTGGCGAGGTACGGCAGCGCGAACAGATACAGTCCGCTGAACGACAGCAGCGCGAGCGGGAAGAGCGGCGAGTAGGTGATCCAGGGTGGCGGCTCGCCGCGTGTCCTCACCACGAAGTTGGCGATGACGGTCACCGTGAACACGATCGACAACCAGCGGTGGCTCTGCCGGATGAACTGGCGCATGGTCAGCCCCACCGTGGCAGCTCGACGCCGAGCAGCGTCGCGTAGCCGGCCATGAGCTGGTTCCAACCGCCGACCTGCATCGCCTCGGGGCCGGCGATGCGACCGATCGGCCAGCCGGCGAGCATGCGATCCAGGACGTCGAGCGCGACGTGCCAGCCCGACGCGCCCATCGCGATCCAGTTCTTGTCGATGTTGGCCCAGAGCGTGAGCCGAGTGCCGCCGTTGAGCGGCTCCAGCTCCCATCGAATGTCGCGGTCCGCCCAGGTGAACTCGAGCAGCTTCGGCGCGTCGGCGCGCTTCACCTTCGTCTCGGTGACGTGCGGCCTGGGCGACCCGACGGTCGACAGGTTGGCGACGGTGCCAGTGGCGCCGAGGTTCGCGTCGGACTCGAAGGGCGCCCACTCGCGGAGCTGCGCGGGGTCGGTGAGCGCCGACCACACCTTCGCGGGCGGATGCTTGAGCTCGCGCACGAGCACGAGCGTCCACTTGTCGCCGTCCTTGTCGATCGTCGCGCCACTAGCTGGTCCGGGTGCGTACTCCTGACGCCTGCTCATGTCTTCTTTCTCCGTTTCACGGGTGCGGGGGATGCCTTTTCCTGCTCCGCCATCTTGTCGAGGTGTCGCTCGAGGGCGTCGACGTGCGTCGCCCAGAAGCGGCGGAAGGGTTCGAGCCATTCGTCGAGCTCCATGAGCGGCTCCGGTCGGAGTCTGTAGACGCGCTGCTGCGCCTCGACTCGTGATTCGACGAACCCCGCCTCGCGCAGCACGCGGAGGTGCTTGGAGACGGACGGTTGCGACAGCCGGAGCTTGCGCTCGATCTCGCCCACGGAGCGCTCGGACGAGAGCAGCAGGCTCAGGATGGCCCGTCGATTGGGCTCGGCGACGATAGCGAAGGTTGAATCCACGACCGATATATACGTCATAGGTTATATACTTGTCAAGGCATGTTTGAGGGGATGCGGGGATGCGGGGATGCGGGCTGACCGGATGCCCGCCATCTGTGGGGCCGCTAGCTTTGGGGCGGCTTACCCCTCTTCTCCCGATGTCGAGCACTTCCACGATCGACGGACGCCCGCGCCGCCTGCTGCCGACGACGGCCGCCTACGGTCTCCTCGTCGGCGTCCCCGCGATCCTCATCGCCGTCCTGCTGCGGATCGGCGAGCAACTTCCCGCCGCGGCGAGTGCCGCAGCGGCGGGGGCCGTCGCCGCGCCGCGCCCCGCTGGGGCCGCGCCGGCGTTCGACCTCGGGCTGCTCACGCTGCAGATCGTCGTCATCGTCGCGGCGTCGCGCTTGGCGGGCGGGCTGCTCGCACGGATGGGGCAGCCGCGCGTGGTCGGGGAGATGGCGGCTGGCCTGATGCTCGGCCCGTCGGTGCTCGGGCGGCTCGCGCCCTCGCTGTCGGCGACGATCTTTCCCGGGCCAAGCCTCGGCTTCGTCAACGCGGTGTCGCAGGTGGGGCTGCTGCTGTTCATGTTCCTCGTCGGGCTCGAGCTGGACCCGGCGCACCTGCGCCGTCGAGGACGGGCGGCGCTGCTGACGAGCCACGCGAGCATCGTCGCGCCCTTCCTGCTCGGCACCGCGCTCGCGCTCTGGCTGTACCCGCACCTCGCTCCCGCCGGCGTGGGATTCACCCCCTTCGCGCTGTTCGTCGGCGCGGCGATGAGCGTGACGGCCTTCCCCGTCCTCGCGCGCATCCTCGCCGATCGTGGGATGACGACGACGCCCCTCGGCGCGCTGGCGATCGTGTGCGCGGCGGTGGACGACGTCACCGCGTGGTGCATCCTCGCGGCGGTGGTGGTGATCGCGCGCTCGAGCGGCGTCGGATCGCTCGCGTTCACGCTCGGGGGGACGGCGATCTATCTCGCCGGCATGTTCATCCTCGTGCGCCCGCTGCTCGCCCGCCTCGCCGAGCGGGCGAGCCGGCCTGGCGGCTCGGCGCAGACGCAGCTCGCGATCGTGATGCTGCTGGCGCTGTCGTCGGCGTGGGTGACGGAGAAGCTCGGAATCCACGCGCTGTTCGGCGCCTTTCTCGTCGGCGCGCTGCTGCCGCCGTCGGGAGCACTGGCGGAGACGCTGTCGTCGCGGCTGCGCGACCTGATGATCGTGCTGCTGCTTCCGCTCTTCTTCGCCTTCACCGGGCTGCGCACGACGGTGTCGCTCATCTCGGGCGGCCGGATGTGGCTCGCGTGCGGGCTCGTGCTGCTCGTCGCGATCGCGGGGAAGCTCGGCGGGTCGGCGGTGGCGGCGCGCGCCGCGGGGATGCGCTGGCGCGACGCGCTGTCGCTCGGCACGCTGATGAACACGCGCGGGCTGATGGAGCTCGTGATCCTCAACGTCGGGCTCGACATCGGCGTGCTGTCGCCGACGCTGTTCGCGATGATGGTCGTGATGGCGCTCGTGACGACGGCGCTCACGACGCCGCTGCTGGATCTCCTGCAGCACGGCCGCGGCAGTGAAGCGACGCAGGTGATCTGATGCTGGGTGAGGAGACCTTCGTCGGTTACTTCCTGTACGCGGTGATGTGGATCCTCATCGCGATCGCCTGCCTCGTGGTGTTGCGGACGGCGGTGCTGGCGTCGCTCCTCCTTCTGATGCCGATGGCGAGAATACTGCGACGGGTGCCGCTGTTGCGGCGGTGGATGCCGCCGGCCTGACGAGTCCCGGGGTAGCCGTGCGGTTGCGTCGTTGGACTATGACGCCTTCAACGGCCCGACGCCTTTGTAAGCAGTGAGCGTGATGCCCGTCGGCATTGCCTTCGTGCTGACGAGCTCGAATGAGCGCGCCGGAGCTCCCTCGGCAAAGAAGCGCTTCCCCGTGCCCAACAGGACCGGATAGACGATCAGCAGGACTTCGTCCGCCAACCCCTGTTCGAGCAGCGTCGATGTCAGCGTCGAGCTACCGGAGAGGACGAGGCCCGGGCCATCCTGCGATTTGACGCGACGAATGCCCTCGATGATGTCCGGCCCGAGGCTTTCGAACGGGCCCCATGCGAGACTTTCCGGACGGTGGGTGGCGACGTACTTCGTTGCCGCATTGAGACGGTCGGCGAATGGGCTGCTCGGCGCCGTTGGCCAGAAGTTCGACCACTGATCGTAGGTGCGACGGCCAAGGAGCAGATCGAAACGCTCGCCATGCTCGGCGAGCAGAGCGTCGCGGCCAGCGGGAGTCCGATAGGGCGCGGTCCAATTGGCATAGGGGAAACCGTCTTCCCCGGAGGACTGGATCACGCCGTCCAGCGAGATGTGTTCGATGATCTTGAGCGTTCTCATTCGCGTCTATGCGTTCGAAGGTTGGAGTGTGCTTTCATCCAAACGACGAACGAGCCGGCCTCGATTCGACATGGTGAGCCAACCGTGCCGATCGCGGCTGCGGATAGGCCGCTTGCCGCCTCCTTGCGCCCCCACTCGATCAGGCGGAGGTTGAAGTCCGGATAGGCCGGCAGGCGTCGGCCCTCCACCATCGGCAAGCACATCTCGACTGGAACCCGGAGCTCCCATGTCTGGCGTCGCGGCCGTCGACATGATTCAGCGCTTCAAGTTCGGTGCGTTGTTCTCCGCCGACTGGATCATCGGTCCGAAACGGGTGGAGAAGATGATGCCGCGGCGATGGGACGATCTCCACCAGCGGCTGCTCGATCGCGTGTCACGCGATGAGCCAGGCGGGACGTTCGACGTCCCTCGCGCCGAGAACCTCTCGCCTGAACAGTTCTACGAGCAGTACTTCCTCACGGGGAAGCCCGTCGTCCTCGCCGGCGCCGCCGCCGACTGGCCGGCGATCAAGAAGTGGTCGCCGGAATACCTGCTGCAGCGCTGCGGACAGGACGAGATCGCGGTGCTCGACGCGCACAACTGGCGCATCAAGCAGGACGACGAGCAGGACGCGGTGACGACGAGCGAGCAGATGATGAACATCTCGGCGCTGCTCGAGAACATGAAGGCGGGTGGTGGCTGGTATGGCGCCTTTCTCGAGCTGCTCGACAAGTACGCCGACCTGCGCGCCGATCTCGACTTCTCGTTCATTCAGAAGTACGGACACGCGAACCAGCTGCTGCCGTGGCATCGCAACGTCATCGCGAAGATGTACGTCGGCGGTCCGGGGACGTCGACGTCGCTGCACTGCGCGGGGGTGAGCAACCTCTACGTGCAGGCGTACGGCCGGAAGAAGTGGGTGCTCATCCAGCCCGAGTTCACGCCGTTCATGTACCCGGCACTGGGTCTCGGACTCAACTGGCAATCGCGCGTCGACTTCCGCGACCCCGACTACGCTGCGACTCCTCTCTATCGCTACGTCGACAAGTACGAAACGATCCTCGAGCCGGGCGACATCCTCTGGAACCCACCGTTCGTCTGGCACGGCGTGATGAACGTGACGCAGTCGATCGCCGTCAGCCTCTGGTGGATGAACGTGACGCGCGCGTTCAGCAACAACGCGCTGTTCGCGTTCCTCACGCTGTGCGGGAGCCCGAACCCGATCGCGATGCAGCTCGGCATCAGCCGCGGGCGCAAGTCGGCGTCGCACTTCAGCGTGCACCTGAACAAGTGAGGGGACGACGTTTGTCATCCCGAGCGAGCGAAGCGAGTCGAGGGATCTGCACCTCTCGACCGCTGTAAGTGCAGATCCCTCGACCTCGCTCGGGATGACGACACCAGCAGAGCGGAAGGCAAAGTTCGTCGCAAGTCTGCCGAATGGCCTCACGCAGGAGTTCACGCTGACGGGGGCGAGCGCCACGATCGGGCGCCACGCTTCGTGCGACTTCGTGCTGGACGACGACACGGTGTCGCGCCTGCACGCGCGCGTGGAGCGCACCGACGGCGGCTTCGCGCTCATGGACCTCGGCTCCTCCAACGGCCTGCTCGTCAACGGTGAGCGGACGACCTTTCAACTCCTCGAGCCGGGCGACGTCATCCACGTGGGCGACTGCGTGCTGCGCTTCGAGGGGAGCGCCGACGATGTCGCCGTGACGCGCGAGTCTCGACGCGGGCGCGCCACGCTCCTGGACGTTCGCCTACCCGTGGTAGCGGAGGACGATCGCGGCCCAAGCGTCGCCGTGAATACGCCGGGCAGGACGTGGGAGGTGCCGCTGCCGAGTGATCGACTGACCATCGGACGCGAAGGGGACAACGACGTGGCGCTCGACGAGGGGGGCGTCTCGCGGTACCACGCGGTGGTGGAACGACGCGGTCCGTCCTGGACGGTGCGCGACCTGAACAGCAGCAACGGCACCTGGGTCGGTACGGCGCGCATCTCACGCACCGTGTTGAACGATGGCGAGAGCTTCCGGATCGGATCCGCGACGTTCGTGCTGAAGCTGGGGAGCACGGCCACCGCGGAGCTCGACACGCGCGGCTTCGATGGAGCACGACGACCCGTCGTCGTGGTCCCCGGCTTTGCCGGATCGAACCTGTATCGCGGCAGCGAGCAGGTGTGGCCATCGCTCAAGTTGCTCGGCCATCCCGAATTCCTGCGCGTCGAGCGCCCGCTCGAGGCACGCGGCATCCTGGATCAGCTGGTCGTCGTGCCGGGACTGCTCAAGCTGGCCCAGTACAGCGCGCTCACCGAGTATCTGCGTCGGTCGCTCGACTACGAAGTGGGTCGCGATCTGCTCGAGTTCGCGTACGACTTTCGGCAGGACAATCGGCGCTCCGCGATGGAGCTCGGCACGGCGATCGAGCAGTGGAATCCGTCTGCACCGATCACGATCATCGCGCACAGCATGGGGTGCCTCATCGCGCGGTACTACATCGAGCGACTGGGAGGCAAACGGCGTGTCGAGCGCGTGATACTGCTCGGCGGGCCACACGCGGGAAATCCGTACGCGTTCGCTGGTCTGCTGTCCGGGCCGCATCTCCTGCCGCTCGGGATGAAGAACGCGCAGTGGCGCGAGCAGCTGGCGACGTTCGCGTCGTGGTATCAGATCCTGCCCACGAACCCGTGCATCTCCGACGGCGGCACATCGCTCGACGTGCTTGGAGACGACTCGTGGGTACCGGAGCAGCATCGGCCATTGCTGCATGATGCGCGTCGCTTTCGCGAGGAGCTGCCCACGCATTCCAGCGTGCCGGCGGTCTGCGTCTTCGGCTATGGCATCAGGACGATCGCGGGCGCGTCGATCACGCGTGCGGCCGGGGGAGAGATCCTCAACGCCGATCTACGATACACCGACGCCGGCGACGGCATGATCCCGCAGGAGAGCGCCATCCTTCCGGGCGCCGAGATCCATCCGGTGCGGCAGCAGCACGGACAACTGTATGTCGACGACGACGTGCGGATGCGGCTCAAGCTCGAGCTGACGCGGCCGGCAGGGTCGGTGTCCGCCTAGTTGGCGCGAACCGGCGCGACGCTCGCGTTACAGAGCAACCCTCAGCACGAACCGCGGGACGGTGTCGTTGTTGAACCAGCCGCGTATCCCGTAGGCTCCCGGCGGGAGAACACCGTCCCACACGTAGCGACGCGTCTCGTTCGCGCCCAGCGGCAAACGTGTTCCGATGATCCCATTCTGGTCCGCGGTGAAGGCGCGACCGACGTCATCGTAGTCGATCGCCAGGCCAAAGGTGTACCCGACTCCTTCTGGCGAATTTGGCGGCACGAGGCGGACCCACGCGGGCGTCGCTTTTGGGTTCGTGATGGAGACGATCACGGCCACCGCGCCACTGTCCTGACTGGCCGCAGGCGCCCGCGGCGCCACTTCGACGCGCGTGACGAGGTCGCGCGGCACGAGCTCTGTCGCGCCGGCAAGCGGCGCGGGACGGCCGCCGGCCTCCGTCTCGCATGCACCCTCGCACGCGACGATGTCGTTGCACGCGACGAGGAATGCATTGCGGGGATGGCCGCCGACTCCGAGCAATGCGTGGAGCATCTCGTGGCGCACGAGTGGGCCATCGAGTGAATGCGAGTCCGCGAGCACGATACGGTTACCGATCGTCTCGCCGTGCACCTGTTGTCCGTCGACGTCGATGCTCGTCGCGTTCGGCACGACGTACCACCTGACCGCCCGGAGATCGCCCTGCCGCCCCGAGCACGACTCGGTCATCTGCCACCAGAGGGCGAATCGCGCCGGCGGGCTCCACGCGATCGCACCGACGGGTAGCGGGGCCATTGGCTCGGCACACGCGATGGCGATTGCCGCGATGGAGCATGCGCATCCGAGCACGAAGGACAGCGTCGCAACTCGTGGCAGCGCGCGTTTGTGTCGGAGCATGGAGAACTAGTACACCCGCCGTGGGCAGCGATCAATTCTGGCGCGCCGGCGCCCGGGCCGTCCTGTTGCCGGCTCGCGACATATGCCGTCGTCCCGCCTCCACGAGTCGCTTCCCGCCTCTGAGATCAGGCCTGCGTGCGCTCCCGTCGGCCCGCCTGACTACCGTTCGACAAGTCGTGTGTCGGGCAGCAGATTGGGCACCGTGACCTCCCCCCTCGCCGACACCCTTCAGCACACCCTCGGCGACGCCTATCGGGTGGACCGCGAGCTCGGCGGCGGCGGGATGTCGCGCGTGTTCGTGGCGCACGAGGAAGGGCTCGACCGCGACGCACGGCGCGCCGTGTCGCCGCAGTGAGCGATGGTGGGGGCGAGCGAAGCATGAAGCCGACACCCACGACATCGGTCGGCGAGCGCCGTTACACCGAGGAGGAGCTCGCGCTCATCCTCAACCGCGCGGCGGAGCGACAGGAAGGGGTGCAGGCGAGCGCGCCGCGTTACACGCTGGCCGACATCCAGGAGATCGCGGCCGGCGCGGGGATCGCGCCCAATCACGTGGCGAGTGTCGCTGCCGCGCTGGGCGACGCGCGCGCACCACGCGGCGGTGGCGTGCTCGGCGCGCCGCATCGCTTCCGGTTCGAGGAGTCGATCGAAGGCGAGATCGCGGACGACGTGATCGGCGAGCTGTTCGACGTCGTGCGTCGCACGCTCGGCGTGCAGGGGGAGGTGACCGAGGCGCTCGGCATGGTGGAGTGGAAAGGGCAGGACGCGTTCGGGTGGAGCTACGTGGCCGTCGCGCGCCGCGGCGGGCGCACGACGATCAGCGTCCTCTCGACGCGCACCGACGCCGTCGCAACCGCTGCCACACTCGGCGGCGTTGGTGCGTTTTTCGGTTCGCTGGCGCTCGGCTCAGCCGCGGTCAGTCTGATCAGCATTGCGGCGCCGGTGGCCGCGGCGGCGGGAATCGGCGTCGCGCTGAGCGCCGCGTGGGTCGGGACGCGCGCGGTGTGGCGCCACTACGCGCGGGGAGTCGTCGGGCGGACGGAGACGCTCGGCTCTGCACTCGTTGCGGCGGCGCGGAGCGCGGTGGAGGACGGGCGCATGCGAGGACGCTGAGTCAGACTCGCTGGAGTCTGACTCCAGCGAGTCTGACTCCAACGCGGCGCTCTGATCGAAGCCGATCACCGCCCTTGCGGCCGAGCGCCACTGTATACAATTTCGCGCGAGTTGCACCGCAGGGTCGCGACGCCGCGGCAGCAGCCTCCGCTCGACATTCCTGCCGACAATACCCGTGACTGCCTTCCTCGCGCGCTCGACGATTCGCACGCTCGTCGCTCTCGTCGCCCTGGGATTGTGCATTGCACCGGGCGCACGCGCCCAGACCGACCGCAACGGAGTTATCGAGGGCGCCGTGTTCGACAGCATCCACACGCGTCTCCTCGCGGATGCACACGTCGTCGCCGTCGGGACGGGACCGCAAAGCGAAGTGCGGCGCGAGGCGACCAGCGATTCCGTTGGTCGGTACCACATCGATTCCCTGCCTCTCGGCCGGTACCTCGTCGGCTTCGAGAGTGCGCTGCTCGATTCGCTCGAGATCACAGTCTCCCCGCGCACGGCGACTGTCACACCAGAACACGTCGCGACTCTCGATCTGGCGTTGCCTTCCGCCACGAAGCTGCGCTCCGCGGTTTGTCTGGGTGCCGCGCTTCCTGCGGAGAGCGGAGTGATCTTCGGTCACGTGGTGAGCGCGGAGACGGAGAGCCCGCTCGCCGGCGTCGTGCTGGCGATGGCGTGGCACGAGCTCGGCGTCGACCGCACGACACTGCGCGCGACCAATGGCGAGCACACCGAGTCCGTCGTCACGGATGGCGGCGGCTGGTATCGCATGTGTGGCGTACCGATGGGTGCCTGGGTGTCGATGCAGCTCCAGCATGAGGGCCGCGTCGGACCGGTGCTTCGTACGCGCGTCGACGACACACTCGGCATCGCGATCCGGCATCTCTCCTTCTCGAAGCTCTCCGCCCGCGCGAGTGAACCCTCGGACAGTGCCGCAGGAGCGCCGTTGTCGGGTACCGCAATGCTGACGGGCATCGTCCGCGGGCCGGGTGGTGTGCCTGTGCCCTCGGCGGAGGTGAAGATGCGCGGCACGGCGGCCGCAACACTCACGGACTCGTCGGGCGCCTTCTCATTGAAGGAGCTTCCGGCCGGCACGCAGGAGCTCGAGGTCCGTCGCGTCGGCTACGCCGTAGCGGAGACGTCGGTCGAGCTGCGCAGCGGAGCGACGACGACGGCCAACGTGCGACTCCAACGCATCGTGAGCCTGGATTCGGTGCGCGTCGTGGCGTCACGGAACAAGTATCCGGAGTTCTACGCGCACAAGGAGGGAGCGCGGATGGGAGTCTTCCTCGGCCCCGAAGACCTCGAGAAGCAACGCGTCTCGCGGGCGAGCGACTTCATCGAGAAGATCCCCGTCTTCAAGATCGCGCGCGATGCGTATCACACGTACGTGCTGGGCAACCGCGGCGTGTCGTACTTCGGCAAGGCCTGCAAGGTGAACATCATCATCGATGGTGTGAACTTCAACAGTGAGCGTGATCCAATCTCGATCGACAACGTGCATCCGAATGAGATCGCCGCGATCGAAGCATACCGCGAGGGCGAGCCCGCGCCGCCGGGCTATGATCGCGGATGCGGCGCAGTCGCGATCTGGACGAAGCGATAACCACTCGGGCCTCAGTTTCCCACGAGCGCAATCAGCCCCTTCGAGAACCCGCTCCGCCAATTGAGGTCGCTGTGCCCACCGGCGAACTCGTCGTACGTCACGCGGTAGTTCTTCGCCTTCAGCGCATCGCGTAGATGGCGGTTGGACGAGAGCAGGTCGACGCCATTCTCGCGCCGGTCGTTCTCGTAGATCCCCGCCTCGAGATAGTAGGCGACGTCGCGCTTCGGCGACGCGGCGACCTCGCGTTTCATCTTCTCGCCCTCCTGCTCTCCCGGCGCGCCGAACATGAACGCGCCCGACTGCGAGAGCACGTTGCCGAACAGCTCGGGATGCCGGTTGGCGACGAACGCCGCCGCGAGGCCACCCATGCTCGAGCCGGCGACGACGTTGCGCGCCGGTGACGACGCGACCGCATACCTCGCCCTGATCGATGGCAGGAGCTCGGTGGCGAGGAATTGAGCGTAGCGCTCGTTCTGATCGAGCTCCACGTCGCGCTGCTCGTCCGCACTGCCGACGAAGACGGCGACCATCGGCGCGATGCGCCGCGCCGCGACGAGGTTGTCGAGGATGGTCGGCGCGTGGATGCTCTTCACGTACTCGCCGCCATCGAAGGTGAGAAGCAACGGCAACCCACCACCGCGAGCCAGCGTGTCGTAGCCCGCCGGCGTGTAGACCCACACGTCGCGCGTGGTGCCGAGCAGCTCGCTCTTCACGGTCATCTGCTCGACGCGGCCCGTCGCGATGCCGGCGCGCGCGTCGCTCCACTCGTCGCGCGGTGCGCGCGGGCCCTCGGCGACGGACACTTCACGCCCGAACCCCGACTCGTGTACGCGCCTGTTGAACGGATCGCGGTGGAAGGTCGCGCTGCGCGTCCCCCAGTCGGTCACCTGGTCGAAGGGAACGAGGTTGTCGTTGACGGAGAGCTCGTAGGAGAAGCGCGCGTCGTTGCGCGCCGGATAGCTCCGGAACCAGACATCCGTGCCGCCGATGCGCGTGAGCAGTGCCTCCGCGGGGACGTAGCTGGCGACGGCGGTGTTCACGAGCGCGACGTTCTTCGTCGCCGAGTCGCCGTGCCAGAGGAAGGTGATGAGTACGTTGGCCGAGTCGCCGGGGATGGGCTCGACGAGCGGTGTGCCGACGCGTTGGACGGTGGCCCAGAACTGCGCCTCCGCGACTCGTGCATCTTTCTGCGCGGACTTCCGCAACGCGGAGATGGCCGGGCTGTCGAACACCGGCGTCGGCGGCGTGGTGCGCGCGCCGATCGACGCAGCGAAGGGCAGCGCGGCGGCGAGCATGAGTGCGTAGGCGACGATGACGCCGGCGAAGCCGTCGCCGCGTGGGCGCGGCCGGCGGCCGCGCCTGTCGAGGGGAGATGTCATGTCAGCCGCCGGGAGGCGTTTGTCGTGTTTCAACGGAGAGGAGCTCTCGCGAACACGCTAGTCACGCCAGACAGCCACGGATTGCACGATCGTGCCAGTTGCGGGGAATGAGGGAATGCGAAGCGGCCTCGGGAGGCTCCGGCACTACAAGGGGTCAGAGTCTTTGACTCTGACCCCAAGTCCCTGCCACTCACGCGAACGACCTACCGCGTGACCATCACGATGTTTCCCGTCGTGTGCTCGGTATAGAAGCGCGTGTAGTCCATCACGAGCTCGCAGACGGCCTGTCCCGCGTTCTGTGCCGGCATCCAGCGCGCGTCGGGTAGCGTGCTCTTCACCGCATTCTCGAACTCCGGGTGTGTGGCGAAGAGCGTCACCCACGAAGCGGGACGCGCGCGGCCGGTCGCGTCCACGATGAATCGGGCGAGCACGCTGCCGCCGATGGTCCTCATGAAGAGAGAGTCAGGATAGTGCAGGCCGCCCGAGAATCGCATCGCACGACGGCTCTGCCATCCTGCATAGGATTCATCGGCACGCAGCAGATCGTCGATCTCCTGGACCTTCTCCTTGCTGTCACGCTTCGCGGCGTCGCCCTGCTGGCGGACGGACGAGGTGTCCGTCACGAGCATGTTGGCGAAGGTGAGTGGATAGACGCGATGCTTGAACGCCCCTTCGGCGAGCGTGTCCACCGGTCCGACGAGCGGCTCCCAGCGGAAGATCAGGAACTGCACGCGGTACTTGCCCGGCCGCCGCGCCTCGAGCATGAACTGCCCGGACGCATTGGTCACCGTGTGCTGGACCGCGCGACCGGCGGAGTCGATCAGTGCGACGTGCAGGCACTCGAGCGGAGTGCCGGACTTGGCGTCGCGCGCGACTCCCGCCTCGACCATCTGCGCCGAGAGGCGCGCCGGTGCGAAAGTCGCGAGGGTCGCAGCGCCGAGGATGGCGAGCGACAGGCGAAGGGAGCGGGGAGTCGTCATCGGCCGACGAAGAGGTTCGAGGGGCGCTGCCGGCCGGTCCGGGGGCGGGCGGCCGGCCGAGCGAGAATGCATCGGGACTGGGCCGGACGCAACTGTGTGTCGGGCAACCGGGAGGTTCTGCGCGCCCCGGTATCGCGCGGTGAGAAACTCCTGGCGCATCGAACCCTCCCCGCGATACGTTCGCCGCACACCCGCAATCCGCACCATCGCATTCCCGCCATGAGCGACGACAACCTGGATGTGATGCGATCAGCGCTCGTCGGTCCGCCCGACGAGGAGATGGTCTCGCTCGAGGCGCAGATCCGCGCCGCGCAGCTCAATGCGGACGTCGCGGCGCTCGACCGGTTGATCGCCGACGAGCTGCTGTTCGCCGGCCCCGACGGCAACCTCGGCACGAAGGCGCAGGATCTCGAGGCGCATGGGTCGGGGATCATCAGATTCCGCGAGCACGAGCCGGAGGAGCTGCGCGTGCGGCGCATCGGCGCGGACGTCGCCATCACGTCGCTCCGTGCGCGGCTCGCGGTGGAGCTGGGCGGGCGGATCGTGCGCGGCACCTATCGCTATCTCCGCGTGTGGGCACGCGAGGACGGGCGGACGTGGCGGGTCGCGGGGGGACAGGTGAGCGAGGTCCCGACGCTGTGAGCGCGACGGCGACGCGCAGCGTGCTCGCGGGCGCATGCGTCGCCCTGTTCGCGCTGTCGTCCGCCTTCCCGATCACGGCGGCGCTGCTCGGCGAGTCGCGTCGCCCGCCATGGCTCGGCGCGGCAGACGCCGGCATCGCAGCGATCCTCTTCCTGTCGGCCATCATGGTGGCGGTACGTGCGAGAGCACTGTTGAGCGGGGATGCGGGGATGCGGGGATGCGGGGATGCGGGATGACGGGCTCGCTTGGAATGACAGCTTTGGAAGCGGACCGGGCACGCGGCTCGCACTGACTCCAGAGAGAGCTCCGGAGGCCGTGTCGTGTAGCATTCCCACATTCCCGCATAGCCGCACTCCCGCAAATGACCCGCTTCACGCCGCG
>DASVNI010000042.1:0-11500 GCA_036383935.1 Gemmatimonadaceae bacterium | reverse complement strand
AGTGGTGGACCCTCGGCGGCGGCGCGCTCACGCTGCGCGCGCGGCCCGATGACATCGCGAACAAGGGGCAGCCGTCGTTCGTCGGACGCCGACAGCAGCACATGAAGGCGACGTTCACCACCGCGATGCACTTCACGCCGGTGCAGGCCGGCGACCGCGCGGGACTCGTCGCATTCCAGAGCGAGAACTTCTTCTACGCGATGACGGTGACGCTCGCCGACGGCAAGCCGGTGGTGCAGGTAGAGCGTCACAACGGCGCGACCGACACACCGACTGTGATCGCGTCGAAGCCGCTCGGCGCGGTGGGCGCGGGCGCGCCGATCTATCTGAAGATCGATGCCGATGGTCCACGCTACGATTTCTCTTTCGCCACGCAGCGCGACAAGTGGCAGCCCGTGCTGGAGAACGCCGACGGCAAGATGCTGAGCACCAAGGGCGCGGGCGGTGCGGGCGCCAACTTCACCGGCGTCGTCGTGGGCATGTACGCGCACGCCGCGCCGTGACGAGACCATGACGAGACGATGAAGCGCGCGATCCTCGCGCTCGGGTGCGGCGCGCTGCTGCTCGGCGCCGCACCGCAGGCGATTGCGCAGCAATCGCCGTTCACATGGACGGCCGACAACGGCAACGGCACCTTCTCCAACCCGCTCTTCTACGACGAGTTCTCCGATCCCGACCTGATCCGCGTCGGCGACGAGTTCTACCTCACGGGGACGACCATGCACGCGATGCCTGGTCTCCCCGTGCTGCGCTCGCGCGACCTCGTCAACTGGGAGCTGATGAGCTACGCGCTCGACCGGCTCGATCTCGGACCCGAGTTCCGCCTCGAGGATGGGAAGGAGATCTACGGCAAGGGGATCTGGGCGCCGAGCTTCCGCTATCACCGCGGCACCTTCCACATCTTCAGCAACGTCAACGGGCAGACGACGCAGCACTTCACCGCGACCGATCCGCGTGGCCCGTGGACCCGCACGCCGATGAAGCGCTCGCTGCACGATCTCTCCGTGCTCTTCGACGACGACGGCAAGGTGTGGGTCGTGTGGGGCTATCAGGACATGCACCTCGCGCAGCTCGACAGCACGCTCACCGACGTCGTCCCTGGCACCGAGCGCGTGCTCTTCGCCAAGGACGCGGGGATGGGCGAAGGTGCGCACTTCTACAAGATCGACGGGAAGTACTACATCACGAGCGCCTGGTACGCCGGACGCATGCGCCTCGCCGCCGCGCGCGCCGATCGTCTCGACGGCCCGTGGGAGGTGAACCGCGAGATCAGCGCCGACGAGACCTTCGGGCTGCGTCAGGGTTATCGGCTGCGCGGCAACGGCACCGGGCCGCAGATCGTCGTCACGCCGGGCAATCCCACCGCGCGTGGGACGATGTCGATGCATCAGGGCGGCGTCGTGCAGACGCCCGCCGGCGAGTGGTGGGGCTTCTCGATGATGGACGCCAACTCGATCGGACGGCTCACCGCGCTCTCGCCTGTCACATGGACGAACGGGTGGCCGTACTTCGGCCTTCCGGGGAATCTCGGTCGCACGCCGCGCGTGTGGGTGAAGCCGAAGGTTGCGACACCGAGCGTGCCGCACGCGCCCTATGCGAGAAACGATTCGTTCTCCGGCCCGCACCTGGTGAACGTCTGGCAGTGGAACCACGTGCCGAACGACAGCGCGTGGTCGCTCACCGAACGCCCGGGATATTTGCGCCTGCACGCGATGCCGGCCGCCGACTTCTGGACCGCGCGCAACACGCTCACGCAGCGCGCGGTCGGCCCACGCTCTTCGGCGACCACGCTGCTCGACGCCGCCGGGATGCGCGCCGGTGATGTCGCTGGTCTCGCGCTATTGAACCGGCCGTTCGCCTGGATCGGCGTGCGGCGCACTGCCGACGGGCTGACGCTTCAGCAGTATGATCAGACCGTCGACTCCGCCGCCGCGTCGACGCTCCGAGCGACACGCGTCTGGCTGCGCGTCGACTGCGACTTTCTCACCGAGCAGGCGCACTTCAGCTTCAGCACCGACGGCGCGCGCTGGACGCCCCTCGGGCGTCGTTTCACCATGGCCTTCCAGCTGAAGACCTTCCAGGGCGTGCGCTTCGCGCTCTTCCATTACAACGCCGAAGGCGTGCGGGGCGGCGTCGCCGACTTCGACCTGATGCGGGTGGACGAGCCGAACCCGCGCGGCCTCATGCAGCCGATCCCGTTCGGTCGGACGATCGCGCTCCAGGCCGCGGGTCGCGACACACCATTCGCCGTCGACGGGCAGCGCCGGTTCACCGTCGTCGACCGCGGGCTCGGGCGCGTCGCGCTGCGCGCCGGCGATCGCTTCCTCTCCGTGACCCCACTGTCCGACAGCACGAGCACCCTCGCGCTGCGCGCCGGCCCGCCGAGCGACGCCGAGACCTTTCAGTGGATGGAGACGCTGTACGGCGACCTGATGCTGATGTCGCTCGCGACCCACCGCTACCTGCGGCTCGAGCCCGACGGCCGTGTGTCGAGCGACAGCCGCGGTGCGGAGCCGGACCCCAACGACGGCACGGCGCTCCGCTGGCGCGTCGGCGACTTCCGTTGAGACTCTATTCCACGGTCACGTAGGGAGCGAGGACGTCGCTTCGCTTCGTCCCCAGCATGATCGGATCCGTCTCGTGCAGGACGAGCGACTTCACCATCGCCTGCGTACCGACCTTGTACTTCCGGAAGTGCGCGGAGGCGATGTGCGCGTTGTAGGCGCTCGAGTCGGCGTACATCTCGAACAGTCGCACGTGTGTTGGCTCGCCCTTCAATTGAACGGCGTACAGCGTCAGCACACCGGGCTCGACGCGGATCGACGTCTCGATCTCCTCGCGAAGGAAAGCCAGGTACTGATCCAGCTGCGCCGGGTCGATCTGTAGCTCGGCCAATCGCACGACAGGCCGCCGAGCTGGCGCGGCATCCGCGCGCCGGTGCAGGGATGCGAGGCCTGTCGTCAGCGCCATCGCACCGAGGATCAGCAGCCATCGAGCGGTCATCCGGACCTCCGTGAGTGTATGCGACTCTCCTCGGGGACGTCGTGGTCGCCGAGCAACGCGAGAATCTCCGAGCGGTGCGGTGCAGCCGGTTGCGCCCCATCGCGCGTGACCGAGATCGCCGCGGCGGCGTTGGCGAAGCGCACGGCGTCACCGAGTGGCATCTGCTCCGCGAGCGCCACGGCGAGCGCACCGTTGAACACGTCGCCCGCCCCCGTCGTATCACGCGCTTTCACATGAAACGCTGGGATCAACTCCCGGCGCTCCGTCGTGGCGACGTACGCGCCCGCGGCGCCGAGCGTGATCGCCACGGCACCGGCGCCGCGCTGCAGGAGTGCGGTCGCCGCGTCCTCCAGCGCGCGCGTACCGGCGATCGACAACATCCCCGCGAGCCGTGCAGCCTCGGCTTCGTTCGGCGTGAGCACCGAGACCAGGTGGAGCAGCTCGTCGGGCAGCTCTCGCGCGGGCGCGGGATTCAGGATCACCCGTGCGCCCACTCGGCTCGCCGCCCGCGCCGCGGCGAGCACGGTCTCGAGCGGCGTTTCCAGCTGCGCGACGAGTACATCCGCCGGCGAAAGCCGCTCGACGCTCGGTACGACCTGCTCGGGAGCGAGGAGCGCGTTGGCGCCGGACGCCACCGCGATGCTGTTCTCCCCACCTTCGTCGACCAGGATGAGCGCCACGCCCGAAGGAGTGCCCGGCATTCTGCGCACGGCGTGCACCGCGATCCCCTCGGCTGCCAGCGCCGCGAGCGTCTCGTCGCCGAGCGGGTCATCACCCAGGCAAGCGATCAGCGCGACGGAGCCGCCGGCGCGCGCCGCCGCGACTGCCTGGTTCGCCCCCTTCCCGCCCCGCGCGGTGAAGAAGGTGCCGCCAGTCACCGTCTCGCCGGGGCGTGGCAGCGTGGGGACCCTGACGACCAGGTCGGTGTTCGCGCTGCCCACCACGACGATCTGTGCGGAACGGGCCGCGTCGTCTCGGCGGAGCGATGTCATCGCCCGCGCACCTCAGCTCGACGTTGGGGCGGCGTCCTCGGCGAATCGCGGGAGCGCGAGCGTGAACGTGCTGCCCTTGCCTGGCGCGCTGTCGACCGTGATGTCGCCTCCCATCGCGCGCGCGAGGTCGCGGCTGATCGCCAGGCCCAGGCCTGTGCCCTCCCGCCCCGACGATGCGCCGCGCGCGAGCTGCACGAACGGCTCGAACGCCGCTTCGATCCGATCGGCCGGAATGCCGATCCCCGTATCGGACACGTCGATGAGGATCGCGTCGCCGCATTCTCGTGCCTCGATGCGAATCTTCCCGCCATTCGGCGTGAACTTGATCGCGTTCGAGAGCAGGTTGAGCAGGATCTGCTGCGTTTTCTCCGCGTCGGCCGCGACGGCGAGCGTCGCCTCGCAGGACACACACGCGAAGTGGAGCGACTTGGCCGCGAGCTGGGGCGCGACGAGCGAGTCGAGCCCCACGAGCAGCTCTCGCACCGATACGCGCCCGATGTCGTAGGTCACGTGCCCCGCTTCCAGCTTGGCGAAGTTGAGCACGTCGTTGATGAGCGAGAGCAGATGCTGTTGACTCTTCTGCACGCGTCGCAATGCCTCGCCCTGCTCGGCGGTGATGGGCCCGTGCACGCCCATCTCGAGGAGCTGCGCGTAGCCGCCGATGGCGTTCAGGGGCGTACGCAGCTCGTGGCTCATCGTCGCGAGGAAATCTCCCTTCGCGCGGTTCGCCACTTCGAGCTCCGCCGCCTGCGTTTCGAGACGTCGGTGCGCCGCGGCACGCTCCTCCTCGGCGAGCTTGCGCTCCGTCACGTCCGTGCAGATCCCGAGCATGCGCGACGGGCTCCCGTCGGCGGCGCGGAACAGCTCCCCGCGTGCCTCGAGCCAGCGCACCTCCCCATCGGGACGCACGATGCGGTACTCCAGGCGGTGCGCCGCCCCGTCCAGGCTGTGCGCGATCTGCTCGAAGACGCGCTCGCGATCCTCCGGATGGATGTCCGACTGGTACTCCTCGAACGTCCCGCCGAACGTGCCCGGTACGAGGCCGTGAATGCGCTGCAGCGTGTCCGACCAGTGGACGCGTCCCCCGGCGATGTCCCATTCCCACGCGCCGAGACTTCCGACCTCGAGGGCGATGCGGAGCCGCTCATCGCTCAGGCGACGGGCCTCCTCGGCCTCGACGCGCTCGGTGAGATCCACGTGGATGAGCACGACGCCTGTGACCGCACCGGCCAGATCGCGCATCGGGAAGAAGTGGCCCTGCGTCCAGTTCCGCCGGCCGACGCCGACGATCGTCGTCGGGTCGTAGAACACGAGCGGGAGCGCGACGTTCTCGCCGTCGAAGGCGCGATGCACGGCTGGCAGGTGTCCGCCCTGCTCGAGCTGAGGGTCGGTCAGCACCGAGTAGTCAGCCGGGATCACGTCCTTCGTCAGCCCGAACAGCCGCTCGAATGCCGCATTGACTGCCACGACATGCCCTGCGGTGTCGTACAGGACCGTGCTGAACGGCGACTGCTCGAAGAGGGCGCGGGCCACGTCGGCACCCGGCAGCGCGCTCGAGGAGGATGCGCCAATGAAGGTGGTGGAGGTCGACGTCGGTGGTGGTGAGAGCGCGTCGCGATCGGGCACGGGCGTCCGAAGAGGAGATGTGAAGCGGTCGATCGTGGCCGCGGCCAAGATAGCGTTCGCTCTCGACCCATGCCTCGATGGCTGGGTGGCACTCGCTGATACGAAAAAAAAACGCCAAGACTAGCATGTGCTGAGTCTTGGCGTTTCAAGGTATTGGCAGTGGCCAGGGGCAGAATCGAACTGCCGACACGCGGATTTTCAGTCCGCTGCTCTACCAACTGAGCTACCTGGCCGCATCGCTGCTCGGCGAATCACCCAGCCGGCGCGATCCACTAATCCTAAGGGTGCGCCCCACCCCGTGGAACCCCTTCGCTGAGGCCGACATATGTCGCCGAGCGTCGATTGGCCGACCCCGCAGCGGGACCGTCGCCCCGAACCGAGCCCCGCCGCGCTCCTGATCCGGTAGCGACGGCTCCTAGTGGTAGTTGATCCGCTCCGGTTTCTTCGCCTCTCCCCCGAGGAACGACTCCAGGAATGGGTTCCCGGCCCCCCGCCCCAGCTCCGCCGCCGTCCCGATCTGCGCGATCTGCCCTTCGTGCATCACCGCCACCCGGTCGGCCACCTCGCACGCCTCCTCACTGTCGTGCGTCACGAGCACCGTCGTCACCTTCACCTCGTCGTGCAGCGTCCGGAGCCACTGGCGCAGCTGCTTCCGCACCCGCGCATCCAGCGCCCCGAACGGCTCGTCGAGCAACAGCACCCTCGGCTGCACCGCCAGCGCGCGTGCAAGGGCTACCCTCTGTTGTTGCCCACCAGAAAGCTCCGACGGATACCGCCCGCCCAGCGCGTCGAGCTCCACGAGGTGCAGCAGATCCTTCACCACGGCGGTGATCTCGCTCCCGTGCGGCCGCTCCCGCCGCGGCCGCACGCGCAACCCGAACGCGATGTTCTCGAACACCGTCATGTGCCGGAACAGTGCGTAATGCTGGAAGACGAAGCCGATGCGCCGGTCGCCCGGCCCCAGCGGCGCTGCATCCTCGCCGTGGATCCGCACGACGCCGGAGTCCTGACGCTCCAGACCGGCCACCACGCGCAGCAGCGTCGACTTCCCCGAGCCCGACGGTCCCACCAGTGCGACCAGCTCTCCCTCGTCGACGTTGAAGCTCACCTCATCCAGCGCGGTGAACTCCCCGAATCGCTTCGACACGCGATCGAGCGCGACGCTCATGGCTGTCTCTCCTCTTGTTCCTTGATGATCCGCGCCCGCGCCGAGTGGTGGCTGCGCTCGAGCAGATGCTTCGCGGCCAGCGTCACCACGGCGAGCAGCGCCAGCAGTGACGAGGCGGCGAACGCCGCCGTGAAGTCGTATTCGTTGTACAGGATCTCGATGTGCAGTGGCAGCGTCGTCGTCTGCCCGCGGATGCGCCCCGATACCACCGACACGGCGCCGAACTCGCCCATCGCGCGCGCGTTGCACAGCACGATGCCGTAGAGCAGCCCCCAGCGGATGTTCGGCGCCGTGACGCGCCGGAAGATCTGCCACCCCGATGCACCGAGCGTCACCGCGGCTTCCTCTTCCGTCACCCCCTGCTCTTCCATCAGCGGGATCAGCTCGCGCGCGACGAAGGGCAGCGTCACGAAGATCGTCGCCAGCACCACGGCGGTGACCGTGAACGCGATGCGGATGTCGTGCGCCCTGAGCCACGGACCGAACCACCCCTGCATCCCGAACAGCAGCATGAACGTCAGCCCCGCGATCACCGGCGACACCGCGAGTGGCAGGTCGGCGAGCGCGATGAGCAGCGTCCGTCCGCGCACGCGCCCCTTCGTGATCGCCCACGCCGCCGCGATGCCGAACATCACGTTCAGCGGCACCGCGATCCCCGCCACCAGAAGCGTCAGTCGCAAGGCATGCAGCAGCTCCGGCTCACGGAGCGCCGCGAGATACGCCGCGAATCCCTTCCGGAACGCTTCCTGGAACACCACGAACAGCGGCAAGCCGAGAAACACGAACAGGTAGGCGAGCGCCGCGCCGATCAGCACGCGACGTGCGAGCGCGCTCTCGTTCGTCGGTGCCGCGGTCCGAGCTCGTGCGCGCGGTCCGGGCGGTAGCCCGTGCTGTCGCGCGCCAGGAACGATGGTCGTTGCCATGCTGTCTTCCTCAGGCAGCGCGCCGCGCGGCGCGACGTTGAATGAGTCCCGCGCCCACGAGGATCACCGCCGACGTCAGCAGCATCACCACCGCGATCGCCGTCGCGCCGCCATAGTCGTACTGCTCCAGCTTGCTCATGATCAGGAGCGGCGCGATCTCCGTTCGTCCCGGCATGTTGCCGGAGATGAACACCACCGAGCCGTACTCCCCGATCGCGCGCGCGAACGAGAGTGACATCCCCGCCACGAGCGCCGGCGCCAACGCCGGCAGGATCACGCGCCGGAACGTCTGCCAGCGATCGGCGCCGAGGGTCGCTGCCGCCTCCTCGATCTCCTTCGGCAGCATCTCGAGCACGGGCTGCACGCTCCGCACGACGAACGGCAGTCCGATGAACGTCAGCGCCACCGCGATGCCAAGCGGGGTGAACGCGATCTTGATCCCGTGCGGCGCGAACAGCCCGCCGACCAATCCGTTCTGTGCGTAGAGCGTCGTCAGCGCCACGCCAGCCACCGCCGTCGGCAGCGCGAACGGCAGGTCCACCAGCGCGTCCGCGATCGCGCGCCCCGTGAACCGGTAGCGCGTGAGCACCCATGCGACCAGCAGCCCGAACACGCCGTTCACCAGCGCCGCGACGACCGACGTGCCCACGCTCAGCTTGTACGCCGCCAGCGCGCGCGGTCCCGTCGCCGCATCCCAGAACCCGCCCCACCCCAGCCGCGCCGTCCGCACGAACAGCGTCGACAGCGGCACGATGACGAGCACGGTGAGGTACGCGACCGTGAAGCCCAGGGTGAGTCGCACCCCGGGCAACACGGACCGCGCCGCTCCTGCTCCCCCGCGCGTGGATCGCACGCGCGGGGCGCTCACGACGCTCGGTGCCGTCACTTCTGCGACACCGAGTAGACCTGGTCGAACACGCCGCCGTCGGCGAAGTGCGTCTTCTGCGCCTTCGCCCACCCGCCGAACAGCTGATCGACGGTGAACTGCGGCACCTTCGGGAAGTTGCCACCGAACTTCGCCAGCGAGCGCGGACCGGTTGGCCTGAAGTAGTGTCTCGCGCCGATCGCCTGCGCCGAGTCCGTGTACAGGTACTCGAGGTACGCGCGCGCCACCTTCGTCGTGCCGTGCTTCGCCGCCACCGTCTCATTCACCGCCACCGGTGGCTCGGCCAGGATGCTCACCGACGGGATGACGATGTCGAACTTGTCGGGACCGAGCTGCTTCGTCGCCAGCAGCGCTTCGTTCTCCCACGCGATCAGCACGTCGCCGATGCCACGCTCGGCGAACGTCGTCGTCGAGCCGCGCGCCCCCGCGTCGAGCACCGGCACGTTCTTGTAGAGCCGCGAGATGAAATCGCGCGCCGACGCTTCGCTCCCCTTGTTCTGCTTCAGCGCGTAGCCCCACGCCGCCAGGTAGTTCCACCGCGCCCCGCCCGATGTCTTCGGGTTCGCCGTGATCACCTGCACGTCCTCCCGCACCAGATCGCTCCAGTCCCTGATGTGCTTCGGGTTCCCCTTCCGGACGACGAACGCGATCGTCGACGCGAACGGCGTGCTGTTGTGCGGCAGCTTCTTCTGCCAGTCGGCCGGCAGCGTCTTGCCACGCTGTGCGATCTCGTCGATGTCGTACGCCAGGCCGAGCGTCACGACGTCCGCCTCCAGCCCGTCGATCACCGCCCGCGCCTGCGCCCCCGAGCCGCCGTGCGACTGCTTGATCTCCACCTCCTGCCCCGTGCGCCGCTTCCACTCCCGCGCGAACGCCGCGTTGATGTCCTTGTACAGCTCGCGCGTCGGGTCGTACGACACGTTGAGCAGCGTCACCTTCTCCTGCGCCGCGGCCGTGCCGCCGATCGGCGCAACGAGCGTGAGCGCCAGTGCAATTCGAGTGATCGTCTTCAGCGTCGTCATGAATCGAGTCCTGTATGTAGGCCGCGTTTCGATCGCGGCGTTGTCGGTTGTCGTTAGCGGTTGGCTCGTGGCGAGGGAGTTCTCACCTCACCGCGTCCATTCAGCAGTTGATCCTGCCGTTTCCGCGACATCGCCGTTTCAGATCCGCGTTCCGTCGTTCGAACGGCCGCCGTTCACTCGGCCGTTCCGCATCCCCCCATCCCCGCATCCCCTCATCCCCGCTCAAAAGCCGACCTGCAATCGCGTCAGCACCGCATGCTCCGTCGACCGCACCGTCGCCGCCGTCGGGCCGTAGAGCCGCGTGCGCTCGTAGTTCGTCTCGAACACGATCCCGCGCGTCAGCCGCCAGTTGAGCCCGATCCCCGCGGCGCGCGCTTGCCGCGGCTGTGTCGCCGGATCGGCGTAGGTCGGGAACGCATCCGGATCCGTCGTCAACACGCCGTAGCGCGCCACGAGCTCCAGCGCGCCAAACCCGCTCGTGCTTCCACCATCGAGCGGATGGTCCGGCGTGATCCCCGTGTACGACTCGCGCTCGCCCGTCAGCACCCAGCCCCCCGAGACCTGCCACGCCTGCGTCGTCAGTGCATCCACCGACGTCGCGCGCTTCACGTGCTGCGTCGACTGCACGTATTCGGCGAGAATTCCCACCGGGCCCGCGTACAGGTAGCCCTGGGGCGACACGCGCGTGCGCCGTCCCTGCGCGATCACCGTGTTCGCGGCGGTGCCGTCCGTGCGGTAGCGGAACAGCGCGAGCTGGCCGGTCGTCTTGTAGCTCGGCAGCGCTGATGCGGTGAGCGTGCCCTGCTCCGTGCCGCTGCTCCCCGCCACGCCGACGCCGAGATCGGGCGCCGACGCAATCGTCGCGAATGGGCGCAGGAACACGCGACCTACGACATCCTTCCCCGTCGACACGTCGCCGTCGCTGATCGCCGCGTCGGGCGCGCCGTCGAACGCACCGACCTGGTACTGCACGCTCGATCGCAGGAGATCACCGAACAGCTGCACACCGACGTCGCGGTTCGGCACGAGGCTCGTCGGGAGCCCACGCTCCACGAACCGTACGTCCGTCGCCGACTGCAGCCGCTCCAGCCCGATCGGCGGCTTGAACTTGCCGACGCGCAGATTGAGCGCCGCGGTCGGCTTCGCCTCGACGTACGCGTCGTACAGCACCGTCTGTCCGTTGCCGAAGTCCGGCATCAGCCGCAGACCGAAGTACTTGTACGCCGTCGCTTCGAAGATCGGCCGCACGCGCCGTAGCAGGAACGTGCTCGATCCTGGCGCGACCGGCCCCGCCGCGCCGAAGAACCGCGCGTCCGATTGCACGTAGCCGCGCAACCGGAAGCTGAACGCGTTGTCGGCCGAGCGAACGTTGAGTCCTTCACGCGTCGCCGTCACGGTCGGTGCGGCGGCGGCGGTCGCTCGCGCCTTTGCCTCCGCCTTCTCCAGCGTGGCGATCCGATCCTCGAGCGCCTGGATCCGCGCCGCGGCCGCGGCGTCGCTCGCCGCCGCCTGCTGCGTCACGCCATTGGACGACGACGCGTTCGTCGTCGACGGTGCGCTCGTCGTGCGCTGCGCCTCGCCTGCCGGCTCCTGTGCCGCCGTCGTCTGCGCGCGCGCGGCACGACTGAACACGACGCTCGCGCCGAGTACGAGTGCGAGGGTGATGAAACGGAATGAAACGGACATTGCTGTGGTTCCTCGAGAAATTGGCGTCGACGAAGAGCAGAAAAACAAAGCGGGCCCGCTCTCGTCTCTGAGAGCGGGCCCGCGGTGCACGCACGAAGTGGTCAGTATCCGGTCAACATGGACATGGGATCTTGAGCACAGCGCGGCCACCGTGAGCGCTCCCGACGGAGCGACCACAGCACACGCTGTGACAA
>DASVNI010000041.1:0-12267 GCA_036383935.1 Gemmatimonadaceae bacterium | reverse complement strand
CGAGGCGAAGCGCGATACCGTGCTCCGCGCGCTGAACATGATCCGCGCCATCGACGACGACCGCTACATCTGGCCGCACGTGATGGACGAGGTGAGCAACGCGTTGCCGCCGTACACGTGGGTCGTGACGCTCGGCTTCACGGGCGCCGGCCAGGCCACGGCGCCGGTCCGCACCGTCATGCCCGTCTCGAACGAAGGATCCGGTCGCAAGCACAAGGTCGCGACGGAGATCGTGAAGGACACGGTGAAGGTGAAGCTCGTCGGTAACACCGTCGACATCCAGGCGCTCACGCGCTTCATGCGGCAGCTCGAGGTGTCTCCCTTCCTCGAGAACGTGCAGCTCATCAGCTCCCAGCGCGGCATGGACAACGGGAAGGAAGTCACCCAGTTCCAGCTCGACATGCGTTACACGCGGCCTGGTGCCGCAGACGTGCAGCGCGTGCCCCTCGCGGTCTCGGTGAGGTAACCCCATGGCACTCCTACCTACCTCCCAGCGCGACCAGAAGATGATGCTCATCTGCGTCGCCATGCTCGGTCTGGCCTTCGCGTACTGGTACATGATCTGGTCGCCGGCCAACACGGAGCTCGACGGCGTGGAGACGCACGTCGAAGCGCTGCGGACGATCAATCAGACGGCCAAGTCGGAGCTCGCGCAGGGCAAGACGGCGCAGCTGCGTGCCGAGACGGAGCAGTACGCGCAGGATCTCGACGTGATGCGCGAGCTCGTGCCGACCGCGAACGAAGTGCCGGTGCTGCTCGAGCAGGTATCGACGGCGGCCCGCCGCGTCGGGATCGACATCTCCGACGTGCAGCCGCTGCCGCAGATGAACGGCGATCAGTACGACGCCTACAAGTACCGCATGAGCGTGAAGGGGACCTACCAGGAGATCGGCGATTTCCTCACGAACGTCGGCACGCTGCAGCGCATCGTCGCGCCGATCAACGTGTCGCTCGTTCCGTCGCCGATCGATCCGCGCAAGGTCAAGGCGCCACGGCAGCAGGCGCTCGATGCTCGGTTCGAGATCCAGACGTACGTCGCCCGCACCGCGCCGACCGCCAAGCCGGCCCCCTCCGGCCGGTTGCAGCCGGAGCCTCCGAAGCCAGGTGAACGATGATCGCCGCCCTCAAGCAGTACGGGACCAACTACGCCCGCCGCACGATTCGGCGGCAGCTCATCAACTACGGGATCGGTGGTGTGCTGGTGATCACCGGTGCCGGCTACTACTTCGTCACCGGGAAGCCGTATCCCGGCGCCGAGGCGAAGGAGCCGGAACCCGCGCCCGTGGTGCACCATCCGCGCGTCGCGAAGCCGAAGCCCGAGCCGGCGACGCCGGCCCCGGCGGCCGCCGCTCCGGCGACGTCGACGCCTGGCGCACCGATCACGGCGCAGGGCATCGACATCAACGCGCCGAAGCGCGCCGCGCAGAAGGCGGTAGCCGCGGAGAACGCGCAGCTCGCCGCGCAGACGGGGCAGGAGGTTCCCGCTGCGCAGCCCGCGCCGATCTCCGGACCCGGAAGCGTGCCGAGTGGTGCGCTCCCCGCGCCCGCGCTGCAGGTCGCGCGGTCGCTCGACGGCAACCCGGCCGCGAACTCGGTCACGCGTGAAGTCTACCGCTACGGCGGTATCGGCCGACGCGATCCGTTCTACTCGCTGATCCTCACCGACGATCTCCGCCCGCTTCTCCAGGATCTGAAGCTCGTCGGAATCCTGTACGAACCGTCTGGACGTCGCACCGTCGCCGTCATGCGCGACCTCCAGACGAATGCGCAGTACCGCGTCCTGAATGGGCAGCAGCTGGGCCGCATGCGTGTCACGCAGATCCGTCAACGCGCCGTCTTGTTCACGATCGAAGAGTTCGGACTCAGTCGAATGGATTCGCTGGTCTGGACCGATACACTCAAGGTGAGGAACTGATGAAGCCAGTGCTGGCCGTCATCGTCGCTGCAACGCTCGCGCTCGGCCCCATCGCCGAACCGGTTGCAGCCTTCCCCGCTGACGGGGCGGTTACGTCCCTCAGCGTGGTGCCGGCGTCTGGCCGCGCCGAGCTCGTGATCGGCGTCGCAGGTGGCGTCGAGGTCTCCGACTTCACGCTGCGCGCGCCCGATCGCATCGTGCTCGACGTCTCCGGCGCCTCGCTCGGATTCGGCGCGCGCGGATACGATCACGTCGCGCGCGGCGGCATCACCGACGTGCGCTTCTCGCAGTACCGGAAGAACACGGTCCGCGTCGTCATCTATCTGGACTCGCCGCGCAGCTACGAGGTGAGCAAGCAGGATGGCGAGGTGCGCATCAGCGTCACGACGGATCCCGCCGCGAAGTTCGCCGGCTGGCACGTCGGCAATCAGCGCGCCGAGCCGGCCGTTGCCGACCGCGCTGCGCCGGCCGCCGTGCCGAGCAAGCAGCCGGCCGCTGCGCCGAGCAAGGCGCCGGCGGGTGCGCCGAGCGCGGAGCAGGTCGCATCGAACAACGAACCGGCCGCCGAGCCGTCCGTCGCCGATGCGCCCGCCGCCGAGCGTCCCGTCGAGCGCGTCGCGACGCGGTCCCGCCGCGACGATCGCTCGATGCGCGTGATGCAGCAGGCGCAGCAGCGCCCGCAGCAGCCCCGCATCACCGTCACCTATCAGCAGGCCGACATCCGCGACGTTCTCGCCGCCTTCGCCGCCTTCTCGGGGCGCACGATCATCCCGAGCTCCGCGATCCCCCCGGTTCGCGTGGACGCGGAGATCAAGGACCAGCCGTGGGACGTTGCGCTGCAGGCGATCCTCTCCTCGCAGGGCCTCGCCGCCACCGAGGACGCGAACGGCATCCTCATCGTGGACACGCAGGATCGCATCGCCATGCGCGCGCAGACCGAGCCGCTGCAGACGCGCGTCGTGCGCCTGAACTATCAGCGCGCCACGCCCGTCGGCGATCAGCTCCGTACGCGCCTGCTCCAGTGCATTCCGGCCGAGCGCGGCGCCGCGTATTCGGGCGCTGCTCCTGGCCAGCCCCCCGTCGCTGGCGCGCCGCCGGCGCAGCCGACGATGGCGGGCGGGGTGAACCCCGGCCCGACGAGCCCCTCGGGTGGTCTGTCCGGCGACGGCCAGTGCCACGGCCGTGGCAGCATCACCGCCGACGAGGTCACGAACGCGGTCAGCATCACGGCGCCGGTCAGCCTCCTCGGTGATCTCGTCGCCTTCGCCGAGTCGCTCGATCTTCGCCAGCCGCAGGTCAACATCAAGGCGAAGATCGTCCTCGTGAACCGCACGGATCTCGACGCGCTCGGGGTCAAGTACGATCTCGGCAGCCCGAACCAGTTCTTCAACACCGTCGTCCAGCGCGTCGACCCGGTCAGCGGCAAGGCGATGACCCCGTCCGATCCACCGACGGTGAACCTGGGTGGCAATACCGTCTCGGCCATCGCGAACGCCGCGAGCACCATCCCCGGCTCCGCGCTCAAGCTGATCTACTCGACGGCGCTCGGCGGCTACGACTTCTCGGCCTTCCTCGACGCCCTCCAGGAAGTCTCGCTGCTCGACATCCAGTCCGAGCCGAGCGTGACGACGGTCAACAACAAGACGGCGGAGCTGGTCTCCGGTGTCCAGGTCCCCTTCGTCCCGCTCATCTCGAGCGGCGGCGCGGGAACGTCCATCAACGCGCCGATCGCGGTCGAGCGCATCCAGACCGGTGTCACGTTGCGCGTCACGCCGAGCGTCACGAACAACGGCCAGATCATGATGCGCGTCGAGACCGTGAACTCCGACGTGAACTTCACGAACAACGGCACGCTGATCGACAACAACAGCAACAAGACCGAGCTCCTCGTCGGCGATGGCGAGACGGTCGTGATCGCGGGACTCACCCAGACGAGCGTTCGCGTCTCCAAGTCTGGTATCCCGATCCTCGTCGACCTGCCGCTGATCGGCCGTCTCTTCGGCTTCACCACGCGTCAGGAACAGCGCCGCGATCTGCTCATCCTGCTCACGCCGCACATCATCGACGAAGGCGAGCAGCCCTCTGACGGTGGACGCCGCTAGGACCGGCCGGACCTTCCTATGAATCTGATCCGACACGTCGCGCGGCTCTCCGCGCTCGCCACCGCGGTCGCAGTCACCTGGAGTTGCGACTCGCGTATGCCCACTGCGTCAGCCGGTAATGCGACCGACGACGTGGACCGTCCGAACATCGCGTTCTCGCTGAACAGCGGGAACAACAATGTCGTGGACATCGGCGCTAATCTCGCGGTGACCGTGACCAGCACCGACAACTTCGGCGTTGGTTACGTGTTCACCCGGGTCAGCAATGGTGCGCAGGTCATCGGCGTCGATACCGCCACCATCAAGCCGACCCAGAAGAGCGTCACGCGCGTCGTGCAGGTCCCCCTGACCGCGGCCGCGAAGGGTGACCAGATCGTCATCCGCGCCACCGCCGCTGACGGCGCCACCAACGAGAAGACGGACTCGCTCGTCATCACGATCGCCGACACCTCGGGACCGTCGCTCATCGTCTCGACCTCGAAGGCGCTCCGTCCAGTGCAGGGCGGCGACACCCTCGACGTCCGCATCACGGCGAACGACAGCTCGGGGATCGCCTACGCCGGCTATCGTCTGTTCCGCGTCCGCACCACGGACAGCGTGCTGGTGCGCGCGGAGAGCACCGTGGTGGCCGCGGGCGTCCGCGTCGGCGTCTTCCAGACGCCGGTGTACAACTGGATCATCCCGGATACCCTGCTCACGGGCAACTACGCCATCGTCCCCTTCGCCCTCGATCGCTCGGGCGTGTACACGAAGGCGGGCAAGCCTGGGGCGAGCTTCAACATCGTCGACGGCGCGCTCCCCGTGCTCACTTTCCTCGGGCCGATCCCGGGCGCGAAGCTGAACGTGGGTGACTCGCTCCTCGTCACCGCGCACCTCACGGACAACATCGCGCTGCAGAAGGTATCGTTCATCGGTATCAGCACGCGCACGCCGTCGGCGGGTATCGACCAGCAGATCATCCGTTACCCGCAGGTCTCAGCGCCCACCACGACCTTCCGCGCCGGCCTCCGCGACACGCTCATCCAGCGGTACATCCGCGTGCAGGCGCCGGTCGACACCGTCACCGACACGCTCGTCGTCTCAGGCGTCGTCACCGATCTCGCGAACAACGTCGACACCGTCCGCGTGAAGGTGAAGATGGTGAACGGCCCAACCGTCACCTTCCTCAGCCCCCTGCTCGGCGACAGCGCCACCAATGGCGCCAACCTCGCCGTGGCGGTCAAGGGCGCCAGCATCCTCGGCGTGTCGAAGCTCGGCTTCCGCGTGCAGAGCGCGCCGGGCTGGCCCACTCCGATCGACACGACAGTCGTCGTGAACTACGCGTCGGCGCTGAAGTCGACGACGGTGCAGGCCAACATCACGGTGCCGGCCAACGCACCGCTCAAGGGCGTCATCACGATCACGCCGATCTCGCAGGACGTGAACGGCCAGGACGGTTCGTCGAATCCGGCGGTCGTCGCCGTCCGTGCCGGCACGCCGCCGGCACCGCTGGTGCTGCAGTCTATCGGCGCGCGCATCGAGACGAAGGACACCCTGTTCGTCACCGCGTCGGGCAGCACCATCGTGCAGGTCGGTTTCGAGGCAGTGGACTCGACCGGCGCGGTGATCCGGCGCGACAGCATCGCCGTCAACAACTCCACCCCGCTGCCGTACGCGCTGCCCCTGAACTTCTCGCCGACCGTGCAGGGGAAGAAGGTTCGCATCCGTAGCTTCGCGTACGACGGTGGCGGTCGCCTCGGCTACTCTGTGCGCGCCACGGGTGTTGCCCTGACCGGCCTCGTGCCCGCCACGGATACCGCGCTCGTCGTGTATGGTCGCACCTACTCGCTCCCGGTGAACCGCAACGGCAGCATCGCCGATCTCGTGGTCGACCAGGCGCGCGGGAACGTCTTCCTCTCCAACATCAACTACGGGCGTCTCGAAGTCTGGCAGAAGGGGACGCAGAGCTTTGATGCGACCGGCGTGGTTGTCGGCTCGCAGCCGTGGGGCATGACCATGTCGCGCACGGCGGCCTCCGGTGACACGCTCTACGTCGCGAACTCCGGCGGCACGAACCTCAGCCGCGTGTACATCGGCGCCCCGTCGGCGTCGGGGATGAAGGAAGACCTGAACAACCGACTGCTCACCCGCGTCTCCTTCATGTACAAGCTCACGGAGATACGCGACGGGACGGGCAAGATCCGCATCACGGTGTCGGCACCGATCAGCTACTCGGATCGCCCGCAGTACGTCCAGCAGAGCATCTCGGGACGCCTCTACTTCTCCACCAAGCCCACGAGTGCCGCCCCCCTGGGTACCGTGCGCTACATGGATCCCGCGGCACCCGCGCCGGATGAGCGTTTCATCCTCGCATTCGCGACCACCGGCGCCGACCCGAGCTCGTTCCTCGTGGCGAACATCGATGCGGCGACCGTCACTCCCGCTTCAGCCACGAGCGCGGCCAACGATGCGCTGACGCTCTGCGATCACCCGACGGGAACCACCGCGGCTCCAACCTGCGTCACCTCGACGGCCGGCATCCTCGACGCGATCAACACGCTCAAGGCGACCGTGCCGCAGACCGACATCGAGGCTGGCCCCAACCTCGACGAGAATTCGATCGGATTGACCGACACGACCTTCGCCTCGGCTAGCGGCGACGGGAAGTGGATCGCCTTCGGTGAGGGAAACACGGGCGGTAACTACGGACGCGCGCTGATGCTGCAGGACGATGGCTCCGTGGCCGGCAAGTACAGCTTCGCCTCGCCGTCCATCAACATCCTGGACCTGATCAAGAACGCAGCCAACCGGGTCTATGGCATCGCGCTGGACAAGTCCGGTAAGACGGTCGGCATCCACGGCGCCGAATCGTACTTCGCAACCGTTGAGCAGCCCTTCAACCTTCGTCTGCAGGGAAGCAAGAGCACCTTCAACCAGGGGGCGGGCATCACCTTCCATCCGAACGCTGATGGTGTGGGTACCGCGCAGCAGAATCGCCTCGCCTTCGTTGCCTCGGCGAATGGTTCGATCGAGATGATCGATATCGCCTACTACGACTACCAGCGCGGCTCCCTCGCGACGAAGTACAACCTCTATGGACCTCTCCGCGCCTCGCTCCCGTTCGCGGGTGACGATCCGTCGGTGGTGCTGAAGCTCTTCGGTATCTCGAGTGCCGGACTCGTCGTCATCGACGTCACGGCGGGGGACATCCTCCCCGGACCCTGACGCGATCGTGATGGGGTGATAGGTTGCATTGAAGCGAGCCCGGCGCGTTGCCGGGCTCGCGTCTTTCCCTCGGTCCCGCCTCTCCCCGTCATGCTCCGTTTCACCACCGCAGGCGAATCGCACGGCCAGGCCCTCGTCAGTATTCTCGAGGGGTTGCCCGCTGGCCTTCCTCTCCTCGCGTCGCACATCGATGCTGACCTCGCGCGCCGGCAGCAGGGGTATGGTCGCGGGCGCCGCATGCAGATCGAGCGCGACACGGCGGAGATCCTCTCCGGTGTGCGCGCCGGCGAGACGCTCGGTGGTCCCATCGCGATGCTCATCCGCAATCGCGACTGGGCGAACTGGCAGGCGATCATGGACCCCGCGCCACGTGAGGGCGATGCGGAGGGCACCTTGCGCCGCCGCGCCGTCACGCGCGTGCGGCCAGGGCATGCCGACCTCACCGGCATTCTCAAGTACGATCGCGAGGACGCCCGCGACATCCTCGAGCGCGCATCGGCGCGCGAGACGACGGCACGCGTCGCGGCCGGCGCCATCGCTCGCCGCCTGCTCGAGGAGCTCGGCGTCTCCATCGGCAGCCACCTCGTGCACCTCGGCGGCGTGGACGCCGTGCGCCCCGACCCGATGCCCGAGAATCTCAACGAAGTCTCGGACGCGTCCCAGCTCCGCACGCTCGACGCGAACGCCGAGGCGCAGATGATCGAGCGCATCGACGCAGCCAAGAAGGCAGGGAACACCCTCGGTGGCATCTGCGAGGTGGTCGTGGACGGGCTCCCCGTCGGACTCGGCTCCCACGTCTCGTGGGACCGCAAGCTCGACGGCCGCATCGGCGCGGCGATCATGTCCATCCCCGCCGTGAAGGGGGTCGAGATCGGCATGGGCTTCCAGGCCGCGCGCCTCCACGGCTCGGAGGTGCATGACGAGATCTCGCCGGCGAAGGGCCGCACACGTGCCGGCAACGTGCGCCGAGCCACCAACAACGCGGGCGGCCTCGAGGGCGGCATGACGACGGGAGAGCCGCTCGTCGTCCGCGTCGCGATGAAGCCAATCAGCACCCTCATGCGTCCATTAGGTACGGTCGACGTTGCCACCGGCGAAGCGGCGGCGGCGACCGCCGAGCGCAGCGACGTCACCGCCGTGCCCGCGATGGGCGTCATCGCCGAGGCGATGCTCGCTCTCGTGCTCGCGGATGCCATGCTGGAGAAGTTCGGAGGAGATTCCCTCCCCGAAATCCAACGGAACCTCGATGGCTACCTTTCGCACATCGCAGCCCGGCTCGGCGGCTGACCCTTCGGTTCCTCACCTCATCCTCGTCGGCTTGCCCGGGGCGGGGAAGAGCACGGTCGGCTCCGCGCTTGCAAAGGAGCTGGACCGGAGCTTCCTCGATTTCGACACCGAGATCGCGCGCCGAGAGGGGATGACCATCTCCGAGATCTTCGCCCAGAAGGGGGAGCCGACCTTCCGCATGCTCGAGCACGCGCTCACCGAGGAGCTGCGGGAGCACGGCGGGATGGTGTTGGCTCCCGGCGGGGGATGGGTCGGGCGCCCCGACACGGTGAACCTCATCCGGCCGCCGGCCAGGATGATCTACCTCCGGGTTCGCCCCCGTACCGCCATGGCGCGGATGGGCCGCTCGGTGGCGATGCGTCCCCTGCTCGGGCGGCCGGACCCCGTTGGCGAGCTCGAGCGCCTGCTGAAGGAGCGGCGAACCGCTTACGAGTCCGCCGACTACGTTGTAGACGTGGAGCGTGTGGCGGTTTCGGAGGTCGTGCGTCGGATCGTGGCAGCGTTATAGCCGTAGTGTCCGGTCGCTGGACTAAAGGGCGGTTGACTTCCACACTACCTTAGAGCGATGATCGCCGCCCGGTGCCGCCCCATACCCAATGGTGGCGCCGGACCGCGCGCCGGATCGGGGCACGGGGACGGACCTCGCGCTCGAGAACGGTGTCGTAGGAATCACAGAGATGCCGGCCGTTACGCGATAATGTCCTACCCTGCGTCGGCCCAAGAGGAATCATGACCATTCGCGTTCTCGGACCACATGAGCGTGGGCGCTTCGCCCCCGAAGCCTGGGGGCATCTGCTCGCGCTATCCGGCGCCGGAGCGCTCGACCCCGCGGAGCTCGAGCAGGTGATCGAGCGGGCAATGCTCCAGTTCGACGGACGCATCGCGCTTGACGACCTGCGCTCGATGATGGAAGGCGCCGGCTACGACGACCCGGGCGCCTCCGCGGATTCCCAGACCGTACACTGAGACCAATGGCAGCCAGAAAGTCGGGAACGAAGCGCGCCCCGTCGGCGAAGAAGACCGCCGGCGCGGCCAAGACGACGGGGAGGGCTACTGCGAAGTCCGCCAGGAAGACGGCGGCACGCGGTCGCCGCGCCGCGCCCGAGGAGGACGAAGGCCCGCCGCCCGCGGCCGGCACCACCTCGCTCGTGATCGTCGAGTCCCCCGCCAAGGCCAAGACGATCGGCAAGTACCTCGGCCGCGGCTACCGGGTGCGCGCCACCGTCGGCCACATCATGGACCTTCCCGAGAAGAAGCTCGGGATCGACATCGACAAGGGCTTCGAGCCCGAGCTCGTGCCGATCCCCGGGAAGGAAAAGACCATCGCGGAGCTCAAGAGCGCCGCCAAGGATTCACGCGAAGTCTTCATCGCCACCGACCCCGATCGCGAAGGGGAGGCGATCGCCTATCACGTGGCGGAGCAGATCCGGCCCAAGCGCGGCGCCTCCTCGGTGCCCGTGCGCCGCGTTCTCTTCCACGAGATCACCCGGGACGCGGTCCAGAACGCGATCCAGCAGGCGGGAGACATCGACGACAAGAAGGTTGAGGCCCAACAAGCTCGGCGGGTTCTGGATCGGTTGGTTGGCTACAAGGCCAGCCCGGTCCTCTGGAAGACCGTCAAGAAGGGGATCTCGGCGGGGCGCGTGCAGACCGTCGCGCTGCGGCTGATCGTCGAGCGTGAGCGGGAGATTCGCGCGTTCAAGCCGGTCGAGTACTGGACTGTCGAGGCGCTGCTCGAGAAGGCGGGGCAGCGGTTCACCGCCAAGCTCCATCAGATCGACGGCAAGAAAGCAGAGATTGCCAATAAGGGAGAGGCTGACCGAGTCCTGAGCGATCTCCAGGGTCGCAAGACTTTCGGCGTCACAGAGGTCAAGCGTCGCGAGCGCCGCAAGAATCCCTCGGCGCCCTTCACGACCTCCACGCTCCAGCAGGAAGCGGCGAAGAAGCTCTCGTTCGGATCCAAGCGTACGATGCGCATCGCGCAGGATCTCTACGAAGGCATCGACATCGGCGCGGATGGGCAGCAGGGACTCATCACGTACATGCGTACCGACTCCACGCGTGTGGCGGAGAGCGCGGCGACGCAGGCGCAGGAGTATCTGCGCGTGCTGTTCGGCAAGGAGTATCTCGCGAACGGCCTGCAGCTCTACGGCGGCGCCAAGGCGCAGAAGACACAGGACGCGCACGAGAGCGTGCGTCCCACCGATCCGACGCGCCGGCCCGACGACATCCGGAAGCACCTCTCGCCCGATCAGTTCAAGCTCTATCAGCTCATCTGGCAGCGCTTCATGGCGTCGCAGATGGCGCCCGCCGTCTTCGATACGACGACGGTGGACTTCGACATCCCGGCGAAGGAACAGCCGCAGATCGGCCGGCGCAGCTATCTGTTCCGGTCCACCGGCAGCATCATCAAGTTCCCCGGCTTCCTCGCACTGTACCGCGAGGCGCGTGAAGAGGGCGACTCCAAGGCGCTCGAGGACGAGCAGGCGCTTCCCGTCGTCGAGATGGGAGAGAACGTCCCCTGCGTCTCGATCACCCCATCGCAGCACTTCACGGAGCCGCCGCCGCGCTTCTCCGAGGCGAGCCTCGTGAAGGAGCTCGAGCGGCTCGGCATCGGCCGGCCGTCGACGTACGCCAGCATCATCAGTGTGCTCGCCGACCGTCGCTACGTGAACCTCGAGCAGCGCCGTTTCTTCCCCACCGAGCTCGGTGAGACGGTGGAGAAGGTGATGGTCAAGCAGTTCCCCGAGATCTTCAACGTCGACTTCACCTCCGGGATGGAGATGGAGCTGGACAAGGTCGAAGAAGGGGAGCTCGGCTGGCGCGCGGTCCTGAAGGATTTCTGGGGACCGTTCGACAAGTCGCTCAAGAACGTGCAGTTCGGCGCGCTCATCGCCGAGGCGCACGACCTCTCGGCGATCGCCAAGGAGCGCTGCCCTGACTGTGGAGGCAAGCTCGAGCCGCGCGGCGGATTCTTCGGGCCCTTCCTCGCCTGCGAGAACCATCCGAAGGCCTGCAAGTACACGCGCCCGCTCAAGGGGGAGAAGGCGAAGCCGAAGATGACGGACATCCCCTGTCATCTCTGCGGCGCACCGATGGTCGTTCGTCAGGGGCGCAGCGGCGAGTTCCTCGGCTGCAGCACCTTCCCCAAGTGCCGCGGCACGCGCTCCATGCCCACGGGCGTCTTCTGCCCCAAGGACGGCGGCGAGCTGGTCGAGCGTCGCTCGAAGAAGCGTGGGACCGCGTTCTACGCCTGTTCCAACGAGGACTGCGACTTCGTCGCCTGGAACAAGCCGGTGGCGGAGACCTGTCCCGAGTGCGGCTACGTCGGCGCCGAGATGAAGTTCACCAAGGCGCGCGGCGATTTCCGGAAGTGCCTGAAGTGCGGCAACGAGTGGGACGTGCCGGCATCGCCGGAAGCCGCCGAAGAGGAGCCGGCGCTGGCAGGGTGAGTGCTGTCATCCCGAGCGAGCGCAGGACTGTCATCCCGAGCGAGCGCAGGAGCGCTGTCATCCCGAGCGAGCGCAGCGAGTCGAGGGATCTGCACCTGAGTTGGTGAGAAACGCGAAACGGCCTCGGGAGCGAGAAGCTTCCCGAGGCCCTTTCGCATCCCCGCATTCCCGCATCCCCGCCTCCCCTCCTTCCCGCAACTACGGCTTCGCCGAATCCGGTCCCTTCGTCAGCGCCGCCACTCGCTGCTTCGCGTCCGTCACCTTCGGCTGCAGCTCCGGATCCGCGTCCTTCCACAGATCGATGAAC
>DASVNI010000040.1:0-23979 GCA_036383935.1 Gemmatimonadaceae bacterium | reverse complement strand
GCGATCGCGATCGAGTGTCTGAGCGACGCGCACACCGTGCTGCTGCGCGTCGAGGACAGCGGGGTCGGGATCGCCGCCGATCAGCTCGAGAACATCTTCGAGCCCTTCGTGCAGGTCGATCGACGGCTCAACCGGCCGATGGAAGGCACGGGGCTCGGTCTCGCGATCAGCCGCGAGCTCGCACACGGGATGGGCGGCGAGCTCACGGTCGAGAGCCGGCCAGGTCAGGGCTCGACGTTCACGCTCTCACTTCCTCGCGCCGCACCGCCCTGACTACTGGAGTCAGACGCGATCGCTCAGCGCGTCTGCGAGGCAGCCCAGCTACGCGGCGCTACGCGGCAGACGGGCACACGCATCGGCTGACCGGTGCGCGGGTCGGTCGGCGGCACGCGTCGGGTGCGCCCCACCTTCGACGGATCCTCCGACGCCTGATACGCGAACATCGCGACGAGCGTCG
Organism: Gemmatimonadaceae bacterium; assembly: GCA_036383935.1. Classification (GTDB taxonomy): domain Bacteria; phylum Gemmatimonadota; class Gemmatimonadetes; order Gemmatimonadales; family Gemmatimonadaceae; genus AG11. Next base: position 23,522 of record DASVNI010000040.1, on the reverse strand, counting down.
CGTTCCGCTTCACGTTGTCGAAGTTGATCTTGTCGTAAGTGTCCCGGTTCGTGTGCCAGGTGTAGTCGCCGTACGACCAGTCGGACGACGTCAGGAAGAAGGCGGGCGCGTTCTGACAATCGAACACGTCGCTGTCGGTGCTCTCGTTGTGCGCCACGCCCGGCATCATCAGCACGATGTTGCGCGTGAGGTCGGCCGGCATGCGGGACATCCAGCGCGCCAGCGCCGGCGCCGCGTCGACGAAGCCATTCGTCTGCACCGTATCGATCTGGCCCGTGCCGTTGTCCTGATTGAACAGCGCCTGCAGCCCGGCGAGAACCTCCGGATGATCCGCCGCGAACGCACCGGAGCCGATCTCCCCCACCTCTTCACCACTCCAGTGGCCGACGAGGATCGTGCGCTTCGGATGCGGGTACACCGACTTCAGGATGCGCATCGCTTCGAGCATCGTGATCGTGCCGGTGCCGTTGTCCGTGGCGCCGCTCCCGGAATCCCATGAATCGAGATGCGCCGAGAGCACCACGAACTCGTTCGGCTTCTCGCTCCCCTCGATGCGCGCGATCGTGTTGAACACGGGCGACTCACGCGGCGCGAGCTTCGCATCCGCCGTCGCATGCACTCGCGGGTGCTGCCCATTGTCAGCGAGTCGTGCGAGAAGCGAGTAGTCCTCGCAGGCAACGTCGAACGACGGGATCGCGTTCGTCCGCGCCGACTGGATCTTGTCCACACCCCAGCCATGCGACCACGCGTTCGACAACACGCCGGCTGCCCCTGCGCGCTCGAGCAACGCCGGCAGCGCGCGCGGGTTCACGTGCGCCGCGGCCAGGCGTGCGCTCCATTCCGTCGTCACGCTGTCGCGCAGAGCGGCCGCATGAGCGTATGTGGCCGAGTCGGACCAGTAGCGAAGGTCCGAGTCGGGCCGGCAGGTCGGCTGCGGCATGCTGGCCATGACGAGCTTTCCCTTCACGTTCGGCAGCCAGCGCGCGAAGCCGGCACTGTCGGTGAACTCGGAGGCGCGCGGCAGGGTCACGACGTCGGCCGTGATGCCGCCGGCAGGTGTCGGAGCGCTCCACGCGAGCATCGTCGCCTCGAGGTCACGAGCACGCGGGGAGACGAGCCTCAGCCCGCTCGGACCGCGCGTCCAATCGCGCCACGTGCCGTATTGCTCGTTCTTCGCGGGCACCCCCCACGCCGCGTAGGTGCGAAGGAGCCAGTCGTTGGCGGCGCGGTTCGCCGGCGACCCTGTGAGCCGCGGGCCGATCGAGTCCATGAGCACCTGCGCCATCTTCGCCGCCTGCGAGCGGCGCATGCCTTCGTCGTAGATGCGCTGGACGACCGGATCGCCCGTCGGGTTGTCCTGGGCGGAGGCGCCGGCGGGAACGGTGAGCAGGATCGCGGCGACGAGAAGGAGTCGTTTCATCGATGAAAGTGAACACAATGGACAGAGGGATGGCAGAGCCTGGGTCCCGCCCAGCAACGATTCGTGTGATACTTCTGCATCCTGGATTCTCTCCGACATTCGTCATGCCCAGACTTCGTCATCTGCTCCTCGCCGCGACGCTCACCGGCTGCGCCACCGCCGGACCGGTCGCCACCACGCCTACCGGCGAGTTGCCGCGCGCGCATCGCGCAACGCCCACGACCGGAGCGATCACGCCGGCAGACCTGATGTCACGCCTGTACGTCTTCGCCGACGACTCCATGCTCGGCCGCGAAGCGACGACGAAAGGCAACGTCATGGGGACGGATTTCGTCGCGCGTGAGATGGCGCGCATCGGCCTGCGCCCCGGCGGAGCGAACGGCACCTACTTCCAGACAGTGCCGATCTTCATCGCCAGCTTCGACACGACGCGTACGCTCCGCGTGGACGACGCGACGCTCGCGTACGGACGCGATTTCCTCCCCTTCCACACGGTGAATGGCGGTCGCAGCCTCCCCGTCGGCACCGGCACGCGATCGCTCGATGGTGCGCGCGTGATCTACGGCGGCACGCTCGGCAGCGGCAGTCTCGTTGCGCCAGCGGCGGCGGCGGGCAAGGTGATCGTGTTCTCCGTCCCCGTCTCCGCGGCGACCGGCCGGCGCGACTGGCGATTCCCCGCCTTCGGACCGCTCACGCAGTACGCCGACGCGGCCGGATTCGCCGTCGCCGCGCTCGACGTCGTTCCTCGCGTGACCGTGGGCCGGCTGCATGGCCCGCAGGTGCACATCAAGGCGGAGAACGCGCTTCCCACGCCGACGCCCCTCTCACTCCTCGTCACCCCTGAGGCAGCGCAGAAGCTGCTCGGCGTCTCCTCGCTCGATGGGCTCACCGTCGGCCAGGACGGTCGCACCATCGCAGGCAACCTCGAGTTCGTCGATGCGCCGGCGCCGTATCCCTCGCGCAACGTCATCGGCATCCTGCCCGGCAGCGATCCGACGGTCAGGGCGCAGTACGTCGCGATCGGCGCGCACAACGATCACATCGGCCTCTCTCCGCGTGTGCTCGACCACGACTCCGTGCTCGCGTTCAATCAGGTGCTGCGTCGGCAGGGCGCGCAGGACACCGTGAAGGTCCCGACCCCGGAGGAGGCGGTGCGCATCGCCGCGCTCCGCGACAGCCTGACGCGCGCGCACGGCGGTGCGCGCCCCGATTCCGTCAACAACGGAGCGGACGACGACGGCTCCGGCACCGTCTCGCTCCTCGAGATCGCCGAGGCATTCGCGACGGCACCCAAGGCACCGCGCCGGTCCATCCTCTTCGTATCGCACACCGGCGAAGAGAAAGGGCTGTGGGGATCGCAGTGGTTCACCGACCACCCCACCGTTCCTCGCGACTCGATCGTGGCGCAGCTCAACATGGACATGGTCGGCCGCGGGAAGCCGACCGACGCGATGGGGCGCGGGCCGAACAACATTCAGATCATCGGCATGCGTCGTCTGTCCACCCAGCTCGGCGACCTGATCGACTCCGTGAACGCGCACCGCGCGACGCGCATGGACTTCGATCTGTCCTACGACGCCAACGGACATCCGCTCAATCGTTACTGTCGCTCCGACCACTACATGTACGCCCGCTACGGGATTCCCATCACTTACTTTTCGCTCGGTTACCACACCGACTACCATCAGGTGACCGACGAGCCGCAGTACATCGATTACGGGCACATGGCGCGTGTCGCCTCCTTCGTGCATGATGTCGCCCAAGCGATCGCGAATCGCGAGGGCCGGCTCGTCGTCGACAAGCCGAAACCGGACCCCCGTGGCGGCTGCCGCCAGTAGGTCCCGACCCGGAGCAATGGAACGACTCGTGCTAACGGTCTCGACGGACCCAGGAAGGAGTTTCGTGCTCGTGGAATCCAGATCCGAGCTCGGAGGAGCCGTGCCCGACGTTCAGCAGGGGAACGAGGAGGAGAACTTCAGGCAGGCGCTCCTCCGCTCCCACCGCTCGCGTGAATTCCTCGGCGAGGTCGAGGCGGCAGCGGCGCACTTCTGTCGCGCACTGCGACAGCGCGGCGTGGCTCCTGAGCGGATGCTGATCGACGCGAAGCGTGTGATCGAGCAGACGATCGACGGCGACGACGTCATGGTCGCCGAGCGCGCCGTCGAGAGCTGCATCCGCCACTACTATCGCGCGGACTGATGCACGGCGAGAGAGTCGTCACGGTTGTTCATGCGCGCGTGGCCGTCGTGCTGCTCCTCGCGCTCGCGTGCTCGCGGACGCCGCCACCGCCACCGCCGGCTCCTGCGCCGGTCGTCGAGGCGCCCGCTCCCGCGCCTTCTCCGCCGCGGCGGCCCGCGCCTCCGGCGCGGTCGGTCGCGACGATCGTCGATACGCTCTTCATCCTCACGAACCGGGAGCGCACGCGCGCCGATCTCACGCCGCTGCGACGCAGCCCCGAGCTCTCGCGCGCGGCCGAGCTTCAGGCCGAGCAGATGGCGGCGGCGGGCAAGCTGGCCCATGAGATCCCGGGATCGCGCTATCCCACCCTCTCCTCACGGCTGAAGCTGGTGGGCTACCCCTATCGCGCCAGCGGCGAGAACGTGGCCGAGGGCTACACGAGCGGCGCGGCGCTCATGGCCAGCTGGATGACGAGTCCCCCACATCGCGCGAACATCCTGTCGGCGAAGTACACCGAGACCGGCGTCGGGATGGCGCGGTCGAAGAACGGCCGCGTCTACAGCGTCCAGGTGTTCGGGCGACCGCGAAGCTGAGCGCGGCCGCCGCTCATCACACCGGGGTGGCCTCGCCCCGTGCGAGGGTGAGCAGCCGCCGTCCCAACATCACGTGGACACCGAGCAGCGCCAGGAACACGCCCCCCACGCTCAGCCAGGTGATGAAGCGAAGGGTGCCGTCCATCCCCGAGCCCTGCGTCGGCCGCGTGCCGTAGAGGAACAGCAGGTAGAGCGCGGCGATACCGGCGCATGCGCCGAAGGCCCCGAGTCCGGCGAGCTTGGCAATCCGTGGTGGCATTCGTACCTCTCGTTGACGTTTCGATCGGCGGAGCGCGCATCGTAGTCCGCCCTACCGATCACTCGCAAGGTCAGGTCCCGATGAGCAGCTCCACACCGGCGTTCGTCACGCGGTGCGACACGAGCGGCAGCGGCGGATCCGCCTCGTCGGCGATCGAGATCGCGGCGCGGAGTGCGTTACGACCCATCTCTACACCAGCCCGGTCGCGTGCGAAGATCGTCGCCAGCGGCTCGCCCTGCTCCACCCAGTCGCCCGGGCGCGCCGTGATGACGAAGCCCACCGACAGGTCGAGCTTGTCCTCCATCGTCGTGCGCCCGCCACCGAGCGCCGACACGCCGCGGCCGACCGCGCGAGGCTCGACGCGTGCGATGAATCCGCGACGAGTCGCCGCGAACAGCTCGACCTCCGCTGCCTGCGGCAGCAGCGCGGGATCGTCCACCACCGCCGGATTCCCGCCCTGCGCTTCGATGATCCTCTGGAAGTGCTCCGCCGCGCGCCCGGTTCCGATGGCAATCTCCATCATGCGCCGCGCGGCATCGTGATCCTCCGCCACACCGGCGAGCACCAGCATCTCCGCGCCGAGCGCGTAGGTCACCGACATCAGATCCGGCGGTCCCTCGCCGCGCAGCGCGGCGATCGACTCCTCGATCTCGAGCGCGTTGCCGCACGCGCGGCCCAGCGGGCGGTCCATCGCGGTGAGCAACGCGACGACGGGGCAACCATGCTCCGCGCCGATGTCGATCATCGTGGTCGCCAGCTCGAGCTCGCGCTCGAGGTCGGGGAGGAACGCACCCGACCCGCGCTTCACGTCGAGCACCAGCCCCGTGAGTCCCTCCGCGAGCTTCTTGCTCATGATGCTGGCGGCGATGAGCGGGATCGATTCGACCGTGCCGGTGGCGTCGCGGAGCGCATACATCTTCCGGTCCGCCGGCGCGATCTCGTCCGTCTGGGCGATGAGCGCGCAGCCGAGCTCCTCGAGCTGCGACCCTGCCTGCGCGAGGGTGAGCGCCGTATCGAACCCCGGGATCGACTCCAGCTTGTCGAGCGTGCCGCCCGTGTGTCCCAGTCCACGCCCCGACATCATCGGCACCGCCACGCCGAGTGAGGAGACGAGCGGCGCGAGCACGATCGACACCTTGTCGCCCACGCCGCCCGTCGAGTGCTTGTCGATGCGAGGCTTCCCGAGGTGGGAGAGGTCGAGGGTCTGGCCACTGCGCAGCATCGCCTCGGTGAGCGCGAAGGTCTCGTCGCCGTCGAGGCCCTTGAGGAAGCACGCCATCAGAAAGGCGGCCATCTGGTAGTCCGGCACGTGGCCGGTGGCGTACGCGTTGGCGAGCGCGCGGAACTCGCCCGCGTCGATTCGCCCCCCGTCCCGCTTCCGCTCGATCAGCCGAAGCGCGAGCATTGACCGGACTGTGGGGTAGTCATAGCATCACCGGCCGGCAGCAACCGCAGCCGATCCCACCGCGAACGCTCCGCCGCACCGACCGAAGGCCGGCTCACCTGCATCCCGGAGTCTCCTGCATGCTCGTCTCTCCCGCATTGCTGCGCCGCCTGATCGTGCCAGCCTTCGTGCTCGCGGCCGCGACGCATCCGGCTCTCGCCGCCGCGCAGACGGCGGCCGATCACATCGCGCTGGGCGATCGTGAAAACGCGGCGATGAATGCCCCGAGCGCGCTGCATCATTACCAGGAAGCCATCAAGCTCGATTCGAAGTCGTACGACGCGCTCTGGAAGGCAGCACGCGAAGCCGTGGATGTAGGCGAGTTCGCGCCGCCGGCGGAGCGCGACTCGCTGTACACGCTGGCGGAACAATACGCGCGGCGCGCCGTCGAGGCGAACCCGGGAGACGCGGAGGGACATTTCCATCTCGCGCGTGCCCTCGGACGCAGGGCGCTCTCGCTCGGCAAGCGCGATCGGGTGAAGTATGCGGGCGACGTGCGGACGCACGCGCTCGAAGCGCTCAAGCTGAATCCGAAGCATGCGGGCGCGTTGCACATCATGGGAATGTGGAACTACAACGTCATGTCGCTGAGCGGCATGACGCGCTTCATGGCGAAGACGTTCCTCGGCGGGAAGGTGTTCGACTCCGCCAACTGGAACGACGCGCAGCGCTACATGGAGGAGTCCGTCGCGGCCGACCCCGGCCGGCTGGTGCATCATCTCGATCTCGCGCGCGTGTACGTCGCGCGCGGCGACAAGACGAAGGCCGCCGAGCAGTACGAGCTCGTGATCCGGGGTCAGCGCACGGAGTACAACGACAAGCACTATCAGTCCGAAGCGGAGGCCGAGCTGAAAGACCTCCGCTGACCCCGATCACGCCGTCGCTTCGCGCTCCAGCTCGCGCTCGAGCTCCCGGTGCGCGGCACGTTTGGCGCGGCGCCGGCGCAGGGCCATCTTGGCCGACTGAAGCTCGTCCCTCAGCTCCTCCCACGCGTCGCGGCCGCGGCGGCTCGTGGTCCTGCCGATGCGCTTGGCCCGTCCGCGCAGCGCGGCCCTCGTCTCCTCGCCACTCTGGGGCGCCGTCAGCAGGGCGGTTCCGGCGCCCAGGGCCAGTCCGAGCGCGAGCCCCGCGCCGAAGATCGCAACCTGTTGCCAGTCGGTTTCGTGATAGTCCCCCTCGTCAGCAACGCCGCTGACCGGCGTGGCGGCGATGCTGCGGTTGGGCGACGTCGCCGAGGCGGTGGGCCTCCTGGCCGATCCATGACTGCGAGTGGCGGGTCCAGCGTAGGACATGGGAAGATATGGTGGAGGTCGTTGAGTGGTTTGGAATTTGCGTCGAAGGGGCCTAGTTGGTGATGTACGTTACTTTAGCACTTCAGTCGGCTGGTTCCCCGGTGCTGAGGATAGATCGTCGTGCCGGGCGCCGGAGCGCCGCCACTCTCCCGCGGTCTCCTCGACGCGATCAAGCTCACGTGCAAGCGGTGAGGCCATTCATGGCGACAAATGGGAAGACGGTCCTGCTTGTCGAGGACAATGAGGATAACCGCATCGTCTATTCCACGATCCTGCGGCACTTCGGCTACGAAGTGTCGGAGGCGTTGAATGGCGAGGAGGGGATCGCCAAGGCACGTGCCGAGCGTCCCGACCTGATCCTGATGGACATCTCCATCCCGATCATCGATGGCTGGGAGGCCACGCAGGTCCTCAAGCACGATCCGGTGACGCGGGACATCCCCATCATCGCGCTGACCGCGCACGCACTCGCCTCTGACCGCGAGAAGGCGATGGAGGTCGGCTGCGACGGATATCTCGCCAAACCCTGCGAGCCACGCGCGGTGGTCGCGGAGGTCCAGCGGTTCCTCGGGAAGGACGCCACCCAGAATGCCAGCTGAGGAGACCCGCGCGGAGGGCACGTCCCCGGAGTCCGAGGAGCGGCCCGAGTCCCAGTCGCGCATCCTCGTCGTCGACGACCACGAGGACAACATCGAGGTCCTGAAGGTCCGGCTCGAGAGCTGGGGGTACCGCACCGACGCAGTGCACGACGGCGCGGCGGCGCTGCGATACGTCGAGAAGGATCCCCCCGACCTGATCCTGCTCGACGTGATGATGCCGGAGGTCAGCGGCATCGAGGTCGCTCGGCGCGTCAAGGCGAACCGCTCGCTGCCCTTCATCCCGATCATCATGCAGACCGCGCTCGACTCCACCGAAGCCAAGGTGGAGGGACTCGAGGCGGGCGCGGACGACTACATCACCAAACCGATCGACTTCGCCGAGCTGAAGGCGCGGGTGCGCTCGATGCTGCGGATCAAGCGCCTCCAGGAGGCGCTGGAGGAGCGCGAGCGCGAGCTCCTCGAGGTCAACGAACGGCTGCGCCACATGTCGCAGACGGACGGGCTCACGGGGCTCGACAACCGCCGCAACCTGAACTTCCGGCTGGAGGAGATGTTCCAGCACGCCGAGCGGCTCAGCGAGCCCTTCTCGTGCGTGATGTGCGACCTGGATCACTTCAAGAGCGTCAACGATACGTACGGGCACCAGGCGGGCGACGAGGTGCTCAAGCAGCTGGCGCAGATCCTCAAGGAGGAGGCGCGAGAGATCGATCGCGTCGGCCGATACGGCGGCGAGGAGTTCATGCTCCTGCTCCCGGGTACCGTGCTCGATTCCGCCGTGACCTTCTCCGAAAGGGTGCGGAAACACATCGAGGGCCATACATTCTCCTTCCCCGGTGGCACGCTGCGTCGCACGGCCAGCTTCGGCGTCTCCGGCTGGCCGCACCCAAAGATCCGGGAATGCGACTCGCTGGTACGCGCGGCCGACGATGCGCTGTACGTCGCGAAGGAAATGGGACGCAATCGCGTCGTCCGCTTCGACGGGCCCGAGTTCAACTCGCACCTAGCCAGAAAGGATGGAGCCGACGCACGCACTTCCGCCGGATCTCGCCCAGCAGCCCCAGAGCACGGAGCTTCACTCCCCGGATGACGAGGTAGCGCGCCTTCGGGCGCGCCTCGCCACGGTCGAGCGCGAGCGTGACCACCTCGCCGCGATCGTCGACATCCTGCAGGAGGTCGCCTCCTCGCTTCACTTCATCGACGTCCTGCAGACGATCGCCCGCAAGCTCGGCGAGAGCTTCGGTCTCGACCGGTGCTCGATCTTCCTCTCAGGGGAGAAGAGCGAGGTCCGCCTCGTGGCGAGCTACGAGGATCCGTCGATCCGGAATCTGATCGTCGACCTGAATCGGTACCCGGAGCTCAAGCGGGCCTTCGAGAGCGGCGAGACGGTGTTCATCCCCGACGCCGCCAACGACCCGGAGCTGGCCAGCATCAAAGCGACGCTCGACACGCGCAACGTGCGCTCGATCATCGTCGTGCCGATCCGCTGGGAGGGCTCCGTCATCGGGGCGATCTTCCTGCGCACCGAGCGCGACGCCGAGCCGTTCAGCGACAGCGACGTGCGCTTCAGCCAGACGGTCGCTTCGCTGACCGCCAAGGCCCTCCGCAACGCCTACCGCTTCGAGACGCTGCTGCGGAGCCAGAAGGACGTTGCCGTTGCGCAGCGCAAGGCGGAGCTCCAGCGCGTCGCGCTCGTCGGCTTCCTCCGTCGGCTGCTCGACCGTTACGCGAAGGGCGAGGAGCAGAGCTGGGCCGAAACGCTCCTGCCCCGCGCGGCGGACGAGGAGCTCGAGCGGCTCGTGACCGTCGCCATGCAGGTCCTCGACGAGGAAGCCAAAGGCTGAGCGCCGCTCCATGACCAAGGTCTCGCCCGACCGGCGTGCAGCCGAGCTGCGCGCCCTGCTGCATCAGGCGTCGTACGAGTACTACGTTCTCGACCGCCCCGCCCTCTCCGACGCGGAGTACGACCGGCTCTTCCGCGAGCTGCAGGCGATCGAGCGCGAGCATCCGGAGCTGCGCACCACCGACTCACCGACGCAACGCGTCGGCGCGGAGCCGGCGAGCGCGCTGGCGAAGCATACGCACCTCATTCCGATGATCTCGCTCGGCAACGCCTTCACGGAGGTGGAGCTCGCCGAGTGGGAGGAGCGCATCGCGCGGCTCGTCGGCGACGATGCACGCCGCGCCGGCTTCGTGGCCGAGCTGAAGATCGACGGCGCCGCGGTGAGCCTCACGTACGAGAACGGCGTGCTCGTGAAGGGCGCCACGCGCGGCAACGGGACGGTGGGTGAGGACGTCACCGCGAATCTTCGTACGCTGCGCGACGTCCCCCTCCGGCTGCGCGGCGACGACGTGCCGCGCCTGCTCGAGATTCGCGGGGAGGTCTACATGCCCTTCACGCGGTTCGTGAAGATGAACGAGGAGCGCGTCGCCGCCGGTGAGCCGGTGTTCGCCAACCCACGCAACTCGGCGGCAGGAGCGCTTCGCCAGCTCGATCCGTCGATCACCGCGAAGCGTCCACTGCGCTTCTTCGGCTACACGGTCGCGGTGCCGCCAGGCGTCGGGCTTCCCTTCGACACGCAGTGGGGGCTGCTCGAGGCGCTGCAGCGCTGGGGCATCCCGGTCGCACCGGGACGGAAGTGCTGCAAGTCGCTCGCCGAGGTCAACGAGTGGGCGCGCGACGTGGAGTCACGCGTGCGCGCGGAGCTCGACTTCGCCATCGATGGCGGTGTCGTCAAAGTCGATTCGTTGCGGCTCCAGGACGAGCTGGGCGTCGTCGGCGGCCGCGAGCCACGCTGGGCGATCGCGCGAAAGTTCGCCCCCGACATCGCCGAGACTCGGCTGCTCGACATCCAGGTGAACGTGGGGCGCACCGGCTCGCTCAATCCATTCGCCGTCCTCGAGGCGGTGGAGATCGGAGGAACGACGGTGCGCCTCGCGACGCTCCACAACTTCGACCTGATTCGCTCCAAGGACCTCCGCGTCGGCGACGTCGTGCTCGTGAAGCGCGCGGGCGACGTGATCCCGCAGGTCATCGGCCCCGTGCCGGAGAAGCGCGACGCGACGAATCCGCCGAAGAAGATCCGCATCCCGACGCACTGCCCGTCCTGCCGGACGCGCGTGGAGCGCGACGAGGAAGAGGTCGCGATCTACTGCCCCAACGTGGCGTGCCCGGCGCGGCAGCTCGAGGCAATCGTGCACTTCGCGTCGCGGCACACAATGGACATCCGCGGCCTCTCGTACGCGCGCATCGAGCAGCTGATTGCTGCCTCGCTCGTGCACGACGTCGCCGACCTCTATGCGCTCACGCTCGAGCAGCTCCTCACGCTCGAGCGGTTCGCCGAGACGTCGGCGCAGAACCTCATCGACGCGATCGCCGCGTCGAAGGCGCAGCCGCTGTCGCGCCTCCTGTTCGGGCTCGGCATCCGGCACGTCGGCCAGACAGCGGCGCAGTTGCTGGCGCGGCACTTCGGCTCGATGAAGGCGTTGCGCCGCGCGACGGCGGACGACATTCTCGCGCTGCGAGGGATCGGCGAGATCATCGCCGTGGCGGTCGTCGCCTACTTCCAGGATGCGTCGTCCGTCGCGCTGGTGGACAAGCTCGAGCGCGCGGGGCTGACGATGACCGAGCCGGTCTCGGTCGCGGCTGGCGGCGCGTTCAAGGGGATGACCTTCGTCGTGACCGGCACGCTGCCCTCGCTGTCGCGCGCGCAGGCGACGGAGCTGATCGAATCTCAGGGAGGACGCGTCACGAGCGGGGTCTCGAAGACGACCACGTTCCTTGTCGTCGGGGCGGATGCGGGGAGCAAGTTGGACAAGGCGCGCCAGCTCGGTGTCGAGACGATCGACGAGGCGGAGCTGCTGCGTCGAGCCGCCGCGCCCGACTCCGCGTGACGGCCCTGGCGCCGCAGCCGTCCACGGTGAACACTATCTCATGAACGATATGACCCTCGACCTCGCCGGAAACGGACTCCTCGCGGTCACGAAGGACGCCCTCGCCGCGCTTCGCAACGCGCTCATGCGCGATACCGGGCACGCCGCGGCGGGCTACTTCCAGGAAGCCGGCTACGCCGGCGGAGCGGCGCTGTTCGAGGCGTTCCGCGGCTGGCTCGAGCACCGCGACGCACTGTCGCCCGAATCGCTCCCCCTGGACGAGTTCCAGCGGTTGGCCGCTGAGTTCTTCCAGGAGACGGGCTGGGGCTCACTGAGCGTGGGCACCCTGCACGACACCGTCGCCACCCTCGACTCCCCCGACTGGGGCGAGGCGACGCCGGACGCGGGCATGGAGCACCCGAGCTGCCATCTCTCCTCGGGGATGTTCGCCGACTTCTTCGGCCGCGTCGCCGACGCGCCTCTCGCCGTGATGGAGGTCGAGTGCCGCTCGGCCGGCGCGGACCGGTGCCGCTTCCTGCTCGGCAGCGCCGAGGTGATGCAGGCCGTGTACGACGGGATGAGCCAGGGCCAGGGGTACGACGAGGCCGTGGCCGGCGCCGCCTAGTCCCATCGGGGTCAGACACCGGGGTCAGACACCAAAGGTGTCTGACCCCGAATCATCACCCCGAATCATTTCGGCGTGAGCCGTGCCCGGGTCGCGCCTACTCTCCGACCGTCTCGCGATAGAGCGGGTTCGGCACTAGCTGTCCCTCGAACAGCACCTCGCGGTCCCAGGGCAGCACGATCGTGCTGTCGGTGGCCAGCGCGTGGTAATCCGCCGCGTACGAGCCCGTCTGGAACGCCACGGCCGTACGGACCTCCGCCGCTCCGGCGTTCACGATCGCGCCCACGGCGAGCCGCATCGTGGCTCCCGAGTCGCAGGTCTCGTCCACGATGAGCACGCGGCGCCCGCGGACGGCCGTCGGCACGGCGCCGAACACGGCCGGGCTCTCACGGACCGACTCCGCCTGGTACCGGCGGCTGACGATGATCGAGTGGAACTCCCGGTCGAGGATGGCGGCGATCACCGCGCCCGGCACGACCCCAGCCGTGGCAATACCCACGACGATCTCCGGGTCGTAGTCCCGCACCACCTTCAGGGCCAGGGCGCGCGACAGCTCGCCGAACATCGGCCACTCGACCTCGAAGACACCCTTGCTCTGTTCGACCGTGGTCTTGCGAGGTGACATGGGGGCTCCGGCGAGACGTGGCTGGGCCGCCAAAGCTATCCCAACGGGACCGTATCTGGAAGCGCCGTAGCAGGTTGGCGGCGCCAGCCACCTTCTGAATGCGTCCCTGGATACAAGTTGCCGCGCGCCACGGTTGGGAATTAAGTTTGCGCTTAGGTGTAACCGTGAGGCGGTGAACAGTTCGACCGCGTCTCTCTCCCACCCGCTGCGTCCACGCATGTCATGGTTCAGCCGCCTGATTGGCGGCAAGTCGGACCACAGCCCGAAGCCGCAGCGCCTCGATTATCTCAACGAGGCGTTGTCGCTGGAGCGTCAGGGCGATTTCGACGCGGCGCTCACGTCGTACCGGCTGGCGATGCGGGATCATCCGAATGATCCCCGTATCCTCCAGAACATGGCGATCGCCTTCTCGCGCACCGGGCGGATGAACGAGGCGATCGGCGCGTACCGGCGCGCCCTCGAGCTCGATCCCGAGCTGTCGGGGGCGCACTACGGGCTCGCCTTCCTCCTCATCAAGAAAGGCGACCTCGCGGAGGCCGCAGCACATCTCGAGGCGTTCCTCGAGTCGCCGCCGTCGGGGTCGGAGGCCGATCGCTGGGTCCGGCACGCACGGCAAACCCTCGACGAGCTGCGCGCTGAACCGGCGGATCTCCCCGAGCAGCCCGAAGCGTAAGTGGGAACCGTTCTCGCCGTCGTCAGCCAGAAGGGTGGCGTCGGGAAGACCACGACGGCCATCAACCTGGCGAGCGCACTCGCGCGTCGCGGCCGGAAGACACTCCTCGTCGACGTGGACCCGCAGGGCGCGGTACGCCATGGCGTGGGGCTCACCGGCACCGAGCATCCGGCGGGGCTGGCCGACGTGCTCGCCGGAACGCGCGAGCTGCAGGACGTCGTCCTCCCCACGCCGCTGCCCTGGCTGCGCGTCCTGCTTGCGGGCACCGTCGCCGAGTCAGGCGAGCACGAGAGCTACCACAACGAGCTCGCTCGCTCACCCAAGCTGGGCGAGCTGTTCAGGCGGGCACGGACCCGGGGCTACATCGTCGTGGTGGACACGCCTCCCGGGCTCGGCGCGGTCACGCGCCGCGTGCTCGCGCACAGTGAGCACGTCATCGTGCCCCTGCAGTGCGAGCCGCTGGCGCTCCAGACGACGACCCAGATCCTGCGCGCCGTCCGCGATGCATCGGCCACCAACCCGGGCCTCATGCTCGACGGGATCCTCCTCACGATGCTGGAGGACGGCAACGCCGTGTCGCAGCGCGTGGCGGAGTACGTTCGTGCGCAGCTTCCAGCCGAGCTGCTGTTCGATGTCGCCATCCCGCGCACCATGGCGTCGATCGATGCCTTCGCGGCGGGCCAGCCCGTCGTCCTGCGCTCGCCCGACGATCCGGCGGCCCGGGCCTACACGCGTCTCGCCGAGCTCCTCGACTCGAAGCTGCAGTGACTCCGCGTAAGAAGACGCTGTCCCATTGGGCGCTCGTCGGCGCAGCTCTCTGCGTCGTCGGGCTCGCGTGTGGCGACGTGCCGACGCTCGAGGGCGGGATCGCGTTCATCTCGCCGGTCATCCTTCCCTCTCCCGCCGTCGCCTTCGGAGACACGCTGCGCAACGAGGCCGGCGTCGTCGCGCCACTGCGGGTCTTCGCCATCGGCAACGCGGGCGACACGATCCAGAGCGTGCAGCCGACGTTCATCGTCACGACGGTGCCCGGCAAGAGCGTGACGATCCTCCCGAACAACTTCGTGTTCGGCGATTCGGTGCGCAGCGCGAGCATCGTGGCGCGAGTCGGCACACGGCTCCAGACGCCACCTGCGACCCTCAACGTGGTGTTTCAACCCGATTCGATGGCGGCGGGGAGCCCGACGACGGCGACCTTTCCCATTCCGAACGTCGGCGAGGCCAACTCGACCGTCCCGCTCTCGGTGAACGTCACGAGCCTGGGGAACGGCACGCGCGCGGGAGTCCAGTCGATCATCGTGCGCTACGTGATCACGACCATCTATCCGGTGGGCACGCCGGTCCCCGACACGACCGTCGTGCTCGTCGACGATCAGAACAAGTTCACTCCGCCGAACGGGCTCTTCTCGGTAGACACGACGGACGCCTCCGGGAACGCGCAGAGGCGCATCCGGGCCGTACCCTTCGGGTTCGACAGCGTCGCTATCGTCGTATCGGCAAACAACTTGAAGGGCGTCCCCCTGCCGGGCGGACCAATTCGGTTCGTGGTGAGTACGAAATGAGCGGGGGGCGGTGGCGCAGGAAGAGCCCGCCGCCATATTTTCGCCCCGCTCGCGCTGCGCCCCTGCGGCCGACTTCCTCGTCGGAGGTAGCGATGATCTCATCCGGTGGACCGCGCGATTCGGCGCCTGGAACACTGACGCGACTCTTCTTCGACGCACTGTCGCGCCACGACAAGCCGGACGCCCTCCAGGTCAAGGTGAAGGGCGTCTACCAGCCGATCTCCAGCCGCACGCTCGGGGAGCGAGTGCGACGCGTTGCGCTCGGCCTTCAGGAGCTCGGCATCCAGCCTGGCGACCGCGTCGGGATTCTCTCGGAGAACCGTCCCGAGTGGGCGATCGCCGACTATGCGTGCCTCACCGCTTCGCTCACCGACGTTCCGCTCTACCCGAACCTGCCCGCCGACCAGGCGTGCTACATCCTGCGCGACGCAGGCGCGGTGGCGGTTTTCGTGAGCGACGAGAAGCAGGCGGCCAAAGTGGCCGACGCTCGTGCGAGTGTCCCCAACCTGCGCCACGTCATCACCTTCGCCGCCGCACGGCACGCAGGCGCGGACTTCACCCTGGCCGAGATCGAGGCGCGCGGCACCGCGGTGGACGACGACGCGCGGCAGGCGCGCTACCGCGAGCACGCGCTCGCCGTGAAGCCCGACGATCTCGCGACGCTCATCTACACCTCGGGCACGACGGGCGAGCCGAAGGGGGTCATGCTCACGCATGACAACCTCTACTCGAACACGATGACGGCGGCGGTCCAGATCCCCTTCGCCGGGAAGGACGTCTGCCTGAGCTTCCTCCCGCTGTCGCACATCTTCGAGCGCATGGCGGGGCACTATCTCATGCTGCACGTCGGCTGCTCGATCGCCTACGCGGAGTCGATGGACACCGTGCCGGTGGACATGCAGATCGTTCGCCCGACGATCGTGCTCTCCGTGCCGCGGCTCTACGAGAAGATGTACGCGCGCGTGCTGGAGAACGCGCTATCGGGTGGTCCGATCAAGAAGCGCATCTTCTTCTGGGCGCGCGGCGTGGCCGAGAAGTGGGCGGACGTGACGCTCGCCGGGGGCACGCCCCGCGGACTGCTGGCCCTGAAGTACAAGATCGCGCAGCGGCTCGTCTTCTCGAAGCTGAAGGCACGGACGGGCGGACGGCTGCGGTACTTCGTCTCCGGCGGGGCGCCGCTCGCACCGGACATCAACAAGTTCTTCTACGCCGCCGGCCTCGTCATCCTCGAGGGCTACGGGCTCACCGAGACGTCGCCGGTGATCGCCGTGAACGTGCCCTCGGCGTTCCGCATCGGCACGGTCGGGAAGGTATTCCCCGGCGTGGAGGTGATGATCGCGCCCGACGGCGAGATACTCTCGCGCGGCCCGAACGTGATGAAGGGCTACTACAACAAGCCCGAGGCGACACGTGAAGCGATCGACGCCGACGGCTGGTTCCACACGGGCGACATCGGCGAATTGCGCGACGGCTTCCTCGCCATCACCGATCGGAAGAAGGAGATCATCGTGACGGCGGGCGGTAAGAAGATCGCCCCGCAGCCGATCGAGAACACGCTCAAGACGAACAAGTACATCTCGCAGGCCGTCGTGATCGGCGACAAGCGCAAGTTCCCCGCGGTGCTGGTCGTGCCGAACTGGGAGCAGCTGGAGAAGTGGGCGAAGATCAAGAACCTGCTGTGGACCGATCGCTCACAGCTCCTCGAGATGCCGATCGTGCACGCCAAGATCGAGAAGGAAGTCTTCGGCAAGCTGCAGGGTCTCGCGAAGTTCGAGACGCCCAAGAAGGTCGCCCTGCTCGAGCACGACTTCTCCGTCGAGCGGGGCGAGCTCACGCCGACGCTCAAGGTCAAGCGACGCGTGATCGACAAGACCTATCGCGACGTGATCGACCGGTTGTACGAGGACGAGAGCGCCGCGGCGTAGCGTCTCGCCGCGGCGTCGCACTCAGCCGCGGCGGACGTGCAGAGTGACAGGCGCGCTCGCCAGCGCGAGCCGCTCGCCGACCCACACCGTGTCGTCGCGCGCCAGCTCGCGCACTCCCTCCGGCACGCGTGACGCCGCGGGCGCCACCAGGCGTCCGCCGACGCGCGTCACCCGCGCCGCGTCCGCGACGCGAGCGGGACCCACCGCGTCGGTGGCGACGGCGCGCGCGGCGCCCGTGGCGAGCGGCAGCTTCGCGCTCGTGCGGAGCCCCGAGAGGCCGTGGCCCATCGCGATGCCGGCCGGCGGCTCGACCAGCAGGAGCGGCGGCGCGTCGAGCAGCTCCACCAGCTCATCGGCGCGCGTGCCCCACGCGCCGATCAGCACCGCGAAGCCCAGCGCGTCACCGAGGTTCATCATCGCCGCGAGATGATCGGCCGAAGGCAGCGTGGGCAGCACACCGGCGGTCGCGTCAGGGCGCGCCGTCGGATCGGTGAAGTCGGCGATCCCGTCGTGGATCGGGTACTCCGCGCGACAGACGGGGCAGCCCAGCGTCCCCTCGAGCACGTGCCGCTCCTCCGTGCGCTGGGCGGCGAGCACGAGCCAGCTCTCCTCGTGCGCGCGCGGACAGCGAAGTGCATCCACGATCTCGACGAACACGGCTCGCGCGCCTCAGCTGCTCGAGAGGCGGAGCTCTTCGATGTCGACGCCGGCCGGTGCGGCGATCACCCACCGAATCGCATCCGCCACCTCGCCCGCGCCGAGCATCTGCGCGCGTGGGGTGAAGCCGGCCCGGTTGTCAGGGTCGATCGGATCCCACAGCTCGGTGTTCACCGGCCCGGGGGACACGAGCGTCGTGCGCACCCCCGTGCCGCGCAGCTCCGCGCGCAGCACCTCGTGCAGCGCGCGGAGGCCGTACTTGCTCGCCGAGTATGCGGCGTTTCCCGGAAAGATGTTGCGATCCGCGACCGAGCCGATGGTGACGAGGTGCCCACTGCCGCGCGCGCGCAATCCCGGAAGGAAGGCGCGCACGAGCGCGAACGGCGCGACGAGATTCACGTCGAGCGTGCGGCGAAAGACGTCCACGGACATCTTGTGCGCGGCCGCGATGTGGAACATCCCGGCGTTGTTGACGACGACGTCCGGCGCGCCGCCGGCAAGCTTCTCGATCTGCGCCGCAGCGGCTTCGACCTGACCGAGATCGCTGACGTCGCACACGACCGGCTCCGCCGCCAGCTCTTTCGCGAGTGCGTCGAGCGCCTCGCGGCTGCGTGCGACGAGCGCGAGCCGCGCGCCATCGGCCGCGAGCCGACGGGCCAGCTCGGCGCCGATGCCACGCGAGCCACCGGTGATCACCACCCAGCGGCCCGTGAGCGAGCCGACTTCCGACGTCGGCGTCACCGCGTCGCGTAGGCGAGACGGAGGAACTCGTCGCGCGTCTTCGCGTCGTCCCGGAAGACGCCGCGCAGCGCCGAGGTGATCGTGCGCGAGTTCTGCTTCTCCACGCCGCGCATCATCATGCACATGTGGAACGCCTCGATCACGACGCCGACGCCGCGCGGCGCGAGCACGTCCTCGATCGCCTTGGCGACCTGCTCGGTGAGACGTTCCTGCACCTGCAGACGCCGCGCGAAGACCTCGACGATGCGCGGCAGCTTCGACAGACCGACGATCCTTCCATTCGGGATGTAGGCGACGTGCGCCTTCCCGAAGAAGGGCAGCATGTGATGCTCGCACATCGAATAGAGCTCGATGTCGCGCACCATCACCATGTTCTCGTGCTCCTCCTCGAACAGGGCGCTGCCGACCACGTCGTCGACCGTCATGGCGTAGCCGCCGGTGAGGAAGCTCATCGCCTTGGCGACGCGCTCCGGCGTCCGGATGAGTCCCTCGCGGTCGGGGTCCTCGCCGAGCAACGCGAGCTGTTGCCGAACGAGATCGGCATACGCGTCCTCGGCACCCGCGTCGACGTCGCCGTGACGTGGCGCGATGTCCGGCGCGTGGAGGGGAACGACAGGGATGCGGCTACTCGCCGGTGTACTCGACATAGTTGTTCGGCGTCTCCCAGAGCACCAGTCGCACGAGCTTTCCCGGCTTGATCGCGGGCTCGAGCTCGCGCCAGATGCGGACGATGATGTTCTCGGACGTGGGTATGACGTCGCGCATGAACGCGACGTCGAGGTTGAAGTTCTTGTGGTCGATCAGGTCGACGGCCTTCTGTTCCGCGATGCGCTTCAGCACCGCGAGGTCGATGACGTAGCCGGTCTTCTCGTCGATCTCACCGCGCACGGAGACGTCGAGCGTGTAGTTGTGTCCGTGCCAGTTCGGATTGTTGCACTTGCCGAAGAGCCGGGCGTTCTCCTCGTCCGAGAGCGCGGGATTGTGCACGCGGTGCGCCGCGTTGAACTGCAGACGGCGAGTCACGGTGACGACAGGCATGCTGATCGGCGGTGAAGGTCCTCGGGACGGCGCGATACGAATGCCGCGTCGCGCGCCGCCGTTCCCGTCGGGGCGCAAAGATGGCGCCGCTCTGCCCTGGGCGAAAGAAAACCGGGCCCCGCATGGTGCTGCGGGGCCCGGGGAAGAACTGGAACGGAGAGGGTCTTTTGAAGCCCAGTCGAAATAATGAGGCTCTCACCACACCTTCCGTCTACCCCCGCACTGGGGGCGTGACGTCAGTATAGATTGTCGAACCCACTCGAAGGACTTATCGGCTCAAAAACGTAGCTCTCCGTTCCGGTCGTACCCTGTATTTCCTTCACGAAATCTAGCCCTCGGCACTAGGCCGGTCAATTCATGGATCTCGGTATCATCATCGCCATCATCATGCTGATCATGTGGGCGATCGGCGCGCTCGTGATGCAAGGGCCCGGTTGGATTCACTTGCTGCTCACCGCCGGCGTGTCGCTGCTGATCTATCGCATCGTCGTGCGCACGAGCGGACCGGCGAAGTCACCGCCGACGCGCTGAGCGCTCCTCTCGATGACGCGCGCGACACGCGCGCGTCACGGCACGGCGACAGTGTGGATCAGACGGCGTAGTAGATCGCCAGCGCGATCGCGAAGACCGTCACGGCGAAAGTCAGTACACCGACGAGCGTGGGAGAGAGCGGTTCGCGCGACCGCCATTTGCCCTTCTTCGCCTGCCACTCGCGTTCCACCGCGCTGCTCTCCTCGGTGTACATGTTCATGAACGCGTCGGCCTGCTCGGGCGTCAGCTCGAGGGTGAACTGGCGCAGCGCTTCCGTCTGTTGGTGGAGCAGCTCGTAGTACAGGCGCGTGTCCTGCTTCGCGCTCGCGAGCTGGCGATGATACAGCCGAGCCAATCGCTGGATGCGCTCACGATCCGGCAGCTCGAGCGGCGGAGCCTTGGGCTCGACCACTCGCGCGGACGGCTTCCGCTTCCACGACAGGGTCAGATGCTGAATGTGCTGCATCGCCTTGCTCTGAAGCCAAGCACTCTCCGCACCATCGGCTCGGTCGCCCGATGGCGCCCCCGACGGCTTCGCCGGGCGGTTCCGGACCTCCACTTCGGGGCTCACTATGGCACCTGAAGAGTCCGGGAATAGACGCGCTTGCTTGCCAAACGTTTCCGCACCGGCATCGCCGCCGTGTGGGAGTGACCGTCGATTACGCGACTCTCCTACACGCTGTCGCGCTCCGGCGTTTGCCGCAAGAGGCGCGCTAGATCTCCCAATTGGAAAGGATGATCCCGCTTGCCACCCGGCGCTCCTCGTATCCCCCGAGCGACATCCGCAGATCGGTCCAGCGCACGCGCGCGCCGAGGGCCACGAGCGCGCGGTACATCGACTGGTAATCCCCCTGGACGCGAAGCGCGACGCGCCGGGTGCCACTGCGCTTGGCGAAGTCGCACAGCGCCGTGATCATCGGATCGAGCATGTCGTCGCCGGACAGCGCCAGCTTGAGCACGCGGAGCTCCTCGCGCGTTCGGCCTTCCACCAGGGGCGCCGTGTGGCACAGCGCGACGCCCGCGACGCCGCCCGCCTTGCGCACGATCACCGTGTCGCCGAGCGCGAGCGATTCCGTCAGCTCGATCTCGCGCGTGAAGTCGTAGCCGGGCGCGAGATGCTCGACGAGCGAGCGCACCTCGTCGAGGGTCTCCTCGCGGTCGCGCGCGCCTAGGCGGCCGAGCAGCTCGGGCGGACGATCGCCCGCCGCGGCGTCGAGGGTGAGCGTGATGGTCAGTCGGCCGGGCAGGAACCCGAGCGCGGAGTAGAAGCCGATGTTGTCCATCGTGCGGGGCATCGTCTCGAGACCGATCACGGTCGCGCCCTCCTGCTTGAGCCACGCGATCCCGCGCTCGACGACCTCCTTCCCCACCCCACTCCCCTGGTACTCCGTCCGCACCGCGAGTGGGCCCATCCACCCCTCGACGCCGGAGCGATGCACCATGTTGAACGCGGCGATCTCGCCACGCGCGTCGCGCCACACCATCGCGCCACCCGCGGCGTCCTCGATCGCGTAGCGCCACACGGCGGGGTTGAGATACGGCACGCGCACCCCGACCATCCCGTCGCGACGATAGCGCTCCGTGAACGCGTCGCTGAACACGACGTTGAGCGCGGGAATCTCCTCGAGCCGCGCCTGGTGCGGGCCCTCGATCTGGGCGAGCGGGCGCCAGCTCCTCGCGCTGGCCATCAGTCCTCCGCTCCCGCGCCCGCGAGCAGCGCCGCGCCATCGACACCGCTGGGATCCGACTGCGTCACCACCGACGCCCCGGACTCCTCGTCGTAGCGCACGTTGATCACGCGGTCGAGCCCTTCGCGCACCTGCTCGATGTGGGTGATGAGGATGACCTGCTCGAATCGATCCTGCAGCCCGCGCAGCAGCTGGACGACGTTCTGGCGCCGCGCCTCGTCGAGCGAGCCGAACACTTCGTCGAGGATCAGCAGCGAGAAGCTCTGGCCGGCGCGCTCGGCGATCATCTGCGAGATGGCGAGACGCAGGCAGAGGTTCGCGATGTCCTGCTCACCGCCGGAAATCACCGGCTTGGGCACGCCGTCCTCGATCACGGTGAGGTTGTAGCTGTCGTCCAGCTCCAGCTCGTCGTAGCGCGCGTCGGTGAGCTCGGTGAGGAAGGCGCTCGCCAGCTCACTCATCTCCGGCCGGAGCTGCACGTTGAGATCGGTGCGGAGATCGGTGTACGCGCGATCGAGCTCGTCGTGCAGGCGCTTCTCGCGCTCGAGCCCTTCGAGCTGCGACCGCGCGCGCATCAGCTCCTCGCGCATCTGGTCGGCGCGGCCGAGCGCCGCCTGTGCGCCGGCGGCCTCGCCGCTGGCCGCGACGGCGTCGAGCTCCGCGAGGCGAAGCGTGGAGGCGGTCGTGTCGTGCTGGCCGCGCAGCTCGGCGTAGCTCTGCTCGGAGAAGGAGAGCACGTCGCGCCGAGCCGACAGCGCCGCAGCGCGTGCCTGGGCGGCGGCGAGTCCGGCCGCCGCGCGGCTCCGATCCGCTTCGAGCGCGCTGCGTCGCTCGAGCTGCGCCGCGAGGCGCGTCGCCCGCGCGTCGAGGGGCCGGAGTCGCTCCAGCTCGCGGCGCGCCGCGGCGGGGCGCACCGCGTCGTACCCGCCCGGAATCTGTTCGCGCTCGCTCCGCACCTGTGCGAAGCGCTGCTCCTTCAGGGTGAGATCGCGCGTCGTCTGGCCGAGCTCCTGGACCGCGAGCTGCACCTTCGTCAGCCGGCGTTCGAGCTTGCTCACGTCGTCGAACACCGCGCGCCGGCGCTCGTCGAGCTCCCGCACTTCCGGCGGCATCTCCTCGAGCTGCTCGAGGCGGCCCTTGAAGTACTTGCCGTCCGCGACGAGCGCGTCGATCTGCTCGTCGAGGTGATCGAGCACGCCGCGATAGTGATCGTGCAGCGGGCGCTCGCAGGTCGGGCACTCCCCGTCCTCTCCCGCCTGCACCAACCGCTCGCGATGCTCGCGCGCTTCGGCGTACTGGTCGAGCAGCGCGCGGCGCTTCGTCTCCGCCTCCTGGCGATCGCGCACCCACTCGGTGCGCTTGGCCTCGAGCTCGCCCTCGACGAGGTCGAGCATCGCGCGGCGCTGCTCCAGCTCGAGGGTGACCTCCTCCTCGAGCGCCGGCGCGGACTCGATGCGCGCGCGCCGCTCGCGCAACGAGCGCACGTCGTCGTCGAGCGCACGCTCCGTGTCGAGCAGCGTGCGGCGACGTCCCACGTCGCTGGCCAACCGGTCGAGCCGCTGCAGCTCGTCGCTCAGCGTGGCGAGCGGCGCGAGCTCCTCGGCGAGCCGTGCCAGCTCGGCCTCGGCGTTCAGCACCTCGGTGAGCTCGCGCCCGACACGCTCGGCGTCGCGCGCGTAGGCGGCCGCCTCGCTCTCCGCGACGCGCAGCTCGGCGAGCGCTTCCTGGAGCTGCTCGCGCTCGCGCTGCGCGGCGAGCCAGCGCGGGACGATGTCGGCCAGCTCGGCGGCGGCGCGATTGCG
>DASVNI010000039.1:0-5475 GCA_036383935.1 Gemmatimonadaceae bacterium | reverse complement strand
AAGATGATCGCACCGCACATCGACACGATCGCCGTGAAGGACATGATCTGGACCCAGCGACCAGACAAGAGATGGGAGGCGCGCAGCGTACCGCTCGGAGAAGGGATGGTGGATTTCCATGCCTATCTGCATATGCTGCTCTCCCTTGTCCCGCTCCCGCCGGTGACGATGCACTTCGAGTATCCCCCGCTCGAGATGGCCGGCGGTGGCGGCGCGGAACGACGCAAGCAGACGATCGACGGAATGCGCCGCGACCTCACGCGACTCCAGCGACTATTTGCCACCGCACAGACGTCCGCTACATCAACGAAGACGAAGTCATGATGCCACGTCACATGCGCGAGCTCTCGCGCCGAGAGTTCCTCGCCGTCGCCGGCGCCGCAGCGGCCCTGCCGCTCGTCGATCGTGTCGTGCCAAGCTCGCGCGCAACGACGCTTCTACAACAAAGGCGTCAGATACCTGCGGTATCTGACCCCACCGGATATGACCGCGCCAAGCAGATACGGATCAAGAGCGTCGGCCTCGACTTCGAGCGTGAGCCGCTCATTCGCCCCACAGGGTTCAAGGGCGGCTACCTCACGGAGCTCTGGCAGCCCGTCGCGCGCCTCGACAGCGACTCCGGGCGCAGCCACATCGGCATCGGCACGCAGAGCGTGCTGTGGTGCGATCCGGCGGTGCTCGCGAAGCACTCCGAGAGCGCCGGTAACGCGCTCATGCTCTCTGTGACCGACCGCGCGCTCCAGATGGTGGTCGGCGAGACGTTCACGACGCCCGTCGAGCTGATCGACCGCATCTTCCCCGAGCTGTATCAGTTCGCCTGCCGCGTGACGGGGCTGCCGAATCTGCGCCGCACCTTCGCGCTCAACGCGCTCGTTCCGGTGGACAACGCCGCGTGGCTGCTCTACGCCGAGGAGAACGGGCTTCGGACGTTCGACGAGATGATCCCTGCCGAGTATCGCGCTGGGCTCTCGTACAAGCAGCGCGCCGTCGCCGCCCTGCCGTCGGTCACGTACGGGCTGCCGGTGGAGGACGTCGTGCGCGCGACGCAGGACGGCTACTTCCTGATCAAGGTGAAGCTGGGCAGCCCGGCGGCGACGCAAGCGGAGATGATCGAGAAGGACATCGCGCGCTTCACCGCGATCCACACCGCGCTGGCTGGCGCGCGGACCTCGCAGACGCCGGATGGGAAGATCCGCTACGATCTCGACCCGAATCAGCGCTACGAGAAGAAAGAGATGCTGCTCCGCCTCCTCGACGCAGCGAAGAAGATCGGCGCGCTGGAGCAGGTGGCCTTCATGGAGGAGCCCTTCGCCGACGAGAACGATGCGGACCTGCACGACGTTCCCGTCACCATCGTGGCGGACGAGAGCGTGACCCAGGTCGGCGACGCGACGCGCCGCATGCAGCAGGGCTACGCCGGCTTCGTGCTCAAGGGGATCGCGAAGACGCTGAGTGAGACGCTGAAGATCGCGAAGCTGGCGCACGAGCAGCGGCTGGTCTGCATGGCGGCGGATCTCACGGTGAACCCGGTCCTGGTCGACTGGAACAAGAACGTCGCTGCGCGTGTGCCGCCCTTCCCGGGCGTCAATTTTGGGATGCTCGAGACGAACGGCCACCAGCAGTACCGCCGCTGGAGCGAGATGGTGAGCTGGCATCCGTGCGCCGATGCCCCGTGGCGCAAGGTGGAGCAGGGGGTCTTCGTGCTCGGCGACGACTTCTACGCCCGGAGCGGGTGCATCTTCGAGGAGTCGTCGCACTACCGGGCCCTCGTCTCGCCGACGCGGGGGAGCTAGGGACGCATCGCGCGCCGGACTGCAAAAGCCGGGAACTGCTCCAGAAGTCCAGCGGATCGCTCCGAGGGCAGTCAGGCCTCCCAATGGCCCTCCAGGCCGCGTCGTTTGGGCTGCCGTCGTTCGGTGGCATTCTGGAGCCTGTCATCGGGCTGGCGATTTTTTGTGGGGCTCGACCGCGCCTGGATCTCTGAAGCAGTTCTCAGCTCTTGGAAGCGCCTCTAGTCCGTCGAGTGGCCCGCCTGGCGTCGGGGATTAACCCTCTCTCGGCGCGCGACGGCCGGGTATCTTCCTCGGATGTCTCCCGCCGCGTCCGCCCACTCGAGCGCCGTCCCAGTAACCGGGGAACGGAGGCCCGTCGTGCAGGCGGAGGGGCTGGTGCGCACCTTCGGCGGGCGCCGAGCGGTGGACGGGGTGAGCTTCACCCTCCACGCCGGGGACTGCCTCGCACTGTTCGGCCCGAATGGAGCAGGGAAGACGACGCTGCTCCGCATGCTCGCCGGCCTGCTGGCCCCCGGTCAGGGGACCGTCCGGGTGAACGGCGTTCCCGTGAAGGAGGGCGCTGCGGCGCGAGCCCAGGTCGGATTGGTGAGCCACGCGAGCATGCTGTACGGCGTCCTCACGGCGCGTGAGAACGTCGAGTTTGCGGCGCGACTCTACGGACTTCCTGATCCGAGTGGCGCGGCGATGCGCGCCCTCGAGTTGATGCGCGTCGAGGACCGTGCCGACGCAGCCGCCCGCACGCTGAGCCGCGGGCTCCAGCAGCGCGTCTCAATCGCCCGCGCGATGGTGCACGCACCGAAGCTCCTTCTCTGCGACGAGCCCTACACCGGCTTGGACGACGCGGGAAGCGCCGCACTCACGGCCGCGCTCACCGAGCGGCGTGAAGGGGGCGCCGCGCTGCTGCTCGTCACGCACAACCTCGCCGAAGGGCTCGTGCTCGCCACGCAGGCGGCGATCATGCGCCGCGGCCGGTTCGTGCGTCACGAGGCGCGTGAGCTACTCGACGTCCGCGTCTACCAGGCCCAGTACCGCGAGCTGGCGGCGGCGCATGACTGACCTCGCCGCTGCCGCTGCGGCGCCGCCGTCGATGCTCGCCGCCGCCTGGCTCGTGGCGCGCAAGGATCTCGCGATCGAGTTCCGCACGCGCACGGCGTTCCTGTCGGCGCTCGTCTTCGCGCTCCTCGGCGTGACGATCTTCTACTTTGCGTGGGACGCCACCGCGGTCGCGGCGGCCGATCTCGCGCCCGGCGTGCTCTGGGTGATCTTCACCTTCGCCGGCCTACTCGGCCTCCAGCGCTCCTTCGGGAGCGAGCTGGCCGATCGCGCGGTGGACGGCCTGCTCGGCGCGCCGATCTCGCGCGAGGCCATATATCTCGGCAAGGCGCTGGCGAACCTGGTGTTCGTGATGGGGATCCTGGTCGTGACGATCCCCGCCGTGGTGCTGTTCTACAACCTTCCCCTCGGCGCCGGCATCGGTGCGCTGGCGGGGATCGCCGCGCTTGCGGCGGTCGGGCTCGTGGCGGTCGGCACGCTGTTCAGCGCGATGGCCGTGAACACACGCATGGCCGAGCTGTTGCTTCCCATGCTGAGCCTTCCATTCTTCGTACCGGTCGTGATGGCGGCGGCGCAGTCGTCGGCGCGGTTGATGGCCGGCCGGCCGGTGGCGGAAGCATGGCCCTGGCTGCGCATCCTCGTTGCGTTCGACATCGTGTTCGTCACGGCGTGCACGCTGGCGTTCCCATTCACTCTCGACGAATGACCTCCGGGCAGCTGTCCGTCTCCCCTCCCCCTCCCCCTCCCATTCCGTCGCAGCGCGATCCCCTCGTGGGCGTGGCGCTGCTCGGCATCGCCGCCATATACGTGCGCGCGCTCGCCTTCACGCCGATCGAGGCGCGTCAGGGCGCGGCACAGAAGATCATGTACATCCACGCGACGTCGGCGTTCATCGCGCTGTACGTGGCGTTCGTGCTGATGGCGATCGCGAGCGCGCTCTACCTCTGGCTCAAGGACGAGAAGTTGGACCGCGTGGCCGAGAGCGCGGCGGAGGTGGGGCTCTGCTTCACGACCGTGGTGCTCGTCACCGGACCGATCTGGGGGAAGACGATCTGGGGCGCATGGTGGACGTGGGATGCGAGGCTCACCGCGACGCTCTTCCTCTGGTTCATCATCCTCGCGTATCTCCTGCTGCGCGGTGCGGTGGAGGAGCGCGGGCGGCGCGCGCGCTACTCGGCGGTGCTCGGCATCCTCGCGTCGTTCCTGGTGCCGTTCATCCATCTGAGCGTGTATCTCTTCCGCACGCTCCATCCGATGCCGATCCTGCTGAAGCCCAGCTCGCCCTCGCTCCCCAACGAGATGCTGGTGACCTTCCTGCTCTCCTTCGCGGCGTTCACGCTGCTGTTCATCGCGCTGCTGCGTCTGCGGTATCGCATCGCCACGCTGCGCGACTACGTCGCGGATCGCGAACAGGAGCGCGCATGACGCCGGACAATGCCAGCTACACGACGGCGGCGTACACGCTCGCGGCGATCGTCTACCTCGCGTACGTGCTGAGCCTCAAGGTCCGGCTGCGCCGCCTGCGCGCGCGGGCGATCGCGCTCGAGGCGGCGGAGCGGCCGCGCTCCGAGCGGGTGGCAGGGGCGTGAGCGGGATCGTCTATCTCGTCGGCGCAGGCCCGGGCGACCCCGGGCTCCTCACGGTGCGCGCGCAGGAGCTCCTCGCGAGCTGCGACGCCATCGCCGCCGACGCGCTGGCGAACCCGGACATCGTCGCCGCGGCGCGGGCGTACAATCCCACGGTCGAGCTGTACGACGTGGGCAAGCGCGGTGGCAGCGGCGAGTCGGCGCGCCAGGAGTCGATCAACGATCTGCTCGTCGAGCTGGGGCGAGCCGGTAAGAAGGTGGTGCGACTGAAGGGTGGCGACCCACTCGTCTTCGGGCGCGGCAGCGAGGAGGCACAGGCGCTCGCCGAAGCCGGAGTGCCCTTCGAGATCGTGCCGGGCGTGACGGCGGGGGTCGCCGCTGCGGCGTACGCGGGAATTCCCGTCACGCATCGCGGTACGGCGACATCGGTCACCTTCGTCACCGGCCACGAGGATCCGACGAAGGAGGACACGCAGACCGACTGGTCCGCGCTCGCGCGCACGGGCGGGACGATCGTGCTGTACATGGGCGTGAAGACGCTGCCGCGCATCGCCGACGCGCTCGTCGCCGGCGGGATGTCGCCGGACACACCCG
This sequence comes from Gemmatimonadaceae bacterium, assembly GCA_036383935.1. Lineage (GTDB taxonomy): Bacteria > Gemmatimonadota > Gemmatimonadetes > Gemmatimonadales > Gemmatimonadaceae > AG11. The sequence continues at coordinate 449 of DASVNI010000039.1, read as the reverse complement.
CCGCCGCGGTGCAGTGGGGCACCTATCCGCGCCAGCGCACGGTCGTCGCCACGCTCACCACGCTGCGCGACGCGGTGGAGCGCGAGGGACTCGGCGCGCCGGTCATCACGGTGATCGGAAAGGTCGTCGCGCTGCGCGACGAGATCGGCTGGTACGACCGGCAGCCGCTCTTCGGCAAGCGCATCGTCGTCACGCGCGCGACGGCGCAGGCCGGCACGGTGCGCGGGGCGCTCGCGTCGCTCGGTGCGGAAGTGCTCGAGCTGCCGGCGCTGCGTGTCGTGCCGCTCGATCCGGCGCCCCTGCGTGAGGCGCTCGACCGCGTCGCGCAGCGTGGTGAGCGTGGCGACGACGGTGCGCTGGCGCGGGTAAGTACCCCACTGCACCGCGGCGGCCGGCGTGTCCGGCGACATCCCGCCGGCGACGAGCGCGTCGGCGATGCGCGGCAGCGT
>DASVNI010000038.1:0-4159 GCA_036383935.1 Gemmatimonadaceae bacterium | reverse complement strand
GGACGCCTCGACGCGTCCGGCGTATTCCCCGCGGCATGTCGCGGAATCCCTGATAGTTGCGTGGCGTCCCCTCCTCGACTTTGGTGACGCGAAGAATCGGGAGCTGGACTGCCATGTCGACTGAAGCAGCTGGAGACGCTTCCTCTCTCAAAGCATGTCCGACGCGCGCCTCGCGCGGACTCCCACTACGCGTCATCGCGGTCGCGCTCGCGTTCCTCGTGTGCGTCGCGCCGGCCGCGACGTCGTCCCGCGCGCCGCGCATCGCGCAGGACGCATTGCCGGACACGAGCGCGATCACTGCTGACATGGTCGACGCGGGGCGAGCCGTCTTTCACGGTCAGGGCACCTGTTTCGCCTGTCACGGGGCGAGTCTCGAGGGGGGCCCCATTGCACCGACGCTCAAGCCACACGCGTGGAAAGACGCGAAGGGTGGAGAGCTGGCGGCGATCTACTACGTCATCACGCACGGCGTGAACGGAACGGCGATGGTCTCTCATCCCGGCGGGATCAGCGACGCCGATGCCGCACACGCCGCCGAGTACATCTGGTCGGTCGGCCACCGGGGGGCCAAGCCATGACCAGCGAACGCAGGCAGGTTCACCTTTCGCGCGCGGTGGCGGCAGGCGCCGTCGGTACCGGCGTCATGACAGCACTCTGGCTGGTTGAACCGTCGATCGGCCTGCCGAAGATCGCGGTCGGCCAGATTCTCGGCAGCTTCATGTCCGTGTCCGTGGCGCATCTCCACGTGGGCAGCGCCGGGGGATGGATTGCGCATCTGGTATTCGGAATCCTCGCCGCTGTCGTCTACGCGCGGTTCTTCGTCGGGCGCCTGCCCGGATCCCCCGTGGGTCGTGGTGCGAGATACGGCCTGCTGCTGTTCCTCCTCGCGCAGCTCGTCTTCATGCCGCTGATCGGCGCGGGGTTTCTCTCACGCGGCGATCTCGAGCTGCTCGCCGGAAGCCTGCTCGGCCATCTGCTCTACGGCGTCGTCGTGGGATGGATCTACGATCTCCCCGTCGCTGCGGGTCGGGTGACCACGCCGCTTCCCGGTTGATCGATCCGTGTCGCTCTGAACAAACCCCTCCCCATTTCAGGCGGGCATATCGTGACTAGTCATGGGAGCGCCCAGTACAGCCAGTGTCGCACGGCGTGGCGTCGCCGCGGTCTCGCGCTGTGCGTCGGCGCAGCGCTGCTGACGCCGTCCATCACATCGGCGTCCACCGTGGTCGCGAGCCGTCGCGGGACTTCGGCGACGTCGTACATCGACGCGCACCGGAGCGCGCCGTCGCGAGCGCTGCTCGCCGCGCTCGCCAATGTCAATGCGCGCATTCCGAGCTTCTCGCGACAGACGGGGCTCGCGTGCAGCACGTGTCACTATCAGTTCCCGCAGCTCACGCCGTTCGGCCGCCTGTTCAAGATGAACGGCTACACCCTGACGTCGCTGAAGCGGATCACCGCCGGCGATTCGACGCGACCATCGCTCGCGCTGTCGCCGATTCCGCCCGTGTCGGCGATGCTCGTGGCGTCGCTGACGCAGCTGAACAAGGCAGAGCCGGCGGCGCAGAACAGCAGTGTGATGTTTCCCGAGCAGCTCAGCGTCTTCCTCGGTGGCGCGATCACACCGAAGGTCGGCACGTTCATCCAGTTCACGTATGCCGCGCAGGACGGCACGTTCGGCATGGACAACCTCGACGTACGGTACGCGACGCACACGGCCGTGCTCGAGAAGGATGTGCTGTTCGGCCTGACCGTGAACAACAACCCCACGGTGCAGGACCCGTGGAACACCGTGCCGGCGTGGACCTTCCCATTCATGAGCTCCTCCATCGCCCCGACACCCATCGCGAGCACGTTGATCGACGGAAATCTTGCGCAGCAGGTGCTCGGGCTCGGCGCATACGCGCTGTGGAACAACACGCTCTACACGGAGTTCACGGCCTATCGCTCGGCCCAGCAGGGCACGCCTGCGCCGCTCGACTCGGCGTCGCAGAATGTCATCAGTCAGGTGATTCCGTACAGCCGAGTCGCGCTTCAGCACACGTGGGACAAGACGTACCTGATGGTGGGCGGATTCGGCTTCCTGGGCGCCCACCTCTTCCCGACGGGCGTCACTGGCGAGACGGACCACTTCACGACGCTCGGGGTCGACGCCCAGGTCGAGCGCCAGCTCGGCACGACCGGCGCGATGCTCATCGGGCGCACGAGCTTCATTCACGAGAAACAGTTCCTCGACGCGACCTTCGGCGCCGAAGAAGCGCAGAATCAGCGAGCGAATCTGGAAACGTACCGTGCGAACGTGTCGTACCTCCCGAACATCAGACTTGGCGCAACCGTTGGATACTTCAACACGTCGGGAAGTGTCGACACGCTGCGCTACGCGCCCGCCGAGCTCACCGGCAGCCGCACGGGGAGCCCGAACACCGATGGCTTCCTGGGTGAGCTCAGCTTCAACCCTTGGCAGAATCTCCGTTTGAGCCTGCAGTACACGGCGTACCACCGATTCAACGGCTCGTCGGACGCGTACGACGTCCTGGGTGGACGACAGGCATCCAACAACAACACGTTGTACCTCTACACCTGGGTCGCGTTCTGAGGAGGGATATCGGCACACTCGAAGCCGGCACGGTCCACGCGCAGGGGACGGTGGCGCAGCGAAGCCCTTGACGCTACGGGCGCAGCCTCCAGTGTAGGGGCAACGAAGATCCAGCGCCCGATAGCCGGCGCCGCGCACCCGTCTCCCTCGAGGTCGCCGGCCGTGAGATCCCCGTCCCGAAGCCCCGTCGTCTTCAGCGCACTCGTGGCCGCACTCGGCGGCCTGCTGTTCGGATTCGACACCGCGGTGATCTCGGGCACCACCGAGGCGCTCCAGCGCACCTTCGCCCTCGGTGAGTTCGGCCTCGGCTTCGCCGTCGCGTCGGCGCTCATCGGGACGATCGTCGGCGCGTTCGCCGCCGGCAGGCCCGCCGAGCGCTTCGGCCGCAAACCGGTGCTCTTCGTGCTCGCGGTGCTCTACTTCGTTGCCAGCATCGGCAGCGCGCTCGCGGCGAGCCTCACGACCTTCGTGATCTTTCGATTCATCGGCGGCCTCGCGGTCGGTGGCGCCTCGGTCGTCTCGCCACTCTACATCGCCGAGATCGCGCCGGCGCGGCAGCGCGGTCGGCTCGTCGCGTTGAACCAGCTCAACGTCGTCGGCGGCATCCTGCTGGCGTTCCTGTCGAACTTCCTGCTCGCCAGGGTCGTCGTCACGGACGCGGCGTGGCGCTGGATGCTGGGCGTCCAGGCATTTCCGGCTGCGCTCTTCTTCGTTCTCCTCTTCTTCATTCCGGAGAGTCCGCGCTGGCTGATCAAGCGCGGGCGTGTCGACGAGGCGCGCGCGATCCTGACGCGGATCGAGGGGAGCGCCGTCGAGCACGAGCTCGAGGACATCATGGTCTCGGTGCGAGCGGAGGTGGGCCACCGCGAAGCGACGCTGTTCCAGCGACGCTACGCGCGCCCGATCTTCCTCGCGTGGACGGTGGCGATGTTCAATCAGCTGTCCGGGATCAACGCGTTGATGTATTACGCGCCGCGCATCTTCCGTTCGGCGGGCGCGGCGGCTGGCGACGCGCTGCTCCAGGCAGTCGCGATCGGCGGCACCAACCTCCTCTTCACCGCGCTCGCACTGTTCATCATCGATCGCTTCGGTCGCCGGCCGCTGCTCGCCCTGGGCGGGCTGGGCGCCGCGGTGTCGCTCGCCCTCACGGCGGTCGGCTTCTATCGCGGCGGCACCACGGGGCATCTCGTGCTCGCCGGCCTGCTCGGCTTCATCGCATTTCACGCGATCGGGCAGGGGGCCGTGATCTGGGTGTTCATCTCGGAGATCTTTCCCAACGCCGTTCGCGAGAAGGGACAGGCGCTGGGCAGCTTCACCCACTGGTTCATGGCGGCGGTCGTGTCATGGACGTTCCCCGTGGTGGCCGAGGCGTCAGGAGGGCTGGCTTTGTCCTTCTTCGCCACGATGATGCTTCTGCAATTCGTGTTCGCGTGGAAGATCATGCCGGAGACGAGAGGGCTGTCGCTCGAGGAGCTGCAGCACCGGCTCGGCATCGCGACGAGTGCGCCGGCGGTCGCGGCGATGGACACGGGACGGCACGAGTCGTCCGAGCGCAGCGCGAACATC
>DASVNI010000037.1:0-22831 GCA_036383935.1 Gemmatimonadaceae bacterium | reverse complement strand
GACCCGCCGCACTCGACCGCGCTCGGCGCGACGAACGCCGTCGCGAGCCTCGCCGCGACCGATACGGCGCGCGCGCGCCGGTTCGTCGACGAGCTGTGGAAAGCCCCGATCCCGTCGGGGCGGTACCGGTACTACGACGGGATGTGGTACCTGATGGGCCTTCTGCATTGCGCGGGTGAGTTCCGCATCTGGACGCCGGAGGGTCAGCAGCGCTTCCGCTCAACGGCCGAACCAGCCCGCCTCGAGCCCCACGGTGAGCGCTGAGTATCTCGCTCGCTCCGGGCCCACGATGCCGGAGAATGATGCAGCCAGTCCGAATGCCGAAAGGTTTGCGTGCGCGGTGACGTCGTAGGCCATCGCACCCGCAGATGGGTCGACCGAAGTGCGGCATTCGAAGCATGGGGCGCGATAGCGACTCGCATTCGCAAACCCGATTGCGGCGGATCCGAAGAGGCGCCGCCGGCTCGTGCGAACGCCGGCGAGGAGTGCATTGTCGCGGAGACCGTCGTCACGTGACCACAGGGGGCTGACGTCGCTTTGTCGAAAGGCGAGCACCACCGGACCCAGCGACAGGTTGACCTTCGCGACGCCGGCGAGCCCGGTCCTGGAAGATGAAGGGATGTACCCGGTCCCCAGCTCGGCGGAGCCCCAGAACGCCGGACGGAGTCGTGTAAGGGAGATGGGGGCAGTGGCCGACGATTGTGCGGCCAGAAGCCTCGGAGCGGTCCCGCCCAGCACGAAGCACGCGAGGACGAGCCATCGAGCGACGAACATGTCGTTGATCGCGATCTGAACGGTGGTGTCAGTCGCCCGCTGAGGCGAATCCGCCCCGCGGTGCGTACGCTGCCATTCAGGAACGCGAGAAGTTCAGCGCGTGTGGCTCAGGAGCCCCGCCGACGCGTCCGGCCCACCGATGAGCGCTTCGCGAAACCGTGCGGCGCGAGGTTGCCTCGCGCCGCACGTCACGTCATGCGCGCTCCAGGTCGAACCGGTCCGCGTTCATGACCTTGGACCACGCGGCCACGAAATCGCCGACGAACTTCTCCTGCGCGTCGTCGCACGCGTACACCTCGGCGAGCGCGCGCAGCTCGGCGTGCGAGCCGAAGATCAGGTCGACGCGCGTCGCGGTCCAGCGTGGCGCCTTCGTCGTGCGGTCGCGGCCCTGGAACAGGTTCTCGGTGCTCGTTTCCTCCCACTCGGTGCGCATGTCGAGGAGGTTCACGAAGAAGTCGGTCGTGAGTGTGCCGACACGATCGGTGAACACGCCGTCCGTGCACCCGGTGGTGTTGGCGCCGAGGACGCGCAGGCCGCCTATGAGCACCGTCAGCTCGGGCGCGCTCAGGCCGAGCAGCTGCGCGCGATCGACCAGCGCCTCTTCGGGTGCCATGAAGTGGCGGCCGCGACTCCGGTAGTTCCGGAAGCCGTCGGACCTCGGCTCGAGCGGCGCGAACGAGTCCGCGTCGGTCCACTCCGGCGACGCGTCCATGCGGCCGGGCGTGAACGGCACCGTGATCTCGGAGCCGGCGGCCTTCGCCGCCTGCTCGACCGCCGCGCAACCGCCAAGCACGATCAGGTCGGCGAGCGAGACCTTCTTGCCACCGGTGGCCGATGCGTCGAACTCCGCCTTGATCGCCCCGAGTGCTTCGAGAACCTTCGCGAGTGTGGGTGGATCGTTCACCTCCCAGCCATTCTGCGGCGCGAGGCGGACGCGCGCGCCGTTCGCGCCGCCACGCTTGTCGGAGTCCCGATACGTCGACGCCGACGCCCATGCCGCCGAGATTAGCTGCGGCACCGTCAGTCCCGACGCGAGGATGCGCGTCTCGAGCGCGCGGACGTCGGCGTCGTCGACGAGCGGATGATCCACGACGGGGATCGGGTCCTGCCAGATCAGCGTCTCCTCGGGCACGAGCGGGCCGAGGTAGCGCTGCTTCGGGCCCATGTCGCGGTGCGTGAGCTTGAACCACGCGCGCGCGAACGCGTCGGCGAACTGGTCGGGATTCTCGTGGAAGCGCCGCGAGATCTTCTCGTATGCCGGATCGAAGCGCAGTGAGAGGTCCGTCGTGAGCATCGTCGGGACGCGCTTCTTCGATGCATCGAATGGATCGGGGACGTCCGCCGGTGCGTTCTTCGCCTGCCACTGCTTCGCGCCGGCGGGGCTTGCCGTGAGCTCCCACTCGTACTCGAACAGGTTGTCGAAGAAGTAGTTGCTCCACTGCGTCGGCGTCTGGCTCCAGATGACCTCCGGGCCGCCCGTGATGGCGTCCGGGCCGACGCCCGTGCCCCACCGGTTTCGCCAGCCGAGGCCCTGGTCGGCGATGTGGGCCGCTTCCGGCTCCGGGTCGACGAACGACGGATCGCCGGCGCCGTGCGTCTTGCCGAAGGTGTGGCCGCCCGCGATGAGCGCGACCGTCTCCTCGTCGTTCATCGCCATGCGCGCGAAGGTCTCGCGGATGTCGCGCGCCGCGGCGACCGGGTCCGGATTGCCGTTCGGCCCTTCAGGGTTCACGTAGATGAGGCCCATCTGCACCGCGCCGAGCGGGTCGTGCAACTGACGCTCGCCGGAGTAGCGCTCGTCGCCAAGCCACGACCCCTCGGGTCCCCAGAAGATCTCCTCGGGCTCCCACGTATCCGCACGTCCGCCGGCGAAGCCGAACGTCGTGAAGCCCATCGACTCGAGTGCGACGTTGCCGACGAGCACGTAGAGATCGGCCCACGAGATCTTGCGGCCATACTTCTGCTTGATCGGCCAGAGAAGTCGCCGCGCCTTGTCGAGGTTGGCGTTGTCGGGCCAGCTGTTCAGCGGCGCGAAGCGCTGTTGCCCGCGACCGGCGCCGCCGCGGCCGTCGCTGACGCGGTACGTGCCCGCGCTGTGCCACGCAAGGCGAATGAACAGGCCGCCGTAGTGCCCGAAGTCGGCCGGCCACCAGTCCTGCGAGTCGGTCATCAGCGCCCGGAGGTCGGCGATGACGGCGTCGAGATCGAGACTCTCGAACTCCGCGGCGTAGTCGAACGCCTCGCCCATCGGATTGGATCGCGGCGCATGCTGATTGAGCCCCTCGAGCCGCAACGTGCCCGGCCACCAGTCGCGGTTCGTCCTCGCGCGCTGTCCCCCCCCATGCTCCACGGGGCACCCGCCTCCGGCCTTCTCCTCCACCTTCGCGTCCATGTTCATCTCCTGACCTGCGGTTCGGTTCGCCGCGTCGCACACTCGCGCGTCGGGCGCCTCGTCTGCGCACGCTACGCCCGTGCCATCGATCAGGGGAATCGGACGTTTTGATGAGACGATGTCGTCAGTGACGTCGTCAGACTCCCACGGTGAGACGTAGCTCAACGCTGCGCGGGCGACCGACGGACGCACCGCTGAAGAAGGCTCCCTTCAACAAATAGCCCTTGTCGAACAGGTTCTCGATGTACATCTGCGGTCGCAGAACCGCTCGGCCCGTGACGAAGGTGTAGCCCGCACTCACGTTGAGGATCGCGCTCGGGTCGACTTTGAACGCGCGGTTCATCGCGAAGAGCGAAGTCGCGTACCGCGCGTCGGGCGCGTCGTCCGCGGTCAGTCCGTTCGTGAGGCCGGACCCGTAGATCCCGGTGGCGGCGACGAATACCCGGTTGGCCGAATAGGTCGCGCTCGCAACCAGCGAGATGCGCTGATCGTGGTCGAGGTCGAAGTACCCCGACGGCGGTTCCGACGGGAGGAAGCCACCGGTGACGGGGGCGCGGCCATAGGCGTGGATGACCGACGCGTTGACGTATCCGGACAACGGCCCGCCGGGACGGATCTCCAGGACGCCATCGATGCCATTCGCGCGAACCTGGTCGATGTTCACGGATGTCACGATCGCCGTGCCCGGAATGGTGGCGTCGTCGATGCCGGGGCTGCTGACCTTGCGATAGGCGGAGACTTTCGCGACGAGTCCCGCCGTCGCGAAGCGATGTAGTGCACCGATTTCGTAGAAGTCGTCGCGCTCGGGCAACGTGGGCTCGGCGGTCGCGCCGAGCGCCGCATTCGTGATCGTGCGCAGCTCCTCCACGTTCGTTGGCACGAATAGCCGACCGTAGTAGGCATAGACGGTCGTCATCGGCGTCGGGAAGAAGTTGAGCCGGACGCGCGGGCTCACCTGGTGCTGCGTCCCGGCAAACGGTGCCACGTGCGCGTCGTACCGCATGCCCGTGCGCAGCTCCAGCTTCTCTGTCGGCATGTAGGCGAGCTGCGCGTATGTGCCGACGTCCCCGCCCGTGAGCGCTGCTCTCGAGGCCGGCCCTGCCGCGCCCGACTGTGTCGTCGACCGGAAATCCTCCATGCCCGTGGTGCGCTGCGTCAGGAGGCCAGCCTTCCATTCCAGGTGCGGCGCGAGGTGGTCCATGAAGTCGACCTTGAGCCCCAGAGTGTTGAAGCGCCGGTTCTCGCTCAGCGTGTATGCATTGATCGTATCGGGAAAGAAGAAGAACTGCGCGTCGTCGCTCGCGCCCGGTGTGTAATCCAGGCTGCCATGCCGGTAGAAGGCGGCGACGAACAGCTCTGCCGGCCCAGCCGTCTCATCGGCCATCGACGCGGTGCCGCCACCAGCCGTGGGCTTGGAGCCGAACTGGTGACGCCAGCCGAAATTCGCGAAGCCATTCACGTCCTGCTGCTCATCGTCGAACGTCGACGTGACTGCAGGATTGAACGGCACCTCGAACCGCGTGCGTGAGAAGTTCACGTCGAAGTTGAGGACGTTGCTGTTGCCGGCCGCGTACGACGCCTTGCCGAAGGCGAAGATGTCTTCGCCATGATTGTGGACGTTGAGCGGCTTGAACGACAGCGAATCGAACGCGACGGCTTCGCGGCGCATGTCCGTCACCTGGCGAGCGCCCGAGATGAACAGGCCCAGCCGGCCCGCATTCGTGCTCATGCTCAGGCTGTGGCCCGAACTGTTGAACGAGCCGGCGTACGAGGAAGCGTCCAGGTGAAAGCTGCCTGGCGGAATCTTCGTCGCGACGTTCACCACGGCCGCGTTCTTGTTGCCGTACTCGGCGTCCCATCCGCCGGTCTGGAAGGTGATCTGGTTCACCACCTCCGGGTCGAACAGCTCGTTGAGGCTGCCTGAGATCCCCGATGGCACCGGGACACCGTCGACGTAGTAGGTGTATTCCGCGTGCTGACCGCGGATGTGAACCTCACCCGTCGGCGCCCGCGCAGCCCCGGCGATGGTTTGCTGGAGGATCTGCGACGTGGTGGCGGTCGGCGCGCCGTGGAAGTCGTCCTGCCTGAACATCTGGTCGCCGGTGCGCGTGTCGATCGCGAGTGGCGACGCGGAGCTGACCTCGATGGCCGAGAGCTTCAAGGCGATCGCCGTCAGACGAAAGTCGACGACGTCTGAGCCTGGCGTCCCGTCGACGGTCACGGTGCGCGACTCCGCCCGGAATCCGAGCGCGCGAACGGATACGACGTACGTGCCTGCGGAGAGATTGTGTGCGCGGTAGCGCCCGAAGTTGTCCGTCGTCGTGTTGACGAGGACTGCTTCGGCCCGACTCACGCTGACCTGTGCATTCGAGACGGGGCGCGACGAGCCGGTGTCGCTGACCGTGCCGACGAGGTCCAACGTCGCCCTCGAGCCGATGGGCTGTGCCAGTGCCTTCGCGCGCGAGGGGACGAGTGAAGAGAGCAGGACGCTCGCGGCGAGACCCACGCGCGCGCGCGCGCGTCCGTGTCGCGCGTGGCGCGCGAGGAATGCAAACGGGTTCATGAGGTTTGCTGTGTGAGTTGCGTGGTCGAAACGCACGCGTGGCCAGGCGCATCCTGGGCGCGGCGCGAATCGCGAGCGGGCGCGAATGGACAGCGCTCGACTCGATGCTCAACGGAGCTCCGACGAGGTCGGAGTCAGCTCACACGCTTGGGGGCGCTCGCTGTGACGGGTCGCCGGCCGCCGGTGCGCCCGTGACGACCAGATCGTACGGCGGGACGGACGCGTTGAGGACGCGCGTCGCGGCGACGAGCGCAGGCGCGCCACGAGAAGGCGCTGCGCCTCCCGTCAGAACGCGACAGAGCGCGCAGTCGTCGGCATGAACCTGCACGCATCGCGACGTGCCGTGTGCCTCGATGTGCGTCACGGCGCGTTGCGAGGCCGCCTCTGCCCGCACGTCGGCCACCGACACGAATGTCGGCAGTACGAGCTGGAAGATGGCCGTCAGGATCAGGCCAAGACGGCGGAGCGGCTTGCGAGGCATCAGATGAGAATAATAGCCGGTGCTGCTGGCAGAGCATGTCATCGCTCGATCGAAAGATCGCCGAGCACGATGGCAGGGTCTCGTTGCAGTCCAAGCGCGTGCTGACGGCTAGCGGCCGACTGCAGATCGGTGACATTCTCCTCGCAAAGTCCGGCGGCGGCGGGAAGCGCAACATCGACCTCTGGAAGGGGTGAATCGCTGGCGCCCGGGTCGAACTCGGACGGGAGACTGAGCTTGGTGAGTTGCCAGTGTGGAGCGGGCGCGTGCTACGACGCCAAGTTCGACGACCGGCGGGCGGAGGCCGACCTGCAGCACTATCACAAGAAGGGGCCGAATCGCTCCACGCTTCTCCTGCTCGACGCGCTCCGTGCGCAGGGAATCGAAGGCGCGAGCCTGCTCGACATTGGCGGCGGCGTCGGCGTGGTGCAGCACGAGCTGCTCGGGGCCGGCGCTGCGCGCGCAACGCAGGTCGATGCCTCGCGGCCGTACCTCGCCGTCGCGGAGGTGGAGGCGGCGCGGCGTGGCAACGCCGATCGCGCGACCTTTGCGCTGGGTGATTTCGTCGATGTCGCGCCAACGGTCGACGATGCTGACCTCGTGACGCTCGACCGCGTGATCTGCTGCTAGGTGCGCCGGCAAGGATTCGCCCCGGTGTCGAGGGCCTGCACCTTCGTCTGGCAGGTCGTGGTCTACGCTCGGTGAGCACCCGCGCCGACTCAACCGCGCCACGTGATCCGCTCCAGCGCCCATGCGTCGTGCTCCCGTATCATACGGACGATTCGGTGAACCCGTGCGACGGTTCGGGCACGCAGTATGCGCGCGACGCCGCGTCGGAAGTCCCGCATCCACCCTTCGCGCCAGGAAGTGCCAGATGGAGAGCCCCCAGTCAGCGCCCCCGGCGGAGACTGCGTCGATCGTGCGACTGCTCTTCTACTTGATCCTGCTGTTGATGGTTGTCTCCGCGGCATACTCCACGGTCATGGCCCTGAAGTACTTCCGCCAGATCAGCGTCTAAGCCCGGGAACCTCATGACCAAGCGACAGACGCGGGCCTTCTTCGTGGGTTCGACCGCACTCTTCACGCTGATCTTCCTCGCGCTGACCGTCGACTTCCATCGACAGGTGCCCGCACTCACCAATGCGGAGCAGCTCACACCCCAGGTCATCGCGGGCAAGCATGTCTGGCACCGGAAGAACTGCATCAACTGCCACACGCTGCTGGGGGAGGGGGCGTACTACGCTCCCGACCTGACCAAGATCACCGACCAGCGCGGCGCGCCCTATCTCCAGGCTTTCCTCAAGAACCCTTCGACGTTCTACAACGAGCAACGGGATCGGCGGCTGATGCCGAACCAGAACTTGTCGAGCCAGGAGATCGACGAGCTCATCGCCTTCCTCTCGTGGGTGAGCAAGATCGATACGCATGGTTGGCCGCCCAGGCCGATCCTGGTGTCGGGGGCGGCCGTTCCCGGTACCAACGTCGGCGCGGCTCCCAAGCAACCGGCATCAAACGATCCGGTGGCCGTCGGCGAGGCGACGTTCCGGCGCGCGCCGCCCGGGTGCAACGGCTGTCACTCCACCGCGGCGGGAGTCAACCTGGTGGGACCCTCACTGGCCGGCATCGGCACGACCGCAGCCGCCAGGATCAAGTCGCCGGACTACCACGGCAAGGCCACCGACGCCGAGAGCTACATCCGTGAATCCATTCTGGAGCCGAGCGCCTACGTGGTGCCCGGGCCGACGTATTCCGGAAACGGCATCTCGTTCATGCCCCCGACCTTTGGTCAGTCGCTCAAGCCGGAGCAGATCGACGCCTTGGTCAAATACCTCATCACCCTCAAGTAGGGAGCAGCGGGCATGCGCTACCGGACCCAGGCAATCGCCTATCCCTACTTCGTCGTCGCCCTGCTGCTGTTCGGGCTGCAGATGGTGTTTGGCCTGCTCTCGATCACCAAATATCTCGGGCCCGACCCGATAAAGGGCCTTCTGCCGTTCGACGTCAGCAAGACGATTCACACCAATGTGCTCATCGTCTGGGTCCTGACCGGCTTCATGGGCGCCACCTACTGGCTGGTGCCCGAGGAGTCTCGGACCGAAATCGACTCGCCCCGCCTCGCCTACTGGCAACTCGGGTTGTGGACCACCGCCGGGGTCACCGCCGTGGTCGGGTACCTGTTCGGCTGGACCGAGGGCAACAAGCTGTTGGAGCAGCCGATGCCCGTGAAGCTCGCCATCGTGGTCGTGATGCTGATGTTCCTCTACAACATCGGCATCACGATCTGGAAGGCGAAACGGTTCACGACGACGGAGGCGGTGCTCGTCGCCGGGTTGGCGCTCACGGCCATCCTGTATCTGCCCGCGCTGCTCACCTTCAACAACTACACGGTGAGCATCTACTATCGCTGGTGGACCGTACATCTCTGGGTCGAGGGCGTGTGGGAGATGGTCCAGGCCGGCCTGCTGGCCTACCTGCTGATCCGGCTCTCAGGGGCAGACCGCGAGGTGATGGAGAAATGGCTCTACGTCATCGTCGGCCTCACGTTCATCGCCGGGATTCTCGGGACCGCGCACCACTACTACTGGATTGGCGTCCCCAGCTACTGGCTCCCAGTCGGCGGCTTCTTCAGCGCGCTGGAACCGTTGGCATTCCTCGGGATGGCGATGTACGCCTACATGGCGATGCGACGGTCCGGACTGGCGCACCCCAATCGTCTGGCGCTTCACTGGACCATTGGAAGCGCCATCTTCTCCGCGCTTGGCGCAGGGGTCCTTGGGCTGGCGCATACCTGGCCTTCCGTGAATCGGTGGACGCACGGCACCATGATCACCGCGATGCACGGACACATGGCCTTCTACGGCGCGTACGTCATGATCGTCCTCGCGATGATCTCTTATGCGACGCCGCCGCTCTTCGGCCACCCCGAGGAATCGGGGGAGTCATCCATCGGACTCTGGGCATTCTGGCTTCAGGTCACGGGCATGTTCGGCATGACGATGGCCTTCGCGACCGCGGGGATCAGTCAGACGTATCTCGAGCGGATCGTCGGCCTCGGCTACCTCGAGACGCAGCTCAAGATTCAGGTGCACTTCCTCATGGTGCTCGCCACGGGCCTCCTCTTCGTGCTCGGAGTGGCGCTCTACCTCTACGACTTCTTCATCCTCGCCCCAGGGCGCCGAACCGCGCCGACTCCGTGGCCGGCGGCGCCTGAGGCTGAGGCGCAGGCGCCGGCCTGACGCCATGGCCGACACTGAGACGCTCGCGCCGATCCAAGGAACGCGCTTCATCGCGTCCGATCGCGCGGAGCCGTTCTATCTCCCGGTTGGCGATGAGGTTGGAATCTTCGAGGAGTGTCATCGCCGGAAGCTCGCGGTGATGCTCAAGGGGCCGACCGGGTGCGGAAAGACGCGCTTCGTCGAACACATGGCCTGGCGCCTCGCGCGACCGCTGGTGACCGTGGCCTGCCACGATGATCTCTCAGCCAGTGATCTCACCGGTCGCTGGCTGGTCCGCGGCGACGATACCGTGTGGCAGGACGGCCCGCTGTCCCGGGCGGCACGGATCGGTGCGATCTGCTACTTGGACGAGGTCGTGGAAGCGCGACAGGACGTGGTCGTCGTCATACATCCGCTCACCGACGGTCGCCGTGTCCTCCCGATTGAGAAGACCGGCGAGCTGATCGAGGCGGCCCCGGGATTTCAGCTCGTCGTGTCGTACAATCCCGGGTACCAGCACGTGCTCAAGGACCTCAAGCCCAGCACCCGGCAACGGTTCGTGGCGATGGACTTCGATTTCCCCCCGAGCGTACTGGAGCAGCGCGTGGTGGCGCACGAGGGGGGTGTGGACACGGCGACGGCGGCCTCGTTGGTGGAACTGGCCACGCGGATCCGCCGACTGCGCGACCGTGGGCTGCCGGAGGTGCCGAGTACTCGGCTCCTCGTCGCCACGGCGCAGCTGATCAGCGGGGGGATCGAGCCGGCGAAAGCGTGCCGCGTGGCCCTGATGGCGCCGCTCACGGATGATCCCGACCTTCTCGCGGCCATCGGTGACCTGATCACCGCCAGCATCTAACCGACGGCCCGCGCGGTGGCCGAGCCAGAAGACGTCATCGCCGAAGGCGCCCTGTTCGCGACACGGATCGCGCGCGAGTTGTGGGCACGACGGACCGCGCGTTCGCGCGTCGAGCGGCCGCAGCTTCGGGATGTCCGTCGACGTCTCGAGCTGTTTGTCGCGGCGGTGTTCCCGGGTGCGCCGGAGATCGGGGTGGCAGAGCCACCGGCGCCACTGAGTTGGCTTGGCCGAATGGCGCGACGGCGCACAGACCAGGGACCGCAGCCCGGTGCGCTCTCGTCCACCGACGGCTTCCGCGTCCGGCTCCCCGCTTCGCTCGACGACCTGCCCGCCGCGTCCATCCTCGACCACTATCGCCTGCTCGCGCTGGAGCAGGCCGCTCGCGTTGCTCGTGGAACGCCGGCCTCGGTGCCCGCCGGCGATGCGCTTCGTCGCGATCTCTATCTGCTGGCTGAGGCGGCGACGGTCGATGCCCTCCTCGTCCGCGTGCTTCCGCGTCTCGCGCCGTTCATCGGGCAAGCCAGGTTGCACGCACTCCACGCACGACCCCGGCCCACAGGGTCCGCCCAGGAGCGGGCGGTGGAGGGGCTCATGCGCGTACTGCTGGCAGCGGACCCGGCCAGTGCCCCGGCACTTTTTGTCGACGGCGCGACGCCGGATGATTCTCTTCGCTGGGCAGCGGCGCGTGCGGCCCACGTGCGGGAGCTCTCGGGCCCGTATCGAACGATGGTGCCGGTCGCGCTCTGGGGCACCGCCGATGACGGCGTCGTGTCTCCGTCGCCCTCGACCGATCACGGTGACGGCCCCGACCCGAGCGGCTGGCCGCGCAGGAGCCATGTGCTGCCGCGCCGGCCGCGCGTGCGCGAGGCGAGTCCGAACGACGACGACGACGAGCCGGGCACCTGGATCGTGCGGGCCGATGACCCGCAGGAAAAGGTGGAAGATCCGGCCGGCCTCAATCGGCCGACCGATCGCGACCAGCATGCGGATGCTGGCGAACTGGCCGACGCACTCTCCGAGCTGCCGGAGGCTCGGCTGGTTCGCACACCCGACCGAGTTCACGAGATCCTCACGAGCGAAGACCCACCCCCACCCGTTCACCATCGGAGCGTGTCGACATCCGTCGGTCACGCGGCGATCGCCTATCCGGAGTGGGATTGGCGGGCGTCCGCCTATCGGCCACGCGCGGCGATCGTCCGTATGCGTGTGGCGGAGGAGGGGAGCTCCGCCTGGGCGGAAGACATCCTGCGTCGGCACGCTGCGCTTCTCCGTCGCATCCGTCGGGATTTCGAGCGGCTGCGGCCCCGGCGAGTGGCCCTTCGGCGACAGCGCGATGGCGCCGAACTGGATATTGACGCGATGGTCGAGGCGCATGGTGACCGGCGAGCGGGAGGTCCGGTAGACGAGCGGCGCTACCTCGACACCCGACCGGGCCGCCGTGATGTGGCGATTGCGCTGGTGGTGGATGCCAGCGGGTCGACCGATGGCTGGGTCTCCGGCACGAGACGGATCATCGACGTGGAGAAGGAGGCCGTGCTCATGGTCGGGGAAGCGCTCGCGGCGTCAGGCGATCCGCACGCCATCATCACCTTCTGCAGCAATGGACCCGGTCAGGTCGACGTCAGGAATCTCAAGACCTTCGCCGAACGGCCCGGATCCGGTGTGGTGCGTCGGCGCGTGGCGGCAGTGGAGCCGGCGGGATTTACACGGGCGGGCGCCTCGCTGCGACACGCCACCGCGATGCTCATGCAACAACCGGCGCGGTTCCGGCTCTTGCTGGTGCTCTCCGACGGCCGGCCGAATGACGTGGACGAGTATGAGGGTCGATATGGGATCGAGGATACCAGAGTGGCCGTGATGGAAGCGCGACTCCAGGGGGTGCACTGCTACTGCCTGACTGTCGATCGGGAAGCGCCACGATACGCTTCCCGAATCTTCGGACGCGACTACGCGGTACTATCGCGGCCGGAGCGGCTGCCGATGGTGCTGACCGCGATGCTCCGCGACTTCGTGCGCGGATAGGTCGAACGCGGTTGCATCGAGCACCCGTGCCGACTACACTCCATACAGCGAGACACGCGCCGCGCGCGTGGACAAGTTCCGGATGAATCAGGGGCCTGCCGATTTGCGAGCAGGCCCTTTTTGCATCCTGTCGTCCCGCACCGTGCGGGAACACCCATCGTGAGGGTTTCGATCACGAGCACGTTGTGTCGGTCCGTTGCAGCAGCGAACTCCGAACACAGCAGACACAATTCAGGACAGGAGTGGAACGATGCGTACGACCGGCACCGTAAAGTGGTTCAACGACACCAAGGGCTTCGGCTTCATCACGCCCGAAGGCGGACAGAAGGATTGCTTCGTCCATCACTCGGCCATCCAGGGCGGCGGCTTCAAGTCGCTGGCTGAAGGCGAGCGCGTGGAGTTCGACATCGTGCAGGGCCAGAAGGGACCCGCAGCCGAGAACGTCACGAAGCTCGGCCGTTGAACGCCGCCTCCCTCGCTCTGCGAGGGAGCGGATCGGCGCCGCGCTGACGGGTACCTTTCGGTCCTGGCAGCGCGGCGCTTCCTCATCTCATCCCTGTCGAGGAACAATGGTCGAAATCCACCTGAACGAAACCGATCGCATCGACTGGGCGCTGAAGAGTTTCAAGCGCAGCGTGATGAAGGCCGGGATCCTTCGCGAGATCCGGCGCCGCCGTCATTACGTCAAGCCGAGCGAGGCGCGACAGATCAAGTCCAAGGCGGCACAACGCCTTCGCGCAAAGGCAAAACGCGGCCGTCCGGAGTGAGACAGCCGCACTAGGACCGTTTCGCATCATCCAAGGCCACAAGGCCTGATCACCCGGAGGCCGGTCGCGCATGCCGAAGAAACCGAACTACAATTTCGAGAAGCGCCAGAAGGAGCTCGTGCGCAAACAGAAGCAGGAAGAGAAGCGCGCACGGAAGCGCCAGGATGATCAGCGTCCCGATGCGAGGCCGGAGTCAGCGCCCGAGGCGCGTCCGGCTCCGGCGACGGAATAGCACGGCGCGACTATTCCGTACCGTCAGTCGCGACGGCGCGGTGTCGTTGGCGTCGCGCTGCCCATATTGCCCAACACGACCGCCGCGTTGCGCTTCAGACCGCGCAGCTTCGCGCGCTTCATCGGCGAGCCCTTGAATGCCATGCGAAACTGCTCGTCGCTCATGGCGAGTAGTTCACGCGCGAGTGTCGCGGCATCCTTGCTCGCGATCACCTCACGCGGCGCGAACTCCGGTACGCGATTCTCGCGCGCAAACCGCACGTTCCACGGACACACCTCGTGGGAGATGTATCGGCAAAACCGTTTTGCGATCCTGCTCGGCACGGGAGGCCGAACTCTCAGAAGATCGGGGGCTTAGCCGTCCAGATGCTTGAGGTGGCCGGATTCGGGCGTGGCCCCCCGTGGCAACCCGAAGAGCGCAGGGTCGCCGTTCACCGTCTAGCTTCCCCTTGACGACCAAACAGCTTGCAAGGAAGGCTAGGGTGACCAGCTCGAAGAACGAATTCCAGGGAACTGTGCTGTGGTCCGCGCTCGAGGGCATCATCGCCGAGCTCGAGGCGTCAGGAGAGATCGCCGTCAATACGGCACCGGCCTACGTGATCACCTACATGTGCCGCGAGCTCGTCGCCATGAAGGTCGTCACTGATGCCGCGATGCTGCCGCGGCGACCGGGGGCAGGCGAACCGTGAAGGTGGTGCCTTCCTCGGTCGATGACGTGACGTCGACCGATCCACCATGCGCGCGCACGATCTTGTCCACGATGTAGCTACCCAGGCCGAGGTGTCGCCGTTCGCCGCCACTTGGGCCGCCGATCGCCTTCATCTCGTCAAAAAGCCGGTCAATCCGGTCTTGCGCGATGGCAGAACCGCGATTGTGCAGTGGCAGGCGTCCGGCCATGGACGCCGAGCTCCTCACCATCGAGCAGCCGCGGAGTGCGCTCGGCCGTGTCGCTGACGAGCGTGGTTGCATGGAGCACCCGTCCCGACTACACTCCATTCAGCGAGACACGCGCCGCGCGCGTGGACAAGTTCCGAATGACTCAGGGGCCTGCCGATCTGCGAGCAGGCCCTTTTTGCGTTTTTCTCATCCCGCATCGTGCGGGCACACCCATCGTGAGGGTTCCGATCACGAGCACGTTGTGTCGGTCTGTTGCAGCAGCGCTCTCCGAACACAGCACAACACAATTCAGGACAGGAGAAGTACGATGCGCACAACCGGCACCGTGAAGTGGTTCAACGATTCCAAGGGCTTCGGCTTCATCACGCCCGAGGGCGGCGAGAAGGATTGCTTCGTGCATCACTCGGCTATCCAGGGCGGCGGCTTCAAGACGCTCACCGAAGGCGAGCGCGTGGAGTTCGACATCGTCCAGGGTCAGAAGGGCCCCGCTGCCGAGGGCGTCACGAAGCTCGGCCGTTGAACACCGCCGCCCTCGCACCGCGAGGGCGCGGATCGGCGCTGCCCCGCCGGGTCCCGTTCGGTCCCGGCGGTGCAGCGCTTCTTCATCTCATCCCTGTCGAGGCACAATGGTAGAAATCCACCTGAACGAAACCGATCGCATCGACTGGGCGCTGAAGAGCTTCAAGCGCAGCGTGATGAAGGCCGGCATCTTCCGCGAGATCCGGCGCCGTCGTCACTACGTCAAGCCAAGCGAGGCGCGCCAGATCAAGTCCAAGGCGGCGCAACGCCTGCGCGCCAAGGCGGCGCGTGCCCGACGAGACTGAGACAGCCGCACCAATCGTTCACCAGACCTGATCACTCGGAGACCCGTCGCAGAATGCCGAAGAAGCCGAACTACAATTTCGACAAGCGCCAGAAGGAGCTCGCGCGCAAGCAGAAGCAGGAAGAGAAGCGCGCTCGGAAGCGCGAGGATGAGCCACGTCCCGATGCGAGTCCGGAGTCAGCGCCGGCGGCCCTTGCGGCGCCGGCGACAAAATAGGACGGCGCGGTGATGGGATCCGCCGCGGCGGCGCCGAATGTGCGCTATGGGAAGGGGCATCAAAGGACCGGCTGACGCAGCCGCCCTCTCCGTCCGGTTTCACGTGCCCTCCCAAGGACCGTCAGCCGCCTCGAGATTGCGAAGTGCCGTCGGCGCACGCCCACGCTTCGACCGGGGCCCCTTGCGCACAGGAGCACGACGAGGATGATGAACCGAGGTCCGCTCGGCGGCGCGGACGCCGCGTCCGTCGGCGCCACCGGTCCGCCCATCGGTTGCGTGCCCGTGACGTTCGTGGAGTGCATCGGCGACGTATGCCTGCACTGGTCGGTCGTCGAGGTGGATGCCCGCGACGTTCCCGGCGCGCATGCCCCGTATTGCCTCATCTTCTCGCGGCAGGACTGCGTCCGACGCGTGTGTGAGTACCCTGCGAACTGGCTGGACCTCGACGACGCGGAGCTCGTCGCGCTCAGCTGGCACCGTTAGACCGTCGCGGTCTGCGTACTCGCTAGATTGCAGTGTGCTGGCGGGCGCCGGGTCCGGCGTCCCCTTTGGCGTTCTGCCGCGATCTCGCGCAGTGCCTCCAAGCCGTTCCTCGGTCAGCGTGCTTCAACGTTCGAGGAGGCATTATGGACCGGCTCCCGCCCAACCGCGCGGCCACGCGCACCCTCGCCCAGCATCGCGACGCGCGCGATCTCCGTACCGTGATCGTCGACGCGCTCGCCGCCGCATCCATCAATGAGCAGGCCCTGCGCGACGGCGTCTGGACCTACGTGCGCGGCGAGCGCGAGGTTGGCGTCGCGCCCGGTGTCGTGATCCTCGCCCTCACGGACATGGTGGAGCGCGCGAAGATCGCCCCCGACATCGTCCGGATCGAGTGGACGCGGAAGGTCATCCTGTGGTGCGTGGAGGCGTACTTCGGGCAGCTCGGTGGCGTCGCGATCGATCGAGATCGCGATGCGTCGGGCGACGCGCCGTTGTGAGAGACGACGAGGAAAGGCCCGTGAGCACGACTCGGTCTGACGCGCCCAGTACGTCGGCGCACGAGCCGCTTGCGGCGCCGCGCCTGGCGCAATTCATCCGCGACCATGCCGAGCCGATCCTCGGCGAGTGGGAGACGTTCGCCCGAAGTCTGCCTAGCGGTGGCGCCATGGACGTCGCCGCGCTGAGGGATCACGCGAAGGAGATGCTCCTCGTCATCGCCGCGGACCTTGAGCGGCCGCAGTCCGCCCGAGCGCAGAACGAGAAGGCGCGCGGGGGCCGTGATGCCGCTGAGGCGCGGGACACGACAGCGGCGCAGGAGCACGGCACCGGACGCGCGGGGAGCGGGTTCACGGTGGGCCAGATGGTCGCCGAGTTTCGCGCACTCCGTGCGAGCGTCACGCGGCTGTGGCTCGCTGACGTCCCCGCAGAGGCTCGCACGGACCTGACCGCCCTCATCCGGTTCAACGAGGCTATCGACCAGGCCATCGCCGAGTCGGTGTCGCGCTTCAGTCAGGTGCTGGCACGAACGCAGGAGCGCTTCCTGGCGATCCTCAGCCACGACCTGCGGACCCCGCTCGGCGCCATCATCACCTCGACGCAGTTCATGCTCGACCAGGGTGGGCTCGAGGAGCCCAATCGCACGCTCGTAACCCGCGCGTCCAGCAGCGCGCGGCGTATGAACCAGATGGTACTGGACCTTGTCGAGTTCACGCGTACGCGGCTCGATGACGCCATTCCCGTCGTGCGTACCAATGTGGACGGGCGACGGCTCGTTCACGATGTGGTCATGGAGATCGCGGCCTCGTACCCGGACAGCATCGTGCGGGTCGAGACAGGCGGCGATCTGTCTGGCTCATGGGACGCGGATCGATTGGCGCAGGCGTTGACGAACCTCGTCGCGAATGCGGTACAGCACGGGGCATCCGGGAGGCCCATCCAGGTGTCCGCGCACGGCGCGGGCGAGCAGGTGACGCTCTCGGTACACAATGAGGGACCGCCCATCCCCGCGGAACGGCAAGCAGCGATCTTCCAGGAAGGGCAGCGCGTTGGAGAGCGGCCCGCGCCGGCTGACCGGCGACACCAGGGGCTCGGGCTCTACATCGTCGAGCGCATCGTGGCGGCCCACGGCGGCAGCGTGTCCGTGCACTCCTCGTTGGCGGAAGGCACCACGTTCACCATACGACTCCCGCGCAGGCCCTGAGGGCAGTGCCCTCCTCGACGGTGTCCTTGTCCTGATCCTCGTGGAGTGATCAGCGCGAAACGGCGCCACGTGCCGTCCGCCGAGCGAGTGCCCACGCGGCGTGCTCGCGCACCAGTGGCTCCGGATCGTCGAGCGCGCGCGTGAGCGCGTCCACGTCCTCCGCGTCGCTGTTGCCCAGCACCACGGCTGCGTTGCGCTTCAGGCCGTGGAGCTTGGCACGCTTCATCGGTGACCCTCTGAACGCCGCGGAGAACTCTTCCTGCGTCATCGCCAGAAGCTCGCGAGCGAGCGTGCGCGCATCACGCCTCGCGAGCGCGGCACGCGGCTGGAAGGGTGAATCCTTCGCGAGCGCCGTCGCGAACCGCTCGTTCCACGGACACACTTCCTGGCAGATGTCGCATCCGTAGAGCAGATCACCGATCGCCGCACGCAGCTCGACGGGGATCTCCTCGCGCAGCTCGATCGTGAGATACGAGATGCACCGCCGCGCATCCAGCTCGCGCGGCGCGGTGATCGCCTGCGTCGGACACGCCTCGATGCACCGCGTGCACGTGCCGCACCGATCCGCCTCGAACGGCGCATCCGTCGCCAGCGCGATCTCCACCACGAGCGCGCCGAGAAAGAAGAACGAGCCGCGCTGCGGGTTGATCAGGTTCGTGTTCTTCCCGAACCAGCCGAGCCCCGCGCGCCGCGCGAGATCCCGCTCGAGCAGCGGCCCCGTGTCGACGTACGGCTTGCCATGTATCGCATGCCCGGCGTCGCGCTCGAGCCGGCGATGCAGCTCGCGCAGCCGCGACTCCATCACGTCGTGATAGTCGTCGCCCCGCGCGTATCGCGCGACGGGCCCCGACGGCTCCTTGCCGCCGTAGTCCATCCCGACGACGATCGCGTGCGTCGTCCCCGGCAGCGGGAGCCGCGTGTCGTGCCGCTTGGCCGCGCCGCGCTCGAGGTACGCCATCGTCCCCGCGCGTCCCGCTTCGACCCACGCGTCGAACGCGGGCGCCGTCTCCGCCGGCCCGAGCGCGGTGATCCCCACGAGATCGAACCCCAGCGCGTACGCATGCGCCCGCGCCATCCGCGCCAGCTCGACTTCATCGCGCGCCGCCGGTGTGCCCTCTTCTGCGCCGTTGCGATCTGTCCGGCTCGCGATGCTGCCAATCATCCGTGTGACGTCCCGTGTCTCGGTACTTCGTACTCAGTACTGGAAGTGGCAGTTGAAGTGTGGTGTCTGACCCCTCCTTCCGGGAGCCGGTATGCCAGTCTCGGTACCAAGTACTCAGTACTCACTACTGGGAGTGGTAGTTCAATTGTCCCGCACCGCCCATCGCGCAAACCGCACGACATCATCGGCGGGCGGCACCGCGTCGTAGTCGCCGTACGCGGTGAGCATCCGCCAGCGCATGTAGTCGCGCGCCGGCAGCGGCAGGAAGGGAAAACGCCGCCACCACGCGCGACGCCGGAACCGCCACGCCACGCGCACCAGCGCCGAGGCGGTGCGCGGGTCGCGCACCGCACGCGCCGTGAGCGCGAGTGTCAGCCGAGGCCAGCCCACGTCGTCCTCAGCTCTTCGTCAGCCCGAACCGGCCACCACCCGCGAACGCCAGCGCGAGCGCCATGGTCAGGAACGCCACCTCGACCTCGATCGCCCACGCGCCACCCATCGGGTTGACCTTCCCGATGTCGCCCAGGCGCACGAGGTAGATCGCCATCACCATGTCGAACGCGATGATCGCCGCCGCGAGGCGGGTCCACAGCCCGAAGATCACCATCACCGGCGCGATCACTTCGGCGATGTACACCCCATACATCAACCACGTCGGCAGGCCGTGCTTCGTGAGCGGTCCGGCGATCCACGCGATGCCGTGCGTCGCCTTGTAGATGCCGTGGAACAGCAGGAGCGCACCGAGGCCGAGCCGCAGCACGAGCAGCCCGGTGTCCGGATGCGTCTTGAGGGATGGAGTTGGCATTCGTGTAATGTCTCGGAAGCGTGTGTCGTCGCGCAATGCATCACCCACCACCACTCACCCCCCACCACCCACAACACGGATCAGTCGGCTGACGGGACCTACTCCTCGACCAGAAAGCTCCGCCCGTCCATGAGCGCCGGTGCCGCCACGCCCAGCGCGTCCAGCGCGCTCGCAAAGACGTCCGTCGTGCGGCGCGGCGTCCCCGGCGCCGGACGATTCGTCAGCAGCGGCACCATCACGTGGTCGCGATGCAGCGCGCCATGCGCGCTCCGGTGGGGGATCGGCTCGTAGCGCGCACGGAAATCCCACCCCGGCGTCGACGACACGATGAGATCCCCCGCCCGCGCCGATCCCGCGAGCGTCACGATCTGCACGATGCCGTCCGGGTACTCGCTCTCGATCGTCGCGTCGAGCGCTGCGTCTGCCCCTGCGTCGACATCGCTACCAACACCTAGTGGATCACCGCCGTGCCGCGTGTAGCGATAGCGATCTCCGCACCGCTCCACGAACGCCGTACCGCGTGTCGCGCTGCGCACCTCGCACCGATCCGGCCCGTGCGGAAGCAGCAGCAGGTCCACCGACTCGCGCGCCGACAGCGCCGCCGCCAGCCCCTCGTGACGGGCCGAAAGCGCCGGCCACCACGTGCGCTCGCGCTGTTCGAGCTCGACGTACACGTGGGCCATCGCGTTCCCGCTCACCATCACGGCGGCATCCGGCGCGATCCCCGCCGACCACGGATGTGCCACGGTCCTCCGACCGGTCTCCGCGACCACCGCTGCGAGGTCCTCGTGCGTGTGCACCGGCGCATGTCCGTGATCGCTCACGAGCCAGAGGTGCGTCTCTCCCCACCACCCGCCACGCTCCGCATCGTCGCGCAGCCGGCCCGCGACGTCATCTACGATCGCCATCGCCTCGTGCACCAGCGCATCCGCGTGCCCGCGCGCGTGCGACGCCTTGTCCACGCCGGTGAACGCCGCGAAGAGGAAATCAGGTCGCTCGTCACGCATCCGTCGCACGACCTCGTCGCCGATCTCACGATCGACGTCGAGCCACCGTTCCGCTCGGCCACGGAAGTGCGTGACCGCCGCGCGCAGCGCCGAGCGTGCCGTCAGCGCCCCGATGCGCCGCTCCGGCGCCAGCCCGCGCGTCACGACGCTCAGCGCGGCGAGGCTCTTCGGCACCAGCTCGAAGATCGTCGGCGCGGTCGGATCCAGATCCTCGTCGAATCGGCGCATCTGGTGGCCGACGTAGCTGCGCGCGTAGTCGGGCCACTTGCCGGCCGTGCGCGACCGGTCGAACCAGCGGAGGCCAGGGATGCCGATCGGACCCGGGAATCGGCCCATCAGGAACGGCGTGTACGCCGGTCCCGTCACCGACGGAAAGACCGAAGTCACGCGGTACAGGGCACCTTCCTCACCGAGCCGTCGAAGCGCCGGCAATCCAATGAGTGCCGACTCCTCCAGCGCGTCGGGACGCGCCCCATCGGCGACGAGAACGATTACTGGCACGCGACACAGTGTGACATGCCGCGAAGAAAAGCGGAGCGCACGAGACACGGCAAGACGGAGCAGCCCGCTCGCTGGCGCATCGCCACGTCACTCCGCTACACTCACCGCATGGCTACCAGCAAGCGACGCTCCTCCGACGACGGCAAGCGGACGACGAAGAAGGAACCGGCGAAGGATTCCGCGAAGGATTCCGCGCCTGAGGCGCCCGGGAAATCGCCGTCGCGCACCACGGAGATGCGGGCGACGCTCACCAAGGGCAAAGGGCCTCGCACCGCCTCGGGCAAGCGCGGCAACCCGGAGCAGCTCGCCGCCGCGCAGGCGGAGGCGACCGAATGGCTGCGCGAGCGCACCGAGCAGGGGCACCGTGCCGCCGGACGCACGCCCCCCTCACAGCGCGGTGAGCCCCGTCCCACCACTCCCGCGCGTCGCATCGACGACGACATCCGCGACTTCATCGGGCCGGTCACCGAAGACGAGAAGCTGCTCCAGCTTCCCCACGCGCATCGCGGCGACTTCACGCGCACCGATCCCTGGCGCGTCATGCGCATCATGGGCGAGTTCATCGAGGGCTTCGACGACCTCGCGAGCATCGAGAAGGGCGTCTCGATCTTCGGCTCCGCCCGCACCCCGCCCGACGATCTGCAGTATCAGGCGGCGACGGAGACCGCCCGCCTGCTCGCCGAGGCCGGCTTCGCCATCATCACCGGCGCCGGCCCCGGCATCATGGAAGCGGCGAACAAGGGCGCGCGCATGGGCGGCGGCCGCTCGATCGGTTGCAACATCGAGCTCCCCTTCGAGCAGGGCGCCAACCCCTATGTCGATACGCTGGTGAACTTCCGGTACTTCTTCGTCCGGAAGACGATGTTCATCAAGTACTCCAGCGCGTTCATCATCTTCCCCGGCGGATTCGGCACCCTCGACGAGGCGTTCGAGGCGCTGACGCTCATCCAGACGGGCAAGATCTATCAGTTCCCCGTCATCCTGTTCGGCCGCCACTACTGGGCCGGACTGATCCGCTGGCTTCAGTCCCGCGTCCTGCTCGAAAAGAAGATCTCCCCGGGCGACATGGACCTGATGTTGCTCACCGACGACCCGCGCGAAGCCGCGCACGCCGTCATCGAAGCATGGACGGCGACGACGAAACGCCCTTAACGCTGTTGACGGTGAACGGCTATCGGTAATCAGCAGGCACACCCATCGATCACGCCTTCGCAGTCCCTGCTTGCTGACGTAAACCGATAACTGTGAACCGATAACCGCACGGTACGAACTCCAGCTCTAAGGCGCACTCGATGGCCAGCAAGAAGTCCAGCAAGAAGAAGGAGCCCCAGGCCCGGCCACGCGGCGGCTTCAAGGCCTCCCGCCACGGCGATGGCAAGCGCAAGGCGTCCGCGGCGGGGCCCAAGGCGTCGCAGAAGCGCGCGGCCGAACAGCGCGAGCATACGGGCACCGCGCACACCGCGCATGAAGAGAGCAAGTGGCTCCAGGGTGGACGCATCGCCCCGCGTCGCATCGACGGCACCGAATCCGCCGCCGACCTGATCGACGGCACCTTCCTCGCCTACAACGCGGCGCGCCTCAGAGAGGCGTGCCAGCTGTTCACGAAGAAGATGCTCGAGCCGGACGTCACCGTCGGGCTCACGTTGACCGGCGCCCTCACGCCGGCAGGACTCGGCATGGCCGCGCTCATCCCGCTCATCGAGTCCGGCTTCGTCGACTGGATCATCTCCACGGGCGCGAACCTCTACCACGACGCGCACTTCGGGCTCGGCCTCTCGATGCACCGTGGTAACCCGACAGCAAGCGACACGGTGCTGCGCGAGGACGGCATCGTCCGCATCTACGACATCTTCTTCGACTACGACGTCCTCCTCAGTACGGACGCGTTCTTCCGGAAGATCATCCAGGGCCCGGAGTTCCAGCGCGCCATGAGCAGCGCC
>DASVNI010000036.1:0-10457 GCA_036383935.1 Gemmatimonadaceae bacterium | reverse complement strand
CGCCGGCAGTGCTGCGGGCACCGTTCGGAACAGGTGGCGCGGGCCTGACCGGGGAGCAGTAGTTCAGGTCATCCCGAGCGAGCGGAGCGAGTCGAGGGATCTGCACTTGCCGGTCGCTGCGCAAAAGTTTGACGCGGAGTTCGCGGAAGGAACCCGCGAGGGCGCGGAGGACGCCCCTCCAGGTCGAGCCCCACGCCCAGACTCAACCTTCATATCCATCCACGACCCCTACAATGTCGTTGAGGGTCCGGTGGAGAGATCGCGCCGCCTCGTTCCGCGTTCTCCCCGCGCCGGCGCTCAGTGCGCGATTCGGCGCTCCGCGAACTCCGCGTCAATCTTCCGCGAGCAGGCCGGGACGGATCCGGCCCTTCCGCGAAATCGCCGTTCAAGATCCGCGTTCCGTCGTTTAAAGGCCGCGGCTCGCCCGGCGAGCCCGACACCGCCGACGAGGCCCACCCGTAAGAGGGATCAGACCCCTGCGGAATGGTGACCCATGCTGGCGACCCGGTCGATCTCCCGTGAGACGGCGAAGGCGCGCATCCCCGCCGAGAAGAGCTGCCCCTGGTGCTGCGACACCATCCCACGCGAGGCGAAGAAGTGCCGGTCATGTGGTGAGTGGGTGGTCGGCACCTCGCACGGAGTCGTCGCCGCCCTGCTGCGGTTACTCGGCGTCGCCTGGATGGCCGTCTCCGTGGCCATCGCCGCCGGGCTCTGGTACGCCGGCCAGGCGTTGCGCGGATGGGTGTGGATGCACGCGATCAACCAGCAGCTCACCCCCCGCGTCGTCGACTTCCTCCTCTACGTCGTCATCGCTACGGTTCTCATCAAGGGGATCGCCGTCGGGGTCGGCTTCGGTATCATCGCGCGTCTCTCCCCTCGGCGCCCTCGATGGTGGACCTGAGTATTGTCGTTGCGCATTCCCTCATTCCCGCACTCCAGCACATGTCCACCCTGCGTGAAGTGCTCCACCTCCGCGCTCCTGCCGCCTTCGTGTGGGATGCCGTGCGCGATGTCGGCGCGGTATCGCGGCGCCTCGTGCCCGGCTTCGTGACCGAAGCGCGTCTCGAAGGAAACGCGCGCGTGCTCACCTTCGCCAATGGCGCCACGGCGCGCGAGGAGATCGTCAGCATCGACGACGACGCACGCCGGCTCGCGTATGCGATCCCGAACGGCCGGTTTGCGCACTACCAGGGAACGGTCGAGGTCGAGGATGATGGCGCGGGGTCGCGGCTCGTCTGGACGGTCGATCTCCTTCCCGACGAGTACACCGACGGAATTCGCGCGATGATGCGTCAGGGAGCGGACGTGATGCGCGCGACGCTCGACGGCGCGAGCGCCTGACTTCCATCGTCATGCCCGCCGCGTTCGCACTCTTCGACACCGCCCTCGGCACCGCCGCCGTCGCCTGGGGCGACCGCGGCATCGTGCGCACCTTCCTCCCCGAACCGACGGCGCAGGCCGCTCGCGCTCGCCTCGCGCGACGACTGCCCGACGCTCATGAGGCAGAGCCACCGGAGCAGGTGCGCCGGCTGATCGACGATGTCGTCCGCCTCCTCGCCGGGGATCCCGTGAGCCTCGACTGGGTGTCGATCGACGACGAGGCCGTGCCCGAGCTCGACCGGCGCGTCTATGCCGCGACGCGCACCATTCCACCCGGAAGCACGCGCACGTACGGCGAGGTCGCGCGTCTGCTCGGCGACGCCACACTCGCGCGCCGCGTCGGTGAGGCGCTCGGGCGTAACCCGTTCCCCATCGTCGTGCCCTGCCATCGGGTGCTCGCCGCCGGTGGCCGCACGGGTGGCTTCTCGGCCCGCGGCGGCACGGAGACCAAGATGCAGCTGCTGCGGATCGAAGGAGCGGTGCTGCTCTGATCGCACCGATGCGTCCGACACCGGACGCATCGGCACGTCTGACTTGCGCACGCGCGAAGGCTCCCCACGTCATGCGACATGACGTCGTCTGGTGCAAATAGTCCCAAACGCATAGGATAGCTCTCGCGGACGAGCCGGCCGCGTCACGCCTACTGTCGCGA
Source organism: Gemmatimonadaceae bacterium (assembly GCA_036383935.1). Lineage (GTDB taxonomy): Bacteria > Gemmatimonadota > Gemmatimonadetes > Gemmatimonadales > Gemmatimonadaceae > AG11. The sequence continues at coordinate 8,425 of DASVNI010000036.1, read as the reverse complement.
GGTGCATGGATGATCCGGAAGCTCAGGAGCGGTGAGTACCGTCTCTATTCGAAGAAGAAGGACGCGAAGACAGGCAAGCGGAGAAACCTCGGAACGTTCAAGTCACGCGCGGCGGCCGAGAAGCACGAGAAGGCCGTGCAGTTCTTCAAGCGGCAGTAGGACATTCGACGATGCGAGCATTGCACACCATGCGTCGGATGTGGGAGCACGCGGCATGGGCGGACCGGCTGTTGCTCGGTGCCCTCCTGCGTCTCGATCCCTGCCCTTCTGTCGTCTGGCGCGAGTACGCGCACGTGCTCGGCGCGGAATCCGTCTGGCTCGACCGCCTGCTCCGTCGCCCCGCGCGCTACGCGGTGTGGCCGTCGCTCGAGCCGGCCGCGGCCGCCGCGCTCGCTGAATCGCTGCGCGCCGAATACGTCGCGTACCTCGACGGCCTGACGCACGATGGGCTCGACGCGCCCGTGCCGTACGTCAACAGTGCGGGAATCGCGTTCGAGACGCCTGTCGAGGACATCCTGCTGCAGGTCTTCCTGCACGGGCAGTATCACCGCGGCAAGATCAACCTCATGCTGCGGCAGTCGCGCGACGAGCCGGTGCCGACCGACTACATCTCATTCGCCCGCGGCGTCCCGGCAGCGATCACGCACTTGACCGCGTGATGACACCACACGCCCTGCTGCTGCTCTCCGCCGTCCTCCTCATCCTGTTTGCCGTGCCGCTCTGGTTGCGCATGGTGCCGCCGAATCACTTCTACGGCGTCCGCACGCGCGCCACACTCGGCGACGAGCAGCGCTGGTACGCCGTCAACGCGAGCGCCGGCTTCGATCTGTTCATCTCCGGCATCGTGCTCCTCGCCGGCATCCTCGTCATCGAGCGCATCGGCGCGACCTGGCCACCGGAGCTCCGCAACCTCGCCGCCGCCGCGCTGCTCATCGCGCTGCTCGTGCGAGTGTCCATGAGAGGGCTTCGAAACGCGAGGTAGTGGCTGCGGGAATGCGGGAATGCGAAACGGCCTCGGTTGGGGTCAGAGCCCACGGGCTCTGACCCCGTTCCGTGTCATCCCGAGCGAGCGCAGCGAGACGAGGGATCTCCACCAAATAGCGTCGAGGGATCAGCACCTACGCATGCAGAAATGCGAAACGGCCTCGGGAGGCAGGAGCCTCCCGAGGCCGTCACCCACTCACCCACTCACTCACTCACTCACTCACTCCCCTCTCCGCGCCGAGATCACCCCCGCGATCCCCGCAATCGCCGCCACGCCGAGCAGCGTCCGCACCGGATGCAGCGCCGCCGTCGTGTAGAAGCTCCGCTTCATCACGTGACCCGGATAGTTGCCGCGCACGCGTCCGTCGTTCGGGCGCGGTGAGTACAGCGTGTCGTCGTCCCGCGGCGCCTCGTCCGTCTTCGATCCGTCGAACGTCGTCCGCTCCTTCATCCGGTCGCCGATCGCCGGCGCGACCTTCTCGACCATCGTGAACATCTTCGCCGCGCCACCCACGCGGAGGTTCCGGTGCGGCGACTGTGCGCAGGCGAGGATCGCGTCGGCCACGATCTCCGGCGCGTACACCGGCGGCACGTGCTTCGGCTCGACGCCGAGATAGTTCATCGCGTGCTCGGGGTAGGGCGTGTCGATCGCCGCGGGCTGGATGAGCGTCACCGACACCGGCGCGCCCGCCTCGTGCAGCTCCATGCGGAGCGTGTCGGTGAATCCCTTCACCGCGTGCTTGCTCGCCGCGTAGTGTCCCTGCAGCGGCATCGCCGTCTCCGACAGCTCGCTGCCGATGTTGATCAGCGCGCCGCCGTGGAGCTTGAGGTGCGGCAGAGCGGCCAGGCTCCCATTCACGACACCCCAATAATTCGTCTCGAATAGCCGCTGGGCGTCGTCCATCGGGACCTCCTCCAGCTTTCCGTAGATCGAGATCCCGGCGTTGTTCACCCATGTGTCGATCCGGTTGAACGCGACCACCGCCTGCTCGGCGAGCGATTCCATCGCCCCCTGATCGGCCACGTCGGCCACGACGGCCAGCGCCTGTCCGCCCTCGGCCGTGATCTGGTCCGCCGCCTTCTGGATGTCCGCCTCGTCGCGCGACGCGAGCACGACCTGTGCTCCTCGTCTGCCAGCCTCGAGCGCCGTCGCGAGCCCGATCCCGCTGGAGGCACCGGTGATGACGATGACCTGTTCCTTGATCGGCTTCAGTCTGATGGGCATGCTTCTCTGACCTCGCATGTTCGAGTGAAAGGCGCCGAGGCGTGCATCTAGTGGGCCTCAACGGCCACTCCCGGTAGCGAGTATCCAGTACTAAGTAGCGAGATCTTCAGCCGACCCCAACCAATGCCCCGAAGCCGCTCTACCTCGACGCCCTCGACAGCGTCAGGCGGTAGAGCGCCCTACGTGCCTCCGGGAATCAGTATGCCAGTCCGAGTACCAGGTACTCAGTACTACCTACTGGGAGTGGCAGTTACACCCACATGAGCCCAATGAACCGCCTCATCGGAGTCCTCCTGGCCCTCGCGCTCACCACGCCCGCAGCAGCGCAGACCTCCAACCCCGTTTTGAACCACATCTGGTCCGTCGGTATGGACAGCTCGCGCGTCCAGCAGCTCGCCGGTTCCCTCGTCGACTCCATCGGCCCGCGCCTCGCCGGCTCGCCGAACGTGCGCGACGCACAGGACTGGTTGGTCTCGATGTACAAGAGCTGGGGGATCGACGCGAAGAACGAGCGCTTCGGCACCTGGCGCTCGTGGCGCCGCGGCACGTCGCACATCGACCTGATCAGCCCACGCGTGCGCTCGCTCGAGGGCACCATGCTGGCGTTCAGCCCGAGCACGAAGGGAAAGCCCCTCGTCGCCGGCACGATCATCCTCCCGCACTTCGACGACAGCACCGAGTTCGCGCGCTGGCTGCCGCAGGCGAAGGGAAAGCTCGTCCTCGTCTCCGCGCCGCCGTATACCTGCCGGCCGATCTCCGACTGGACGCAGTACGCCACGCCGGAGTCGTTCGCGCGCATGGACAGCACGCGCATCACGCGCCTGCGCGACTGGTCAAACCGGTTCAACGTGCGCGGCACCGGGAAGGGACTCGCCCTCGGCGGCGGTGAGCTCGCCCTCGAGCTCGAGCAGGCCGGTGCGGCCGGCATCGTCGGTACGCGCCCCAAGGACGCGCTCGGGACGCGCGAGATCTTCGAGACCTACACCACGCGCGCCCCGAACGTCTCGCTGAGCTGCGAGGACTACGGCCTCGTGTACCGCTTCACCGAGCGCGGCAACAATCCGAAGCTTCGACTCGATCTCGAGTCCGAAGCGCTCGGCGAGCAGCCGGTGTTCAACACCATCGCCACCATCCCTGGCACCGAGAAGCCGAACGAGTACATCCTCCTCTCGGCGCACTTCGATTCGTGGGACGGCTCCTCCGGCGCCACCGACAACGGCACGGGCACGCTGACGATGATGGAAGCGATGCGCATCCTGAAGCAGGCGTATCCGAAGCCGAAGCGCACCATCCGCGTCGGCCACTGGACCGGCGAGGAGATCGGACTCGTCGGCTCGAAGGCGTATCGCGAGGACCATCCGGAAGTGCTCTCCGGACTCCAGGCGGTGTTCAACAACGACAACGGCACCGGCCGCATCGTACGCATGGGCGCGACCGGCTTCCCCAACGGCGACGTGCACGCGCGCCGCTGGCTGCAGCAGCTCCCCGCCGTCTTCCAGGACCAGGTGAAGTACATCGGCGTCGGCGTGCCGGGCACCGGTGGATCGGATGACTTCTCCTTCTATTGCGCCGGCGCGCCGTCGTTCGGGCTCGGTGGGTTGAACTGGAACTACGGCAACACCACCTGGCACACCGACCGCGACACGTACGACAAGATCGTGTTCGACGACCTCAAGGCGAACGCCACTCTCGCGGCGATGATGGCATATCTCGCGAGCGAGGACCCGGAGAAGATCACGCGCGAGCAGGTGGACCTCTCTGTCGTCGCCGACTCGATCAACAAGGCCAACGCGATGCTGCCGCCCCCGGCGCCCGGCGCCGCGCAGCGCATCCCGCCGATGACGAGCTGGCCGTCGTGCGGCATCGCCCCTCGCAAGACCCTGCCGCGCCTGCGTTGATGCTGAGTCGACGGATCGGTACGGTGTCATCCCGAGCGAAGTCGAGGGATCTGCACTCATGCCGAAGCAAGTGCAGATCCCTCGACTCGCTGCGCTCGCTCGGGATGACGGGTCTGCTCGCGCTGACGCTCGGCGCGATCACACCGGTCGCAGCACGTGCACAATCTCCCGCTTGGCCTGCCATCACCAACGAGATGCGCCCCTGGACGCGCTGGTGGTGGCAGGGGAGCGCCGTCGATTCCGCCGACCTCGCCGCCAACCTCGAGGCGTACCGCCGCGTCGGCCTCGGCGGCGTCGAGCTCACGCCGATCTACGGCGTGCGCGGCGGAGAGAAGGAGTTCATTCCGTATCTCTCGCCGCGCTGGGTCGGGATGCTCGAGTACACGCTGACGGAGGCGAAGCAGCTCGGGCTCGGCGTCGACATGAACAACGGCACGGGCTGGCCCTTCGGCGGCCCGCAGGTCGGCGACGCCGATGCGTCGAAGTACGTCGCGTGGAAGACGTACACCGTCCACGGTGGCGAGCGGCTGCGCGACACGGTCGCCATGATCCAGACGCCGCTCGTGCGCGCCGTGAGCGGCCACGTCGACATCTCGCAGCTCCGCGATCCGATCGCCACGACGCCGAACCTCCAGGCGCTCGCGATCGACCAGGTGCGCTTCCCCAAGCCGATGCCGCTCGTCGCCTTGGTCGCGTATCCCAGGAGCGGTACACCAGTCGATGTCACGTCGCGTGTGACGCCGGCCGGAATTCTCGACTGGACCGCACCCCCGGGCGACTGGACGCTCTACGCCGTGTTCCAGGGTTGGCACGGCAAGCAGGTCGAGCGCGCCGCACCCGGCGGTGAGGGGAACGTCATCGACCACTTCGCGCGCGAGCCGATCACGCACTACCTGCAGCGCTTCGACAGCGCCTTCGCCGGCCGCCACGGGAGCGGCGTGCGCGCGTTCTTCAACGACTCGTACGAGGTGGACGACGCGAGCGGCCAGGGCGATTGGACGCCCAAGCTGTTCGACGAGTTCCGCGCGCGGCGCGGGTATGACCTGCGCAACTATCTGCCGTTCCTCATGGCCGCCGTCGAATCCGACAGCGCGCGGCGCGTGCTCTCCGACTATCGCCAGACCGTCTCCGACCTGATGCTCGACGGCTTCACGACGACGTGGGCCGAATGGGCGCACGGGCGCGGTGCCGTGATCCGGAATCAGGCGCACGGCTCTCCGGCGAACATCCTCGATCTCTACACCGCGTCCGACATCCCCGAGACCGAGGGCACCGATCCGACGCGCATCCGCTTCGCCACCTCCGCGGCGCACGTCGCGGGGAAGCGGCTCGCCTCCGCCGAAGCGGCGACGTGGCTCACCGAGCACTTCGTCACGAAGCTGTCCGACGTCCGCGCCGCGCTCGACAATTATTTCCTCAATGGGGTTAACCATGTTGTCTATCACGGCACGGCCTATTCGCCGGCGCGCGAGGAGTGGCCCGGCCGTCTCTTCTACGCCGCCGTCGAGTTCAATCCGCAGAATCCCTGGTGGCGTGACCTCGGCGAGCTGAACTCGTACGCCGCGCGCGTGCAGTCCTTCCTCCAATCGGGGGAATCGGACAACGACGTGCTGCTCTACTTCCCCATCTTCGATCGCTTCGCACAGCCCTCGCGCGTGGCCACCGCGCTGCTCGAGCACTTCGACGCGATCCCGCCCTCCGACAGTTCGGCGTTCAAGCTCGCGGCGGGTCTCATGCTCACGCGCGGCTATGCGTACGACTACGTGAGCGATCGCCAGCTCGCGACCGTGAAGGTCGACGATGCCGCACTCGTGTCGCAGGGCGGCGCACGCTATCGCACCGTGCTCGTTCCGGCGACGCACTACATGCCGATCGAGACGATGGAGCATCTCGTGCGACTCGCGCGCGCGGGCGCGACGATCGCTTTCTACCGTGGACTCCCCCCCGACGTCGCCGGCCTGCACGAGCTCGAGGGCCATCGCGCTCGGCTCCGCGCGATCGTCGGCGAGTTGAAGTTCACTCCGTCGGCCGACGGCGTCGTGAAGCGCGCGCCGCTGGGCCGAGGCGCCGTGCTCGTCAGCGACGACCTCGCCTCGCTGCTCGGCGCCGCCGGTGCGCGACACGAGCCGGCGGCCGCGCTCAATCTCCAGCTCATTCGCCGTCGCGAGCGCGACGGCTACACGTACTTCATCGTCAACACCAGCGGTCGCACCGTCGATGGGTGGGTGCCGCTGGCGACGACGGCGAAGTCGGCGGCCGTGTATGCCGCGATGCACGCGCAGAGCGGGATGGGCCGCATCCGCGAAGCGGGTAAGGGGATCGAGGTCTATCTCCAGTTCCCGGCGAGCGCGTCGCGCATCGTGCGCACCTACGATCATGAAGTGAGCGACGCGCCCTGGCCATACACCGAGACCGCCGGTGCGCCGTTGACGCTGCGTGGCGGTTGGTTGATCGACTTCATCTCCGGCGGCCCGAACCTCCCGGCACAGGTGCGCAACGCGCCGCTCGGTTCATGGACCGAGCTGCCGGGCGACGACGTGAAGAAGTTCTCCGGAACGGCCCGCTACTCGATCTCCTTCCAGCGCCCCGTCCTCCCGGAGGGGGCAACCAGCTGGCGCCTCGATCTCGGCAGTGTGCGCGAGAGCGCGCGCGTCACCTTCAATGGCACGGACATCGGCACCTTCATCGGTCCCTGGTGGCGCGTCGAGGTGCCGGAGTATCTGCTCAAGGACACCAACACCCTCGAGGTGGAGGTGACGAACCTGATGGCCAACCGCATCATCGATCTCGACCGGCGCGGCGTCCTCTGGAAGAAGTTCTACAACACCAACTTCCCCGCGCGGCTCGCGGCGAACCGTGGCGAGGACGGATTGTTCACCGCGGCGAAATGGACGCCTCTGCCGTCCGGGCTCATCGGGCCCGTGACGCTCACGCCGCTCCGCCCCAGGCGCTTCTGAGCGCAACGCGCCACGCCGACGACGCCGTGATCCACGCGGTGTGGGACACCGTTGGCGGGGTGCGCGTGCGCGGCCACGTGAACGACCGCGCTCGTCATCCCGAACGAGCGCTTGGTAAGTGCAGATCCCTCGACTTCGCTCGGGATGACACCAGCGGTCATCCCGAGCGAGCGGAGCGAGTCGAGGGATCTGCACCACCGCCGAGCGACGTCGGTGTCGCGCCGCATGTCGTGCTCGTGCACGGGCTCGGGATGGCGGCCAACTATCTCGAGCCGACGATGCGCGCGCTTGGCGATCGGCTCGCGGCGAGCGCGCTCGACCTGCCCGGGTTCGGAAAGAGCAAAGCGCGTGGACGGCATCTGTCGCTCGCCGAGCTGGCCGATGCGCTCGTGGAGTGGATGCGCGTGCGCGGCATCCCCGCGCCGATTCTCGTCGGGCAGTCGCAGGGCTGCCAGGTCGTCGTCGAGGCCGTAACGCGCATGCCCGATCTCGCCGCGGCGCTCGTGCTGAACGCACCGACCATGCTCGCCGGCAGTCGCACGATCCACCAGCAGTTCTGGTACGTCGTGCAGGACACGCCGCGCGAACCCATCGCACTCGTCCCGCACGTCGCGCGCGACTACCTGCGCGCCGGGCCATCGCGCATCCTCGGCACGCTCAGGGATGCACTGCGCGATCGCATCGAGGACAAGCTGCCGCGCGTGAACGTTCCCGTGACGATCATGTGCGGCGCACGTGATCCCGTCGCCCCGCCCGCGTGGGGCATGCAGCTCGCGCGTCTGACCGGCTCGCAGGTCGGTGCTGTGCCGGCGAAGTTCGTCGCCATCGCCGGCGCCGCTCACGCCGCCCCGTTCAGTCATCCGCAGGCGATCGCCCAGGAAGTCCTCGCCATCGCGGCGCATCCGGAGCGGGCACAGCCTCGGCCGTAGCTTCGGTCCGCGGTGGCGGTTCTGTCATTCCGAGCGGGGCGGTGTAAGTGCAGATCCCTCGACTTCGCTCGGGATGACACGGGCCGCTGTCATCCCGAGCGAGCTCGAGGCGAGGACTTGCATCCTGCCCCAGATTATTTATCTTAGTTCTAAGATGAAATCCCACACGAAACCCGCCCCGGCACCTCCAGCACTCGATCTCAAGCAGGACACCGCGCTCAAATTGTTCGTTGCGATGTCCCGGTCGCTCAACGCCGTGACCGAGCACGTCATGAAGGACGAGATGGAGAAGCACGGGATCACGCCGACCGAGTTCGCCATCCTGGAGGCGCTGTACCACAAGGGGCCGCTCCTGCTCGGCGAGGTGCAGCGGAAGATCCTCGTCACGAGCGGTGGGATCACCTATCTCGTCGACCGGCTCGTCGAGAAGGG